>JBKJHW010000020.1:0-9637 GCA_046598935.1 Vicinamibacterales bacterium | reverse complement strand
GGTTTCGGGCCCGCTAATGCGGAATAGCGTCCTTGGTCAGAAGTTGTACGTGATCCGTCCGTACACGTATCGTCCGTTGAAGCCAAAGGGCGAATTTCGTGGAAATGTCCTCACATTAGAGAAAGACACGGCGGGAATGTTCGTGTCCGGAAGCTGGTTGAACAGATTCTGGATACCGAAGCCCAAGGTGGCCTTGTGCAGCTTGAACGTGCCTTCCAAGTCGGTCACCCACTCAGCAGGATAAATCTGGTTGATGGCCTCGAGGCTGCAATACTCGCCATACAGGTTCTGGCGTGCGGTCATGCCCAGGCGGCCTTTCATGTAGGTGCCGGCGAAACGAAAGCTGTCCCGTGGCTGCGCGCATGTGTAGCGCCGGAACTCGAGGTCATTGGGAGCGATGCGGCTGAAGAGCGTATTGTCGAACCCTTCGAGTTGCGACGGCGTGGCAATCACGCTCACGAGTTGGGTCGTGTTGTGGTTGAACGACGCGGTGAGGTCGAGTCGGCCGCTGTCGCTGCTCATCGGCACGCGGTAGTCGACCGTGAGATCCACACCCTGCGTCTTGGTATCGATCGCGTTGGTGAAAAAACGCGCGCCGCTGGCGCCGAGCGGCGCCAGAATCGCCGTCAACCGCCCGCCCGTGAAATTGTCGGACAAGACGATCCGGTCATCGATGTCGATGCGGTAGACGTCAATCGTGGCCTTGAGTCCCGTCACGGGCTCCACGACCAGACCAGCGCTGTAGTGAAGCGACTGCTCCGGCTGTAGTGGAGTGGCGCCGAGCGCCAGCGCCACCGGACTGGCCACCGGGAACGTTCCTACTTCGACTGGTTGAATGACACCGCCGATCGAGATGAAGTTCGTACTCACGGTCGAGAAATACGTCTGAGCGAGCGAGGGGGCGCGGAAGCCGGTCGACACGGCGCCACGCACGACGAAGCGCTTGTCGAGTTCATATCGGACGGTAAGTTTGCCGTCACCCGTATTGCCGAAATCGTTGTAACGCTCGAATCGGCCCGCCAGGCCGAGCCGCAGCCGATCGACCACGTCCCCTTCGACGTCGATGTAGGTCGCCACGCTGTTGCGGGACGCATCGGTTTCGTTGTTGGGACGGAAGCCGGGAAACACCTGGACTCCCGGCGTCGCGCGGCCGCCACTGCGGTTTGGCACACCGCCGTCGCGATATGAGTCGGGTTCGCCGGCAATGATCTGGTAGTTCTCGCGGCGCACCTCGAAGCCGATCGCCACGTTGAGCGGACTGGCCAGCGCGTCGATTTTCAGGGCACGGCTCACGTCGGCATTGGCAATGAACTGATTGGACGCGATCGCGCCGGAGTAGAACTCGGTATGGTTGGGTGGAATCGTCGGGCCGAGCGAGACATTCAGGCTGTTGCGAACGTAATAGTCGAGCCGATTGTGCCCATACTGGCCGCTTACGTCCCAGAACCAACCCTGGCGCGTACCGCGCACACCGCCCGTCAGCGAGTAATCGATGTTGATGGGCTCGATGAGCGGCAGGAACCCGAGCGGGTAGATGCTTGGCCAGTTCGTCGCCTGGATCGCGCGCCGGAAATTGCCCCCGTGCGATCCGGTGCGGCGGCTCCATCCACCAAAGCCGTAGAACGACGTGGACGAGCCAGCGGCTCCGATGGGAATCTCGGCGTTGGCAAACAGGAGGGTGTCGCGCGTCTCGGCGTCGCCCCAATGCGTGTTGGGCTGAGCGATGGCGTTGTTCTTCGCGTCCCCCACGATGATCTGGTCGGCCTCGTCGAAGCCCGCCCGATTGGTGCCTTTCCGATCGCGGAATTCACCCGACAGGGTGAGCGAGCCGCTGCCCAGCTTGAAGCCGTAGCTGCCGCCGAGATCGACGCTGCCCCCGTCCGAAAAGTCACGCTTGGCGCCCGTCACCTCGGTGAAGCTGCCGAAGTTGCCTCCGGTCTGGGCGGTCACCATGCCCTGCGCGCCCGACTTCAAGACGATGTTCAGCACGCCGGCGATGGCGTCGGAGCCGTACTGCGCCGCCGCCGCGTCGCGCAGAATCTCGACGCGCGATACGGCCGACAGCGGAATCGCATTCAGATCGACGCCCGTTGATCCGCGCCCGATGGTGCTGTTGATGTGGATGAGCGCTGTCTGGTGTCGACGCTTCCCGTTGATCAGGACGAGGACCTGGTCGGGACCCAACCCACGAAGCGTTGCCGGACGAACCGAATCGGTTCCGTCGGAGACAGTGGGCCGCGGAAAGTTGAATGAGGGCGCGAGCGCCTGGATCGCCTGCATCACCTGGGTCATGCCGGTGCTGGTGAGCCGCTCGGCCGAAATGATGTCGACCGGCACGGCACGCTCACCGGCCGCGCCGACCATGCGCGAGCCGACCGTAATCTCATCTGCAAACGACAGCGATAATGCGAAGTCGCGGGTCATCGCTCCGGGACTCAGCGACAGCTGCGTCGTCTGCGTCTGCAGCCCGCCGAACGACACCAGAACCGGTGTTGGCCGGCCCGTGACCTTGTCGGCGGGAATCGTCAACGTGTACGTGCCATCAGGCCCGCTGGTGGTCTCGAGGCTGAGGGAGGGAATCGCAATCGTCGCGCCCGGGAGCGATAGACCATCGGCTTTGGTGGTCACGGTGCCGCTCAATGTCGTTGGTTGCTGAGCGGCCGGGGCTGAGTGCGCACTGGCGGTCGCGGCACAGAGCGTGATGAGAACACTGAAATATGCGCAACGCGTCACCATGTGGTAACCCCTCAAAGTGGTCTTGGCTGGAGTGTGAGCGCCGATTCTAGCGACCTCGGTGGATGATTGCAACGGGAGCGCGACAGACGCCGCTACAACGGAACGGGGATTCACGATGACGAAGCAATAAGAGATTGGAGGCGCCGCCCGGAATTGAACCGGGGGTGGAGGTTTTGCAGACCTCTGCCTTACCGCTTGGCGACGGCGCCCCTAAGAACAGCAACGGCCGGGATGCCTCCCGGCCGCTTGCGGCAGACTTGAAAACCAGCCCGCCCTACGAACTACGCCCCGCCGAAGCGAAACGTCCCGCGAGAGCCGCGCGCGAGAGGAGCGGCCGTCGAAGCGGCCGCGTATCGAAGCGCGCCAGCCGGGGTGCAGGGGACCCCGGCGATAAATATTGGAGCGGGAAACGGGATTCGAACCCGCGACTTCGACCTTGGCAAGGTCGCACTCTACCACTGAGTTATTCCCGCGCTGCCAGACCCCTAAGTGTAACGAAACCACCGCCTTGCGAGCAACCCTCAACGGCACAGACTTGCTCCTCGGGAGTAGGGAGTCTACGATATCTCACGATCTGCTCCCCGCAGGAGAAACCATTATGGCCTTTGTCGAGTGGAACATGAAGGGTTGGGAGGTCGCCAATTGCAACTGCAACTGGGGCTGCCCGTGTCAATTCAATCAGCTGCCGTCGCATGGTGACTGCAAAGCCGTGGTGTTCGTGCACATCGACAAGGGCAACTTCGGCGACACGAGCCTCGACGGCCTGCGTTGGGGCATCGTGGCCGCCTGGCCTGGCGCGATCCACCAGGGCAATGGGACGATGCAGATCGTGGTGGATGAGCGGGCCGACGAGAAGCAGCGAGCCGCGCTCGAGGCGATCGCGATGGGCAAGGAAACCGAGCCCATGAAGGTCGTGTGGTCGGTGTATGCGGCGATGACGTCGAAGTTCCTGCCGACGATGGCCAAGCAGATCGATTTGATCGCCGACATCGACGAACGCACGGGGACCATTCGCGTGCCCGGCCTCGTCACCTGCGACGTGAGCCCGATCACGAACGCGAAAACCGGCCTCCCGCACCGCGTGCGCGTGGACCTGCCAAACGGGTTCGAATTCTCGCAGGCGGAATTCGCCAGCGGTACTGCGAAAGTGGAAGGCGCCATTCCGCTCGACTTCACGAAGACGCACGCGCACTTCGCGCGCGTCCACTGGAACACTCACGGCGTCGTCCGGGGTTAGAGGTCAATGGTCATTGGCCAATGGTCAATGACGCCCTCATTGACCACTGACCATTGACTACTGACCATTTGAAGTCGCGCGCGACGTTGGTCGCTGCGATCGTGGCGACCACCGCGCTCGCGTGGTGGTGGACTGCCACGATGGGCATCGACATGTACGGCCCGATGACGGGCGCGTCCGCATGGATGATGACGCCCGTGTGGGACGCGCCGCACATCGTCCTGCTATTCCTGATGTGGACCGTGATGATGGTTGCGATGATGCTGCCGTCGGTGTCGCCGTTGCTGTTGCTGTACGGCGGCGTCGCGCGTCGAACGTCGGCGGCGGGCTACTCGCCGTCGTTTGTCTATCTGGTCGCGCTCGGGTATCTCCTCATCTGGACGCTCTTCAGCGCCGGCGCGACGATCGTTCAACGCCTGTTGACGGACATGTTCGTGCTCAATCCGATGATGGAGCTGGTGAGCCGGCGCACGAGCGGTGTGCTGCTCCTCGTCGCCGGCGTGTATCAGTGGATGCCGATGAAGCGCGCGTGTCTGAAGAACTGCCGCGCGCCGTTGGCATTTTTGACCGAGCACGCGCGGCCCGGCGCGTCCGGCGCCTTCTGGCTCGGACTGTGGCACGGTCTCTATTGCGTCGGGTGCTGCTGGGCGCTGATGCTGCTGCTGTTCGCCGGGGGCGTGATGAACCTGACCGTGATCGTCGCGCTCGCCGTGTTTGTCGCGATCGAGAAGCTCGCGCCATTTGGCGACGCGACGCGCTGGCTGGCCGGCGCGGCGCTCCTCGCCGGCGGCGTCTACTTGATCGTTTCGTAAAGCTGCTTCAGGGCCTTGAAGTAGACCAGCGCGAGCTTGTCGTTGCCGGCTTGTGTGAGATGCAGGCCGTCCGGCGCGATGTCAGGGCCCGCCAGGTTCTGAACGATCGGCGAGTAGACATCGACAAACGGCACGTTCCGTTGTCCAGCGACCCCGGCCAATTGGAGGTTATACGGCACGACCAGCTGCGGGTTATTGGCGCGCGCCGGTGTGCCGCCGGCAATGCGCGGCGGCAGCGACGACAGGATGACATTCGTGCCGCGCGCCCTGGCTTTGTCGATCAGCTGACCGGCGAACCCGGCGATCTCCGGCACGCTGTGCTCGAGCTGGCCCTGGTTGATGTCGTTGGCGCCGTGCAGCAGGATCATCACATCCGGGTTGAACGCGTCGAGAAATTCTCCGAGCGTCCTGTCGGGCAGATCGTGCGCGTCGCCAAAGAGCGTCCGGCCGCCGTAGCCGCCGTTGTAGACCTGGATTACTTGTTCTGGGTATTCGGCGGCAAGTAGCGAGAGCAGTTTGTACGGATAACTTTTCGGGAGGCCCGGGCTGTTCGTCGGGTGGACGAAGAACGGTGACGACGAGGGCGTAGCGTCGCCTTCCGTCAAGCTGTCGCCGAAGGCGAGAATCTTCGTCACGCTTAGGCGAGCCACAGGGGCTGTCGGCGTGCGGCCGCAGGACGCCGTCGCCAGGCCTGACGCCGCAATGGCAACCGGCATCAGCGCGCAGGCAATCTGCCGTAACGGATGTGAATTCAGCACCGCGGGGATTCTAGCAGTGCGCCGGACTTGGGGTGGAGCTAGACGGCGTCGGCTTTCTTCTTCCGAACGGCCTTCTTCTTCGGGGCCTTGTTCGGCGCCGGCACGCTCGTGGACTCGAGCGTCACCATGCGGCTGACAAATCGCTTGGAGCCGTGTTCGTCGAACTCGATGACGGTGTACTGGTCGTCGTGCGCGCTGATCGTGCCGGCGCCGTACTGGGAATGTGACACGCGGACGCCCGGAGCAATTCGCATAGGAAACCCCATGATATCAGCAGTCCGGCCGACAGTACAATCCGCCCATGCCGATGCCGCTCGTCTTCCTATGCGCGCTGTTTCTGCTGCCGCTGCCGCAGTCTGAACCGTACAAGGTCTTCGACACCAAGCCGGTGATCACCGAAGGGCCCTACCTGGTCGCCCTGTCCGACACGGCCGTCTCGATCGTCTGGATGACGGACACCCCGAGTCACTCCAGGCTGCGCTTTGGCACCGGGACGGACCTCACTGAGGTGGCCGAGCCATCAGTGGACGGCCTCGTGCCGGTCGGTTTGCGTCACGTGGTCACGCTGCGCGGTCTCAAGCCGGGGAGCGCCTACCGCTACCAGGCCATCTCGACGCGCGTCGTCAAACTCAAAGCGTATTGGCCCGACAAGGGCCTGTCGACTGAGAGCAAGGTCGCGTCGTTCACGACGTTCGACCCGCGCAAGGCAACGGCGTCGTTCAGCGCGATCACCGACACGCACGAGGACGTCGCACGCATCAACAAGCTGATGAAGATGGTGGACTGGCCCACGACCGACGCGCTCGTGCATCTTGGCGACGCGTTCGACTGGATCGACACGGAAGATCAGCTGTTCAAAAAATGGCTGTCGCCCATCGCGGCGGGGCTCGCGGCAAAGAAGCCGTTGCTTTATGCGCGCGGGAACCACGAGCTGCGCGGCGCGTTCGCACGCAATCTGGCGGACTACGTTCCCACGCCGGAGCGCCGATTCTATTTCGCGCGCGACCTCGGGCCCGTGCATCTCCTGGTTCTCGACACCGGCGAAGACAAGCCGGACAACACGAATGTCTACGCGGACCTCAATCGCACGGCGGCGTACCGCGCCGAAGAGCTGGCGTGGCTGCGCGCTCATGTTCGCGAATCGCCGCGGGCCGCTGCGGCGCCGTTCCGCGTTGTCGCTGTGCATCAGCCCAAGTGGGGCTGGCTTGCCGACGGCAACGCCGAGTGGATCGCCCTTGCCAACGCCGCGAAGGTGGACCTGATGATCGCCGGCCACAACCACCGTTTCTCCTATGAGCCGCCGAACGCCGACCACAACTACCACCTCGTGGTCGTCGGCCAGGATCAGGTCGCGAGAGTCGACGCGACCGCCTCGGAGCTGAAGGTTGTCGTGACCGGGACGGACGGCGTGATCGTCCGGACGATCGTCATTACAAAGCGTTAGAATCCGCGCATGCGCAAGCTGTTACTTCTGCCTTTTGCCTTCTTACTTCTGACTTCCGCCGAGCCGACCACGCAGCGGGCCGGCGTCACGGCACTGGTCGGCGGCACGCTGATTGACGGCTTCGGCAGCACCCCGCTGAGAAACTCCATCGTCATCATCGAAGGCGAGCGGATCAAAGCGGTGGGGCAGGTCGGGTCCCTGGCGGTGCCGGCCGGCGCCGAGGTGATTTCGACGGAAGGCATGTCGGTCTTGCCGGGATTGTGGGACATGCACGTCCACACGATGCTCAACGGCCACTCCGACTACACGCACTGGGACAAGACCTACATCAACCGGCTCGAGAAGGAAATCATGCCGGCGTCAGCGAAGCAGTTGCTGATGGCGGGCGTGACGAGCGCGCGCGATCTCGGCGCGCCGCTCGAGGCCAGCATCAACGTGCGCAACGCGATCAACCGCGGCGAAATCCCCGGAGCCACGCTGTACGTCTCCGGTCCGTTCATTCAGCACGAGCCCTATCCAGGCACGGAGCTGTTCCGGTGGGGCGTGAAGGGCGATGCCGACGCGCGGGCCAAAGTTGACCGCCTCGCGAATGCCGGCGTGGATGTCATCAAGCTGATCGACCAGGACCAGATGACCGAGCCGGAAATCGCGGCGGTCATCGATCAGGCGCACAAGCGCGGCCTGCCGGTCGTCGGGCACTCGCACCGGCCGGAAGAAATCAGGCTCGGGCTGAAGTACGGCGTCGACAACTTCGAACACACCGGCCTGGCCACGGCGCCGGAGTATCCGGCTGACGTCATCGAGTTGATCAAGGCGCGCACAGCGAAGATGGCGCTCGGCCCGTTCTTTTGGACGCCGACGATCATGGGTCTCTGGAACTACGAATACATGCGGGACAACCCGGAGATGCTCGACGACCCTTCGTGGCAGGTTGGGCTCGCCGCCGACACGGTCGCGGACATCAAGGCCTCGCTCCGGCATCCGGATCGCATGAGCTATTTCCAGCTGACGCCGTCACGCAAGCCGACGCTCAAGCGCAAGTTCCAGCAGCTGCGCGACGCGGGCGTCACGATGATGATCGGGACCGACAGCGGGATCCCGATGCAGTTCCACTCGCAGACGACGTGGAATGAGCTCGACGTGTGGGTGAGGGAACTGGGCGTGTCGCCGATGGAGGCGATTCGCGCCGCGACCTACTGGCCGTCGCTCTTCATGAAAAAAGACAAAGACGTCGGCACCGTGACGCCTGGGAAATACGCCGACATCATCGCCGTTCGCGGCGACGTGCTCAGGCACATCGCGCTCCTGCAGCGCGTCGACATCGTCGTCAAACACGGCAAACGCGTCAAATAAAGTCGGGAGTGCTGCTGCGCGCCGACTGAGGTTTTAGAGGATAATCCGCGGGCGAATGCCTCTAGCGCCAGGAACCCGCCTCGGTCCGTACGAAGTCGTTTCTCAGATCGGCGCCGGCGGGATGGGCGAGGTGTACCGCGCCCGCGACTCGAAGCTCGATCGCGACGTCGCGATCAAAGTGCTGCCGGAATCGTTTGCACAGGATGCGGACCGGCTGGCGCGATTCACGCGCGAAGCGAAGACGCTCGCGGCGCTGAATCATCCGAACATCGCGGCGATCTACGCGGTGGAAACGACATCGGGTGTCGTTTCCACCGCGCTCGTCATGGAACTCGTCGAGGGCGACGATCTCTCGGCGGTGATCGCGCGCGGCCCGATCGCGCTCGCCGACGCCCTGCCGATTGCGCGCCAGATTGCCGACGCGCTCGAAGCGGCCCACGAGCAGGGGATCGTGCATCGTGATCTCAAGCCCGCGAATATCAAAGTGAAGCCCGATGGCACCGTGAAGGTGCTCGACTTCGGCCTGGCCCGCACGGTGGACGGATCGAGCAATGCCGACATGGCGAACTCGCCGACCCTCACGGCGCGTGCCACGCAGATGGGGATGATCATCGGCACCGCGGCGTACATGTCGCCCGAGCAGGCGAGAGGGAAGTCCGTCGACCGGCGCGCCGATATCTGGGCGTTCGGCGTGGTGCTCTTTGAAATGCTGACCGGGAAGCGCGCGTTTGCCGGCGACAACATCACGGACGTGCTCGCCTCGGTGCTCAAGAGCGATCCGGATTGGAGCGCCGCGCCGCCGAACTTGCCCGCGCCGATCCGGCGGCTGTTACGGCGCTGCCTCGAAAAAGACCCGAAAGTGCGCCTGAGCTCGATTGGTGATGCCCGCCTCGAGTTGAATGAGCTTGAACCCGCGGCCCTGCCGTCGGCGCCACACACGGCGGCGCCGGCGCCTGCCTCGATGTTCGCACGCTTGTGGCCGGCGGCTGCGGCCGTTCTGGTGACGGCCGCAATCGCCTACGCGCTGCGGCCCGACTCGGCGGTGCCGGAGCTTCGTGAACTGCGCACGTCGATCGTGGCGCCGCCGGGAGCTTCGATCTATCCCGACTCGGTGATGGCCGTCATTTCTCCTGACGGCACCCAAGTTGCCTTTGTCGGCAGCGACATCACGGGCGCCACTGGAATCTGGGTGCGTCCCATCGGATCGCTGACGGCGCGCCGCCTCGAGGGGACTGGAGACGGCAATGCACAGCTGCCGTTCTGGTCGCCCGACAGCAAACGCATCGGCTTCTTCACA
>JBKJHW010000096.1:0-18406 GCA_046598935.1 Vicinamibacterales bacterium | reverse complement strand
GCGGCGGCGTTGCGGGCGGACCGCCGGCAGGGCAGAAGCGTTGGTGGCTGGAGTACGAATTCGCGACGGAAAAACTCTCCCTCAACGACAAGTACGAGCCGGAGAAGCCAACGCCGGCCTGGGCGCAGGTGTCGCTCGACAAGCAGACGATCCTCTTCGGCCGCGGGCAGAACCTCTTCATGATGGACGCCGCCAACTACGCGAAGGCGCTCGTGAAAGCCGACGATCCGTCGATCACCGAAACGCAGCTGACGACCGACGGCGAGAAGGACTACGCATACGCTGTCGATCCGCAGGCCCAGGGCGGTCAGCAGGACGATCAGGACAACGACGGCGGCCGAGGCCAGGGCACGGGCGGCGCGGCACGCGCCGTTCCGACTGAACAAGATAATAAGTTCGGTCCGCGCGTGCGCGCCGTCGGCATCTCGTGGTCGCAGGACAACAAGAAGTTCGCGCTCATGCGCAACGATTCGCGCAAGGTCGCCGATCTCTGGGTCATCAACTCGCTGGCCAGTCCGCGGCCGCGCCTCGAGACCTACAAGTACGGCATGCCGGGCGAGGCGAATCAGCCGCAGGCCGAGGCGTGGGTGTTCGACATCACCGGCAGAAAGGGCGCGAAGGTCAAGACCGACGCGTTCAAGGACCAGCAGATGTCGTTGAACACGGCGCCGATCACGAACATCCAGCGCGAGAAGCAGGAGACGACATCGCGCTGGCTCGCGATGGACGGCAACAAGCTCTATTTCAACCGCACCTCCCGCGATCTCAAGCGCATCGACGTCGTCGAACTGGATACCGTGACGAACGAGCCGAAGGTCGTCGCGTCAGAGCGGTCGAACACCTACATTGAAATTCAGCCGATCCGCCCGATCAAGACGGCGGCCGGCCAGCAGCAGTTCATCCACTGGTCGGAACGCGACGGCTGGGGCCATTACTACTTGTATGACAACGCCGGCAAAGTGCTGAAGCAGATCACGAGCGGCGAGTTCCAGTCGACGGGGATCGCGGGCATCGACGAGAAGGCGCGCACGATTTTCTTCAACGCGGCCGGCCGCGAGGCCGGCGAGGATCCGTACTACACGCATCTCTACAGCGCGAATATCGACACGGGCGCGGTGAAGCTACTCACGCCTGGTAACTTCACGCACTCGGCGTCGATGAATGACAAGGGCACGTTCTTTGTGAATACGTGGTCGCGCGTGAACACCGCGCCCGAGTCCGCTCTGTTCGACGCGCTCGGCAACAGAATTATGGACCTCGAGAAGACGGACATGGCCGAAGCGGTCGCGCAGGGATTCAAATTCCCCGAGCCGTTTGCGGTGAAGGCTGACGACGGCATCACGGATCTCTATGGCGTGATGTTCAAGCCGTTCGACTTCGACGACACGAAGCGGTATCCGATCATCGAGTACGTGTATCCCGGTCCGCAGACCGAGAGCGTGCAGAAGGCATTCGCGCCGCGTGACTGGAGCCAGACGCTCGCCAATGTCGGCTTCATCGTGATCGAAGTCGGCAACCGCGGCGGCCATCCGAGCCGGTCGAAGTGGTACCACAACTTCGGCTACGGCAATCTGCGCGACTACGGAGTGGCGGACAAGAAGGCGGCCGTCGAGCAGCTCGCGAAGCGCCATCCGTGGATCGACATCAACCGCGTCGGCATGTGGGGACACTCCGGCGGCGGCTTCATGACGGCGGCCGCGATGTTCGGCTACCCGGACTTCTTCAAGGTCGGCATCGCCGAGTCCGGCAACCACGACAACGCGATCTACAACCGCTGGTGGAGCGAAAAGCACGACGGCGTGCTCGAGGTCACCAAGGACGACAAGACGACATTCGAGTACGACGTCGACAAGAACCAGGACATCGCGAAGAACCTGAAGGGCCACCTGCTCCTGATCACCGGCGATATCGACAACAACGTCCACCCGGCCGGCACGTATCGAGTGATCGACGCGCTGATCAAGGCGAACAAGCGCTTTGACTTCATCCTGCTGCCCGGCCAGCGGCACGGGTTCGGCGCGGTCGCCGACTACGCCGCGTGGCGCCGCATCGACTACTTCACGCAGTGGCTGCTCGATGTGCCGCAGCGGGAGATCGACATGCTCGAGCTGCAGAGGGAACGACAGATCAAGAAATGAGATGGATTGTGTTGTGCCTGATTGCCGCCGGCGCCTGTTCACGGGCGCCGGTGCAATCGGGCGCGCCGGGCTGGACGCCGGCAGGGGAGATCGTCTTCTACGCCGAAAATGCCGGCGAGCGCGCCGACCTGTTCATCATGGCGGCCGACGGATCGAATGTCCGGCAGCTGACCAGGACGCCGAAGGCCGCTGAAGGCTACCCCTCGGCGTCGCCTGACGGCAAGAGCATCGCGTACGAGTCGGACGCAGCCGCCGGCAATTTCGATATCTGGCTGATGAACGCCAACGGTTTTAATCCACGGCGGATCACCAGCGACCGCGCGCGTGACGTCGCGCCCGCGTGGTCACCCGATGGGCAGTCGATCGTCTTCATGTCGGATCGCGACAACCGCGAGTTCGATCTCTACCGGATGAACGCCGACGGCACCGGCGTCACGCGCCTCACCAGGGGCGGCACCAACTGGTTTCCGCAATTCTCTCCCGATGGCAATAACATCGCGCTCCACGTCGGCAGGGACGTGCACGTACGCGCTGAGGGCGGAGCGCTGACGCGATTGACGACCGATCCGGCCAACGGGATGTATCCGTCATGGTCGCCTGATGGGAAGCAGCTGGTGTTCATGAGCTGGCGGAGCGGGAAGACCGAGATCTTCCTGATGAACGCCGACGGCAGCGGGCAGCGGGTGTTGGCCTCGTCGCCGCTCGGTTCAGCCATCGATCCCCGGTGGTCGCCCGATGGCAAACTGATTGTCTTCGTCGAGTCGTCGCAGGTTTCACCAGTCGCGCCACCGCCCGCCAAACTCGAGAGCCATATTTCGATCGTGGACGTTGCCACCGGCAGGGTCAGCCGGGTGAGATAAACTCCCACCGCCCCCCGGAGGTTCTTCGTGTCTGAACGACGTAACCGCCCGGCCCTCCAATCGGTCCTGATGTTTATCCTGATCGCCCTGGTCGCCGAGGGCGCGTTGCTCGCGTGGAACGGATGGGCGTCCCGGGCGACGAGCGCGTCGCAAGCGCTGCGCGTCGCGGGCTTTCTCGCAATCGTCGCGTTCCAGGTCGCCGCCGTCTCGTGGTTCATCGTCCGTCCGCTCGTGGCGCGGATGGCGCATGCGGGCCGCCGTTACAAGCTGCTCTTCGAGCGCAGCCTCGCCGGGGTCTATCGCACGTCGGTGGACGGGCGGATCATCAACTGCAACGACGCGTGCGCGAAGATTCTCGGATTCCGATCGGCGAAGGAAGCGATCGGGCAGAATGCCCTTGATTTTTTTCCAGACGCGGGCACGCGCGCGCGGTTCCTTGAACGCCTGCAGTCGAGCCGGGGCCTCACGAACGTCGAAGTGGAGCTGACGCTCCGCGACGGCACGAAGGTGTGGGTGCTCGACAGCGCGACGTATGTCGAGAATGCCGGCGGCGCCGGCGAAACCGAAGGCACGCTGATCGACATTTCGGACCGCAAGCGCATCGAAGCCGAGCTGCGGGAAGCGAAGGAGGGCGCGGAGGCAGCGAGCCGCGCCAAAAGCGAGTTTCTCGCCAACATGAGCCACGAGATTCGAACGCCCATGAACGGCATCATCGGCATGACGGAGCTCGTCCTCGACAGCGAGCTGGAGCCCGATCAGCGCGAGAGCCTGGAGACGGTTCAGGCCTCGGCAGAATCGCTGCTCGCGATCCTGAATGACATCCTGGATTTCTCGAAAGTCGAGTCGGGCCGGATGGAGCTCGAAGAGCTGCCGTTCGCGGTGCGCGACATGCTGATCGACGCGCTGAAGCCGCTGGCGCTCAGCGCCGATCAGAAGGGCCTCGAGCTGATCACCGAAGTCGATCAGGCGGTGCCGGCCGGCGTCATCGGCGATCCGCTCCGGTTGCGCCAGGTGTTGGCGAACCTCGCGGCTAACGCGATCAAATTCACCGAGAGTGGCCACGTGCTCGTGCAGATCCGTCTCGCGGCGCCGGTGATTGGCGGGCGCGCCCGGCTCGCTTTCATCGTTACCGATACCGGCATCGGCGTGCCGGTTGAGAAACGGGACGCGATCTTCGAGGCGTTCCGCCAGGCCGACGGTTCAACCACGCGGAAATACGGCGGCACCGGCCTCGGCCTCACGATTTCAGCGACGCTGGTGCGGCTCATGGGCGGCGAGATCTCGATCGAGGAAACGCCCGGCGGCGGGAGCACATTCAGGTTCGACGCCGAATTCGACGAAGCGGCGATGCCGCACGCGGAGAAACACAACCCGCAGCTCGACGGCCTGCGCGCGCTGATCGTGGACGACAACCCTGTCAACCGGCGCATCTTCGATGAGCAGCTGCGCCGATGGAAGATGGCGCCGACGGCCGTCGAGTCCGGACGGCAGGCGCTCGGAGCGCTCGCGGCGGCCGTTGACGAGGGCCATCCGTACCGCGCGATCCTGCTCGATTCAAACCTGCCGGAAATGGACGGCTTCGCCGTCGCGGCCGCGGTGAAAGCCGATCCGCGATTCGCCGATGTGCGGCTGATGATGCTCACGTCATCGGGCCGGCCCGGCGACTCGGCGCGGTGCCGCGAGCTCGGCATCTCGGCGTATCTCACGAAGCCCGTGCGGCAGGCGGATCTGTTCGACGCGGTGTCTTCACTGTTCGGCGCACCGAGGCTCGCGCCGTCGATGCCCGCGGTGACGGGCGCCGCGCGCCGCGCGCGCGTGCTGCTGGCCGAAGACAACGCGGTCAACCAGCGCGTCGCCCGCAGCATGCTGGAGCGGCGCGGCCATGAGGTCACCGTCGTCAACAACGGCGCCGAAGCGCTCAATGCATTTGCGCCGGGCCGATTCGACGTGATCCTGATGGACGTGCAGATGCCGGTCATGGGCGGCTTCGATGCAACGCGCGCGATTCGCGGGCGTGAAGAACGCGAAGGCGGTCATGTGCGCATCGTCGCGCTCACCGCGCACGCGCTGCAGCGCGACCGCGAGCGGTGCCTGGCGGCGGGCATGGACGGATACCTCGCGAAGCCGATCGACAGGCTGGATCTGTTCGCCGCGGTCGAGCTGAACGATTCAGACGTCGGTCTGGATGCCGATCGCCCGGCGTCGGTCGGCGATGACGTCGCGCGGTTCGATGAAGCCGAATTGATGGAACGGCTTGGCGGCGATCGCGAGGTCATGCGCGAAATCGTCGCAATCTTCTGCCACAGCACGCCGGAGCTCGTCTCCGATATTCGAGCGGCGATTGACGTGCGCGATCTCACCCGGTTGCGCGCGTCGGCGCATACGCTCAAGGGCGCCGCAGGCAATCTCTCCGCCAAACGCCTGGCCGCGCTGGCGCTCGAGCTTGAAGATGCCGGCCAATCGAGCGACGTCGCCCGCGCGGCACATTACTTTCCGCGGCTTGCCGCGGAAGCCGAAGAACTGCTTACAATTCTCAATACTGCGTGAGGATGTTCCCCCCTCACCGATAATTGAATGCGCGTACTCGTCGCCGATGATGATCCTGTCGCCGCCCGAATCTTGTCGGCGGCGTTGCGTTCGTGGGGCCTGGAGGTCGCCGTCGTCTTCGACGGCCAGGAAGCCTGGGACTCCCTCAATCTCGAATACACGCCGCTAGCCATCGTCGACTGGATGATGCCCGGTATCGACGGGCCTGAATTGTGCCGCCGGCTCCGCGCCAATCCCGCGACGGCAAACATCTACATTCTTCTGCTGACCGCGCGCGAGGGCAGCGCCGACATGGTGACGGGCCTCGACGCCGGCGCCGACGACTACATCACGAAGCCGTTCGACCGCGAAGAGCTGCGCGCGCGAGTACACGTCGGCGTGCGCGTGGCGACGCTCCAGTCGCAGCTCGAAGATCGTGTTGACGAGCTGCAGGCGGCGCTGGCCAATGTGCGGCAGCTCGAGGGGTTTTTGTCGATCTGCAGTTACTGCAAACGAATCCGCACCGAAGAGCAGAGCTGGGAGCAGATGGAGCGCTACATCAGCGACCACTCGCACGCGCAGTTCAGTCACGGCATCTGCCCGAGCTGTTTCGAGAAGGCCAAGACCGACTTCGGCTTGTAAGGGGTGCGTCCCTCTTTTACTGTCCGCCGCCCAACGCCGCGGCTACGCCGATCGGGTCCTGGCGGAGGGTGATCCAGCTCGTGTAGGTCTTGCCGCCCGCCGTCATCGTGACCTTGTAAGTGCCCGGCGTTGCGCGGCCGGCGGCGCCGCCGCCGCCGCGCCCGCCGCCACCGCCGCGGCCTGCCGGCGCTGCGGCGTTGTTCGGCACGCTGAGGCACGCGCCGCCACCGCCGCCGCGTCCGCCTCCGGCTCCGCCGGCGGCGCCCGCAGGACCAGCCGGACCAGGCGCCGCCGTGAAGTTCATGTTCCACTCCACGCGTCCGATCCCGTCCTGCGCCGGGAACGTGCCCGTGCACATCCGATCGCTGCCGGCATCAGCAATGTCGAACTTCACGTCGCCGGTGATGCGGTCGCTTAAGTGGTAATTGATCACCGCGTTTCTCGTCGGGTTACGGCCGACAAACGCCAGGTTGCCGCCGTTGTGCTGCGGCTGCATGGTCAGCCACTGCACGGTCGGCCGGCTCTGGAAGAGCACAGCGTCTGCCGCCTGCGCCTCCGTCGTCAACTGCTGCAATGGCGTGATGTCGTCGAGCACCCAGATGCCGCGGCCGTGCGTGGCGGCGATGAGGTCGCCGTCGCGCGGATGGACCATCACGTCGTGCACGGCAACCGTCGGCAGATTCGCGCCGAGCTTCTTCCAGTTCGCGCCGCCGTCGAGCGTGAAAAACGCCGCGAACTCGCTGCCCGCAAACAGGAGGTTCGGATTCTTCACGTCCTCTTTGATCACGTACATCGGGTTGCCGTCGGGAATCCCGTTGGCGATCGACGTCCACGTCTTGCCGTAATCGGTGGTCTTGTACACGTACGGTTTGTGATTTCCGAAGCGATGGCCGTCGATCGTCGCGTACGCCGTGCCGCGCGAAAATCGCGACGCCTCTACGCGGCTGACCCACATGTCGGTCTGCGGAAGCCCCGGCATGCCGGATATCCCGACCTTGTCCCACGAGCCGCCCGTGTTGCGCGTCACCTGGATATTCCCGTCGTCGCTGCCGATCCAGATGTTGCCGGGCTCGAGCGCCGATTCGGAAATGGTGATGATCGTGCCGTGGTACTCCGCGCCGCCGCCCGGATCTTCGTCCGGCGTGATGCCGCCGGAGCGGCGAATCGTCTTCTCCGGCATGTTCTGCGTGAGATCCGGGCTGATCAGCCGATACGTCGTGCCGCGGTCGTTCGACATGATCAGATGATTCGACCCGATGTAAATCGTCCGCGAGTTGTGCGGCGACATGATAAACGGCGTCGACCAGTTGTAGCGCAGCGGCCCCATGGCCTGCGGCTGCGCGCCCCAGTTGTTATCGAGCGCGCGTTTCTCCATCTCGGGCGTGATGTACGTCGTGTAGTTCACGATGTTGTTCTTGCTCGGCCGGATGTTCACGCGCTCGCGCGTCTTCATGTTCGTGCGTCCGATGTTGCCGCCGTTCACGTCCGGCTGCGATTCCGTGTACGCCCACGGTCCGTCGGGCTCCATTTCCGCGTGATACCCGTCACCGCCGGAGAGGTTGACCCAGTCGCTCGTATAAATGCCGCCCGCGCGCGTTGCTGACGGGCCGCATGAGGTGCCCGCATCCTGCAAACCGCCGCACACCCAGTACGGCTCCTGCATGTCGGCCGCGACGTCGTAGAACTGCGTCACGTTGATGTTGTTGAACCGCAGCGACGACGCGCCATCGTCGTGCGTGAGGTTCAAGCCGCCGTCGCTCGCGATGTAATAGCGGCCCTTGTTGTGCGGGTCGTGCCACATGGCATGCCAGCAATGACCGCCGTCGCCGCCGCCGCCGCTTGTCCATGTCTTTCCCGCGTCGGTCGACCGGCGGTAGTTGATCAGGAAACTGAAGATGTATTTGTCGTCGAGCGGGCTGATGCCGATCTGGCTGTAATAGAACGGCCGCGTGCTCGTCCGGTCGACCTGCTTCCACGACGCGCCCGCGTCTTCCGAGCGATAGATGCCGGCGCCGAGTTTCGTCATGTCGGTGCACGCCGGATCCGGCGCCACGGCCTGAGCCCCGCCGCGGCCGCCGCCGCGTCCGCCGCAATTCGGCTGGAACGAGTGTTCGACCTGCGCCATCAACACCTTCGGGTTCGACCGCGCGATCGCGAGGCCGATGCGGCCCAGATCACCCGGTGGCAAGCCGTTCGTCAGCTTCGCCCACGAGCGGCCGCCGTTGGTCGATTTGAAAATACCGCTGTTGGGACCGCCGCTGTTGAGCACCCACGGCTGGCGGTAGTGCTGCCAGAATGACGTGTAGAGAATTTCGGGATTCGAAGGATCCATCACGAGCGCCGCGGCGCCGGTGGTGCGATCGTTCGGCAGGCCTTCGGTCAGTTTCGCCCACGTCTTCCCGCCATCGATCGTCTTGAAGAGTCCGCGGCTGCCGATCGCGGCCCAGATGTTCCCGACTGCCGACACATACACGATGTCCGGATTGATCGGATGCGTGACGACGCGCTCGATGTTGTAGGTGTCTTTGAGGCCGACGTTCGTGAACGTCGCGCCGCCATCAGTCGACTTGTAGACACCGTCGCCCCACGCCGCGGAATTGCGGCCCCACGACTCGCCGGTGCCGACCCAGATCAGGTTCTTGTTCTTCTGAAAAATCTTGACCGCGCCGATCGACGCCGCGCCGTATTGATCGAAGATCGGCGTCCAGGTCGTGCCGCCGTTGACCGACTTCCACACGCCGCCGGACGCCGAGCCGGCGATGACGTACGTCCAGTCGTCGTCCAGCGCGTCGACGGCCGATATGCGGCCGACCAGATTCGCGTTGCCGACATTGCGCCACGAGAAATGCTTCAGCATCGGATCGACCGGGGCCGCAGGCGCCGGTGACTGCGCGGTGAGCGTGGCCGCCGCAATACTAATAAGGAAGAGGCTCCAGAGGCGGAGCAGCCGGACTCGAGTCGTGCGCATGGCGACGTCCTTTCGGTGGCGAGGGGGTGAGCGGGCGGATTGTGCCAAACAATCGCGAAACTGTCTACTATCGACACTCGTTGACGTTATTGGCGCGTGCTAGACTGCCGGAATAAATGGCGACGTGCCCGCGATGTCTCGGCGCTCTGTCGGAAGGCCATAAGTGCAAACCCGTCTGGGTGAAGCGCCTGATCCGTCAGGCGATCGCGATCTCGCTCGGCGGATCGCTCGGCGGACTTGTTCAGGTGCTGCTGGTTCCTGCGCACGTCCCGGCAATTGGGGTGGTGATCGGCGGTCTGTTCGCCTTCGCCCTGTCAGAGGGGATGAAGGAGTAAGTACTCCCGCAATTTACGAAACGCTTTTCCCCGGTGAGCCACCGCCGACTTGCGCGTCTCGTCGACTTCACCGAACGTCGCACTGAATTCCGGATAGAAGAACACCGGATCGTATCCAAACCCCTGCGTCCCCAGCGGGGCCGGCGCTATCTCGCCAAGCACGACTCCGGAACACGAAAAAAGATCGGAAGACACCGCCAGCGCGCAGAAGTAACGCGCCTTCCATGGCCGCGGAAACGGCGCGAGCTCTTTGTAGAGGTTGGCGAATTTCTCCGGATACGTCGCGCCCGGATAGCGCGCGCTGTGAATCCCGGGGCGGCCGTTGAGCGCGTCGATGACGAGGCCGGAGTCCTCGGCCACGGTGATCATTCCGGTCTGTTCAGCGTAGTACTCGGCTTTCAGCCTGGCGTTCTGCGCGAAGCTCGCGCCCGTTTCTTCGGGCTCGGGCGGAATAGTGCTGAGGTCCGCGAGTGTGCGGAGGAGGACGGATGTGCCGTCGAGTATCGGGAGGATCTCGCGAATCTTTCCCGGATTCGTCGTGGCAATCAGTAGTTCGGTCATCAGGCTGATATCCTACCGGCACAGTGACTGTAGGCATGACTCCGGGAATCCTGACGGCGATTGCTCGCGGCGAGCAGCTCCGCCGGCGGCGCATCGTCACGCGCGCGCTGTTGCGGGTCGTGCCTGTTGTGGCCGGTGGACTACTTGTGACGGCGGCGCTTGTGCGTTTATTGCATGCGCCGGTGTCGGCGTTCTGGATCGCCCTTGCTGTCGCCCTCGCCGGTATCGCGGTGTTCGCCTGGCTCAAAGGCCGCGTGCCGCCGCTGACCGACCAGGCCGCGACGCAGCTCGACCTCGATGCCGGACTGTCCGGCGAGCTTCGCAGCGCGCATTGGTTCGCGTCGAATCCAAATTCGGATGTCTGGACGGCGTTTCATCTCGGTCGCGCGAGCGATCGTGTCGACGCCGTGTCGTGGCCCTCGGTGTATCCGCCTGTGAAAACCGCTCGTGTCTGGGCAGGTTCGGCGGTGCTTGGAGTTGCGGCGATCGCCGTGGTTCTGACCTCGGCGTGGCCGTTGGCCACGAGCAATAACGTTCCGGGCGCAGGCAAGCCCGCCGTCGAGTCCGAACTGGCCGGCGGCATTCCCACCGATCTGCAGAAGCAGATCGACGAACTGCTGAGAGCCGTCGAAAACGGCGCGCTGCCGATGGACGAAGCGCGCTCGAAGGTCAGCGACTTGCGCGACGCGCTCGCCAGCCTCGATCCGAAAATGCAGGACGCGCTCGCAAAAGCTGCGAAAGAGCAGATAAAGAACGCCGGCGACAAATCGAAGGACGACGCCAACTCGCTCGCCGCGCGCGCCGAAAAAGCCGCCGAGTCGGCGTCGCTCCCGCAAGACATGAAGTGGTCGATGGAAGATCTGGCGTCCAAGTTGAAATCCGCCGGGAAGCCCAAAGGGCTCAACGAAGGCGAAGAGAGCCAGACCGAGAAATCCGCGACGCAGGACGGGCAGAAAGGCGAGTCCGCAGCCCAGAAGGACGGCAGCGAAGCCGGCGTGCAGATGTCGCGTTCGACGGCCGCCGACGCGCAGTCGAGTCAGATGATGGCGTCGACGATGAGCCCGATGGGCGGGCAGCGTGATCCGAACGCCGAGTCAAAAAAGGGCCTGGCCGGTCAGCCGCTCGATCTCAGCGCGTTGCGCAAAGAAACGATCGAGGCCGACACGGACAGCCAGGGCGCGAATGTGCTCGCTGAGATGCGCAAGAAAAGCGAGAAGGCCAACTCCACGCTGGGCTTTTCCAAAGTCGCGCCTCTGGCGAATTACGACAAGAGCCACGCCGCCCCCCCCCCGCCACCAGCCGACGGCGTCCGCGCGCTGCTGAAGCAATACTTCATTCGTAAATAGCGTTACATCGGGTGCGCTCGTGCGCGGGTGCGCCTGGTGCCGCCGGTGCTCAGGTGCGCGGGTGCGACTCGTGCTCGGGTGCCGAGGTGCCGCGGGTTCACTAATTCAGCAATCACCGACCACCGATCACGCACCTGTGCACCCGTGCACGAGCCGCACCGGCGCACCCGTGCACCGGCGGCACCCGCGCACGAGCGCACTATTTCCTGCTCCGCGCGACAAGCTCGGCCTTTAGCACCTCAACAGCCTTCTCGATTTGCGCGTCGCGGCCTTTGACGTGGTCGGCCGGCGTGTTATCGATCATCACGTCGGGCGGGACGCCGAAATTTTCCATATTCTGTCCGCCCTGGGTGATCCAGACGCCGCTGCCCGGTGTGCGGATCGCGGAGCCGTCGAGCAGCGTATAAGACCCAGTGCCGATCACCGCGCCCATCGTCGGCATGCCGATCACTTTGCCGAGGCCGAGCGCGCGGAAACCGGCGGGGAACATCTCGGCGTCGGACGCCGACCGTTCGTTCTGCATCACGACCATCGGGCCGTAGAAGTTCTGCGGGCGCGCCATGCGGACTCCGGCGTCGCGGCCGATCGTGTACTGGTATTCGCGGCCCGCGAGGATCATCAGCAGCTCCTGGTCGATGCCGCCGCCGCCGTTAAAACGCTGATCGATGACCAGCGCTTTCTTTGTGCGGTTTGCCGCCAGATCGAGCTGGAATTGCCGGAGCGATGGCGCGTCCATCGCGCGGATATGCAGATAGCCGAACTCGCCGCTACTCAACTTGTCGACCATGACGCGGCGATCTTCCACCCAGCGCGCGTACTGCAAATCGCCGAAGTTGCCGCCCGGCGTGATCGCGACCTCCCACGCGCCGTCTTTGACCGGCCTCTCGTTCAGCAGAAACCGCAGCTTGTTGGTCGACGGCAGCGTGAGCCGCTGCCAGTAGTTGTCCGTCGTTTTGATGTCGCGATCGTCGATTGCCAGGATGAAATCGCCGCTGCGAACCCTCAGATAGTCGTGATCGGCCGGGCCGGCCTTGTAGATGTGCCCGACCCGATAGAAACCGGACGGGTCAAAGACGACGTCGAAGCCGGGCTGGCGGGTGGCGCCAAGCGATGGGCCAGCGTCGGACGGTCCGCCGCTTACGCCCGTGTGCGAGGCGTTGAGCTCGCCGATCATCATCGCCATGACGGTCTGCAGCTCGGAGGTGTCGACGAGCGAGCCGAGGAGCGATGCGTATCTCGTGCGCATCGCGGCCCAGTTCACGCCGTGCATTTCCGAGTCGTAGAATCGATTCTTCATGATGCGCCAGCCTTCGTTGAAGACCTGCGCGCGAAGCGCCTTCTTGTCGACCGAAATGCTCGCGGTGTAGGTGACCTGACGCGGTGCGTTGCCGGTTTCGGCGGCCGGGGCGTCGCCGGGCGCCGCCCCCCGCCCGCCGCCCCTGCCCGCCGCAGCGGCTGGCGCCGCTGCGCCGGGCGCGCCGATGTTGGCCGCGAGCGCCGCGGCGAACAGCGCGCTGCCTTGCGAGAAATACAGTGTGCGGCCGTCGCGCGAAAACACTTTCGCGCCGCCCCCGCCGCCCCCGCCGGCGGCTGCGCCCCCGCCGCGACCGGCGCCGGTGTCCGCCGCCGTGCCGGCCGGCACGGCCGTCACGGCGTTCGTGTCGATGTTCACCAGATACGGGCCCGCGGCCGCCGCGCCGCCAGCGGCGGCGCCGCGGCCGCCGCCCGTGCCCCCCGTGCCCATGCTGAACGCGACAAGCGCGCCCGCCGGCGATGCGACCAGCCCGCTGATCGAATCGCCGGTCAGCGGAATCTGCCGCGCGCGTCTCGCGATGTTGTTCCAGTCAATCTGAATCGTCACAGGCGCGGCCTGGCCGGCGCCGCCGGCCTGCCCTGGAAGGGCGCGGCCCGCAGCCGCCGCCGCCGCCTGCGCGGCAATCGCCTGCACTTCGTTATCAATATCCCGATTCAGCGGATCCCGCTCCTGATCCCTCAGCGGCGCCGCCCACATCTCCGTCGTCGTCGCGATCCCGCCCTGCGACGCGATGCCGCTGCTGAAGCCTTCCGACGATGTGAAGACGAGGTAGCGGCCGTCCGCGGTCCACACGGGATTCGCTTCCGAGAAGAGCACCGCGTCGTCAGAGATGTGGCGTTCTTCGTTTCCCGGTCCTGCGCCAGTGATCGGCGCGACATACACATGCGAACGCAGCGTGCGGTCCTGCTTCGAGAACGCGACCCACTTGCTGTCCGGCGACACGGAGTAGTTGCCGATGCGCGCGATCAGGTCCTGCGTAATGACAGCCGTTTTGCCATCGGCGATCGCGTAGCCGTAGAGCCGTTTGTCGCCGGCGCTGTAGAGAATCGATTTCGAATCCGGCGTGAACTGGAACTGGCCCTTTTCATAATCCAGGGTCGTGATCTGCTTCGCGTTTTTGCCGTCGGCATCCGCGATCCAGATCTCGTCGCGCCCGGATTTGTCTGACAGATACGCGACGAGCTTGCCGTCGCCCGACCACTTCGGCTGCTGATTGCGCGACGCCATCGCGTCCGGCGCGATACGCGTGATGTCGCCGCGGTTGGTCGCGATCGTGAAGATCTGCCCGCGCGCGGAGATCACCGCGCGCTGGCCCGACGGCGAGATGTCGAACGAATCGAGTTCGTTCTGGATCGTCGCGACCTCGAACTCATTCTCCTTGTCGTCGGTGACGAGGTTGATCTTGATCTCGGTTGAGCGGCCGGACGCGACGTCAAGCTTCCACAAGCCGAAACTCTCTTCGTACACGATCGTCTTGCCGTCGGAGGACATCGACGGCCAGAACAGGCTGCCGCTCGTGTGCTTCGTGATCTGCACGGGCGCGCCGCCGCTCGCCGGCACGCGGTAGATGTTGTTCACGCTGCCGAGAATCGGCAAGCTCGCCGGCTTCTGCGCTTTGTCGTTCGCCACAGGATCGGCCACGTAATAGATGTTGTTGTCGGATCCCCACATCGGCCAGTAACGGTTGTATTGCTCGCCCGCGAGAATTTCGCGGTACGTCTTGTTACTGATGTCGCCGATCCAGAGGTCGGCCGAATAGCTGCCGCGGTAGTGCTTGCGCGTCCACGTCGCGGGATGGCGGTTGAAGACCATCTGCCTCCCGTCCGGTGAGAAGTCACCGTAGAAGCCCCAGTCAACCGGCAGCGGCTTTTCGGGACCGCCCGTGACGGCCACTTGATAGAGCGTCGCGACGTTGGGAAACGCGCCGTCGCCGTGCGCGGATCGGAAGAGCACCTGCTGCCCGTCGCGCGACCAGCCCACCACGTCGTCGCCTCCCGAGAAGAACGTGAGCTGCCGCGGCGAGCCGCCGGCCGCGCTCATGACGAACACGTCGTTGTTGCCGAAGCGATTGGACGTGAACGCGATCCACCGGCCGTCCGGCGAGAAGCGCGGATACACGTCGATGGCCGTGTTGTCGGTGAGGTGCGCGACGCCCGACCCGTCCTCGTTGACCGTCCAGATGTCGCCCATGTAGGTAAAGGCGACCTTGCCGGCGTGGTAATCAGGATGGCGGGCGAGCTTGATCGGCCCGGCCTCCGTTTGGACCT
This sequence comes from Vicinamibacterales bacterium, assembly GCA_046598935.1. Taxonomy (GTDB): domain Bacteria; phylum Acidobacteriota; class Vicinamibacteria; order Vicinamibacterales; family SCN-69-37; genus SCUN01. The sequence goes on along the minus strand of JBKJHW010000096.1, from coordinate 3,448 downwards.
GGGGTGGAGCACCCGCGGCAGTGGGCCGGGACGCAGTCAGCGTCCCTCCGAGAGAAACGAGAATCAACAGGAGACCAGAACCGAACGCGATCTTGCGAATCATAGGCGGACTCTCCGAAATCGGGATGTTACACCCTGATATCCTTGCGGACCTCAATGCCTTCTTCTACGCCCGAATCGCCCGTCGCCCAGCACATCGATCAGTTTCGCGAACGCTTCACGCGCATCACGCAGGAAGTCGGCCGTCGCATCGTTGGTCATGAAGATGTCGTGAACATGACGGTGACGAGTTTGCTCGCAGGCGGCCACGTGCTGCTCGAGGGCATCCCCGGCGTCGGCAAGACGAGCCTCGTGCACACACTCGCCGATGTGCTGCACCTGAAGTTCTCGCGCATTCAGTTCACGCCCGACCTCATGCCGGCCGACATCGTCGGCACGACGATCGTGCAGCAGAGCCAGGACGGCGCGACGTTCTTCGAGTTTCAACCAGGCCCGATCTTCGCGAACGTCGTCCTCGCCGACGAGATCAACCGCGCGACGCCGAAGACGCAGTCGGCCCTGCTCGAGGCGATGCAGGAGAAGACCGTCTCGGTCGGCAAGACAACGTATAAGTTGGACGAACCGTTTCTCGTGTTAGCCACGCAGAACCCGCTCGAGATGGAAGGCACGTACCCGCTGCCCGAAGCGCAACTCGACCGGTTCTTCTTCAAGTTGAAAATTACGTACCCGTCCGAAGCGGCGATGCACGACATCCTCGACCGCACGACGATGCAGACCGGAACAACCGTGAATCGCGTCGTCGATGGCGCCGAGATCCTCGAGATGCGCAAAATCGCCCGCGGCGTGCCGATCGCGCGCCCCGTGCAGGGGTACGCGATCCGGCTGGCGATGGGCACGCATCCACACTCGCCGCACGCGACGCCGATGATCAAGAAATACGTGCGCTACGGCGCCAGCCCGCGCGCCGCGCAGGCGCTCGTGCTGGGCGCGAAGATCCACGCGCTGACCAAGGGCAACGCCTTCGTGAGCGCCGACGATATCCGCGCCGTCGCGCTGCCCGTGCTGCGCCACCGCCTGCTCATGAACTTCGAAGGCGAAGCCGACGAAATCAACGCCGACACGCTGGTCAACGAGCTTCTGAAAGATCTTCAACCATGAAGGGCAATGAAGCGCAATGAAGCCTTCACTGCCCTTTACTGCCCTTCATGGTGAATAAATATTGGCGCTCCGGTTCGACGACGAATTTCTAAAGAAGCTCGAGTACCTGCACGTCGTGTCCAAGCGCGCGTTTGCGGGGCAGAGCCGCGCGGACCGGCTCGCGCCGAAGCGCGGCGCGGGCATGGAGTTCGCCGATCACCGCGGCTATTCGCCGGGCGATGACTTCCGCCACATCGACTGGAAGGCCTACAAACGCCTCGGCCGCTTGCTGCTGCGCCTGTTTGACGAAGAGCAGGATCTCCCGATCTATCTCTTGGTCGACACCAGCAAGTCGATGGCCGAGACCGCGAAGTTCGACCAGGCGCTGCGGATCACGGCCGCGCTTTGCTACATCGGCCTGACACATCTCGACAAGATCACGATCATCCCGTTCGGCGCGACGCTCGGCGACGAGTCGACGCCGGGCATCGGGAAAGGCCGCATCTTCCGCGTGTTCGACACGCTCGAGAAAGTGCAGGCCGACGGCCCGACGAATCTTCGCGCGTCGTTCACCGAATTTGCCTCGCGCGGGCGGCAGCGCGGGCTGGTGGCTGTGATCTCCGACTTTCTTGATGTCGATGGCTGCGAAGTCGGTCTCAAGATCCTGCGCACGCTCGGCCACGACGTCTTCGCCGTTCACGTCGTCGCCGCGGCCGACCGCGACGCGTCGTCGTTCGGCGATGTGCGCTTCGTCGATGCCGAAACCGGCGAGCGCCGCGACATCGAAGTGACACCGCGGCTCGCGGCCGCCTACCACGCGGCATGGCAGGCACACACGGACGCCATCGAACGTTTCTGCGGCCGCTACGACATCGGTTACGTGCGCGCGGATGCCGAGCGGCCGTTCGAAGAAATTATTCTGCAGGCGTTCCGGCAGGGGCGCTTCCTCGCATGAGCGTCTTCCTCGTATGAGCTTCGCGGCAATGGCCTCCTGGCAGGCCTGGCTCGTTCTCGGCGTCGTCGTCGCCGCGGCGGTCGGCCTGTTCCTGCTGAAACTCAAGCCGCCGCAGATTTCCGTGCCGTCGCTGACCCTCTGGGCGCGCGTCCTCGACGAGAAACGTGAGCGCACGCTGTGGGAGCGCATCCGCAAAGCGGTGTCGCTCGCGATCGCGGTCTTGATCACGCTAGGCCTGGTCTTCGCGATCTTGCGACCATTGGGTTCGCAATCACGTGTAGGGCGCGCTGACCTCGAAGCGCGCCGCAACGAAGGAGTCGTCACGCGGACCTCCATCGTCATCGACTCCTCGTGGTCCATGCTCGCAGAGACCCCCTCCGGCCCGACGCGGTGGGACCGCGCGATCGCTCGCGCGCGCGCGTTGGCCGTGAGCGCCGGCGGCGAAGAGGTGGTGCTTTCGACGACGGCCGACGGCGTCATCGAAGGGCCGACGGCCGACGTCGCGCTCATCGAAGCGGCGCTCGATCGCATCGAGCCATCGGGCGGCGAGACCGCGTCGTGGCCGCGCGTTGAAGGCGCGCGCGTCACGCACTTCTTTACCGACGGCGCAATCGCCCGTTCGCTCGAGGCGGACGTGCAGGTTGAGTCCGTGTTCGAGCCGGCGCCGAATGTCGCGATCGTCGCATTCGATGTCCGGCCGGGCATGACCCTCGACTCGGCAGGGCAGGCCTTTCTCGACGTGGCAAATTATTCGACGGTGCCACAGAACGTGCGCATCACGCTCAATCGCGGCAACGCGTCGCTGCTCGACGTGCGCGTGGATCTCGGGCCGGGCGCCGCGGTGCAGCGCGTCGTGCCGCTGACGCGTGGCGGCGACCCGCGCCTGCGCGCGCGGGTATCGGGTAAAGAGAATTCGTTGGTGATAGACGACGAGGCTGTGGCCTTTATCGCCGGCGCGCAGCAGTTGAACGTTCTCGTCGTCAGTGACAAACCCGAGTCGTTCGGCCCGCTGCTGAGCCAGGATCCGACGATCAAGGCGACGTTCGTCTCGCCGGCGCGGTATGTGCCCGGCCCGGAAGAGATCGTGATCTTCGACCGCACGCTGCCGGCTGTTCCGGCGAGAGCGCCGGCGATCTTCATCGCCCCGCCGAAAGCGCCGCCGATCAAGACAAAAGGACTCAATGCGTACGTAGGTGCGGACCTTCCCTTCGCTGCCGCTCAGGGCAGGCAGGTCCGCGCGCAAGGAATGCTCTCGGATGTCGACCTGATGTCGATGAACTTCGACTCGGTCAGAAGTTACCCGGCGGAAGATCTCGTGCCGGTGGCGTTCCAAGCCGGCGCCGGCGTAGATGGAGA
>JBKJHW010000085.1:0-26359 GCA_046598935.1 Vicinamibacterales bacterium | reverse complement strand
TTGGCGGCGGCTGGATTGACTGACAAAAGGCAGAAGTGAAAAGGCAAAAGGCAGAAGTGAAAAGGCAAAAGTCAAAAGTTTTCTGACTTTGGCCTTTTAACTTCTGACTTTTGCCTTTTCACTTCTGCCTTTTGTCAGTCAATCCAGCCGCCGCCAACGACAGCGTCGGCGGCATAGAAAACGACCGCTTGTCCGGGCGTTACTGCCTGCTGAGCCACATCAAACTCGAAAGCCGCGCGGTCGTCGCCGATCGGCGTCAGCGTGCCGATGGCTTCGGTATGGCGATGGCGAATCTGTGCCGCGATGCGAATCGGCGCAGCCGGCGGCGGCCCGGCGATCCAGTTGACGCGCGATGCCGTCAAGTCTTTGCGGCCGAGCTCGCTCTTCTCGCCGACGATCACGCGGTTCTCCTTCGCGTCGATTTTGACGATGTAGAGCGGCACGCCGGTCGAGAGGCCCAGTCCCTTTCTCTGGCCAATCGTGTAGCGGTGAATGCCGCCGTGCTCGCCGATCTTCTTGCCGGACGTGTCGGAAATCGGGCCGGCTTCGACGTGCTCGAGATTTCTCGTGACGAATCCGGCAGCATCGCCGTCGGGCACGAAGCAGATTTCGTGGCTGTCGGGTTTGTCGGCCACGGCAAGACGATGGCGCGCGGCAGCGGCGCGCACTTCGGGCTTCGTGAGGCCGCCGACGGGGAAGCTGGCTTTCGACAGCTGCGCCTGCGTCAGCGAGAACAGGAAGTACGACTGATCCTTGCTGCGGTCCACGCCGCGGCGGAGCTCGAAGAGCCTGGTGTCAGGGGCCTGGTCCACCTGCGCGTAGTGTCCCGTCGCGACAATCTCGGCATCGAGGGCGGCGGCGCGATCGACGAGCGTCGCAAACTTCAGACCGGAATTACAGTGCACGCACGGGATCGGCGTCCGGCCCGCCGCGTACTCGCTGATGAAGTTGTCGACGACGGACTTGCGAAATTCTTCTTCGAAATTGACGATGTAGTGCGGGAAGCCGAGGGTATTGGCGACGCGGCGCGCGTCGTTGAGATCGCTGATGCTGCAGCAGGACCCCCAGGCATCCGGCGATTCCCGCTGATCGTAGAGTTGCATCGAGAAGCCGATCACGTCGTGGCCGTTCTCGTGGAGGAGCGCAGCCGCGACCGATGAATCAACGCCGCCGGACATCGCGACAACTATCCGCATGACTAGTGCGCCGCCACGGCGCGAGTGAGGCGCCGGAGCTTGGCGACAAGCGGCGGCAACGCGGCGATGACTCGGTCAATCTCTTCGGCGCGATTCTCGGGCCCGAGGCTGAACCGCAGCGAGTTCTTCGTGCGGGCGGGGGGAAGGCCCATCGCTTTCAACACGTGTGACGGCTCGAGCGTGCCTGACGAGCAGGCGGCGCCGGTCGAGACGGCGATCCCGTCGAGGTCGAGCGCGATCAGCAGCGACTCCGCTTCGACGCCGTCGAAGCTGATATTGGATGTGTTGGGCAGCCGACGCGATGGGTCGCCGTTCACGGCGGTTCCCTCGACAGCCGAGAGGATCGCCGCTTCGAGGTGATCGCGCAGCGCGGCGATCCGCGGGCGTTCGGATGCAAAACCGGCGAGCGCCGCGGAGGCCGCCGCGCCCATGCCGGCGATGCCGGACACATTCTCGGTGCCCGCGCGGCGGTTGCGCTCGTGCCGGCCGCCAGTCATCGTGGGTGACAACCGCACTCCGCGGCGAATCCACAGTGCGCCGACGCCTTTCGGGCCGCCAAATTTGTGCGCGGAGACAGCAATGAGATCCACGCCGGCGAGCGCCCACTCGCGCGCGGCGATCGGGAGCTTTCCCGCCGACTGTACGGCGTCGGTGTGAAACCAGGCGCCCGCGCTCTTCGCGATTGCGGCGGCTTCGAGAATCGGCTGAATCGTCCCAACCTCGTTGTTCGCGTGCATGAGCGCCACGAGCGCAGTTTTCGTGGTGACAACTTTGGCGATCTCGGCGGGATCGACAACGCCGGACGAGCCCACCGGGACAATCGAAACGGGCCAGCCCTGTTTTTCGAGCGCGCGCGCCGTGTTGAGCACGGCCTCATGTTCGATCGCAGACGTGACGAGATGGCGGCGTCCTTCGCTCGCGCGGGCCTCGAGGGCGCCGCGGAGCGCGAGATTGTCGCTTTCTGTCCCACCAGAAGTGAAGATCACGTCACCCGCGTCGGCGCCGAGGAGCATCGCCACCGCGGCCCTCGCATCGTCCACGGACGATTTTGCGCGCTGGCCGTAGTAATGAACACTCGACGGATTGCCGAAATCATCTTGTGTAAGTGTGCGCACCATCGCGTCACGCGCAGAGGCGTGAACCGGGGTGGTTGCGTTGTGATCAAGGTAGATGCGCACGGCCGGGACGATATGAATCTCCAGTATACTGGCGGTTCTCATAGTCGTCAGCCGTTGGAAGGAACATCATGTGGAAACGCGATGACGCGGTGAAGCCAGCCGGAACGACCGACGGCCCCCGCACGGAAACCCCTCGGACCTCCGGGAGTGACACAGTGAGCACCCAGACCAGCGGCACACCAGGCACGATCGGCAAGAGCGTTGTCATCAAGGGCGAGTTGAGCGCGAGCGAAGACCTGACGATCGAAGGCCAGGTCGAAGGCAAGGTCGAGCTCAAGAACAACACGCTGACGATTGGCGCAAACGGCAAGATCAAGGCGTCGGTGTTTGCGAAGGCCGTGATCGTGCAGGGCGAAGTGACCGGCAACATCAACGCGAGCGAAAAGATCGACATCCGCGACGCGGGTTCGGTTGACGGCGACCTCGCGTCGCCGCGTGTCGCGATCGCCGACGGCGCGCACTTCCGCGGCAGCATCGACATGCAACGCACGGGCGGCGCGAAGCCGGCCGAGGCGCCAAAGCCGGTCGCTGCCGCGAGCGTTCCGCCGTCGGCCCCGGCGGCTTTCACGCCGGGCGTTCCGGTCGGCGCGCCGAAGAACTAGCGCCGTGCTCAAGTGGGGCAGCCGGCGAGCGGAATCGCCTGCAGCGGTACCCGCGCCGGCCGCTCCGGTCGAACAGCTCGTCACATCGAAGGTTTTCCCGAAATTCCTGTCGGCGGTGGCCAATCAGCCATCGCCGGCACTGCTCGATCTTGGCCCGGTCGTCGGGCCGAACGTCGCCTTTTTCGGCGAGCGTTTCGCGTGCAAATTGCATGTCGAGGATGTCGTTGCCGACGTCGAGGCGTTCCACAAGCGCGGCGACCGCGCGGGCCTCGCCACGTTTCTCGCCACGCGTCTCACACAGCAGCCCGACTCGATTGACGGCGTGCTCTGCTGGGATCTTTTTGATTTTCTCGACAAGCCGGCGGGACTCGTTCTCGCCGCGAAGCTCGCCAAAATGGTCCGCCGGGGCGGAGCGCTCTACGGTACGTTTGGGACGACGCCCGTCGAGCTGAAGCAGTACACGCGGACGGTTCTGGCGGCGGAGGATTCGCTCAAGCCGCGTTATTCGCCCGCAACGCCCGTGCCTCGCACTGTGCTCCTCACTCGTGACATCATCAAGATGTTCGACGGCCTGATCGTGGCCGAGTCGATGTTGCTCAAAAGCAGCACGCGGGAAATCTTGTTTCGCCGACCGTAAGCCGCCGGGGGCGGCTCGTTCACCCATGACCAAGCCGACGATTGCTCTGCTCACGGATTTTGGTACTCGCGACCACTACTCCGGGGTGTTGAAAGGCGTCGTGCTCAGCATTTGTCCAGACGCCACCATCGTGGACCTGTCGCACGATCTGCCTGCGCATGACATTCCGTTTGCCGCGCTCGAGCTCGCGGCCACCTACAAATACTTTCCGGTCGGCACGATCTTCCTGGTCGTCGTCGATCCGGGCGTCGGCACGTCGCGGCGCGGGCTCGCGGCAGAAGCCGGGGAGTGGAAGTTCGTCGCGCCGGACAACGGCGTGCTCACCGAGGTGTTTCACGAGACGGCGCCGAAGAAGGTCGTGGAGCTCACGGAGCGCAAGTACGCGCGTCCGACCGTGAGCCGGACGTTCGAGGGCCGCGATCGTTTCGCGCCCGCCGCGGCCTGGATCGCCAAGGGCATTCAGTTGCCGGCGCTCGGCCGCGCGGTGACTGATTTCCGTGTGCTATCGCTCCCGCGCGCGTCGGTCGAGAACGGCGTGCTCACGGGCGAGGTCGTCAGGATCGACCGTTTCGGCAACGTCGTGACGAGCATCGATCGAAAGACCGCGGAGAAATTCGGCACCAGCTCGGTCCAGATCACCGTGGGCTCGCACTCGATTGCGCGCCTGGTTTCGACCTACTCCGATATCGCGACCGGCGAACTCGGCGCGCTGTTCGGCAGCACGGACCACCTCGAATTTGCCGCGCATGCCGCGAGCGCCGCTGAAGTGCTGGGCGTGCGTGTCGGCGATCCGGTCGTCGTTAAACGGGCAGAGTAAAGGAATTCAAAGTTTCAGAGTTTCAAGGTTTCAGAGTTTCGGGGTGCGGACGTGGCCATAGATCTGTCGTTGGAATTGCTCAGGGTAGTGGAACAGGCGGCCATCGCGTGCGCCCATACGATGGGCCAGGGCGACCGGCACGGTTCGGATCGCGTGGCCGTCGAGGCGATGCGCCGGGTGATGGACGACCTGCCGATGGACGGCACGATCGTCATCGGCGAGGGTGAGCGCGACGAAGCCCCGATGCTCTACATCGGCGAGAAGGTGGGTCAGGCGACTCGCGGCGTGACCGGCCTGCCCGAAGTCGATATCGCGGTGGATCCGCTCGAAGGCACCAACCTCTGTGCGCTCGGCGAGAACAACGCGATCGCGGTACTTGCGGCGGCCTCACGCGGCGGGCTGCTGCACGCGCCGGACCTTTACATGGAGAAGCTGGTCGTCGGCCCGCGCGCCAAGCACGCGGTGAGCCTCGACCGGCCGGTCAAAGACAACCTGCGGTCGATCGCGAAGGCGCTCGAGCGCAAGGTCGAGGACCTCGTGATCATGGTGCTCGAACGCGAGCGTCACCAGAAACTGATCAGCGAAATTCGCGCGGCCGGCGCGCGCATCCGGCTGATCGGCGACGGCGATCTGTCAGCGGGCATCGCCGCGGCGGTCGACGGTTCGAGCGTGCACGCGGTGATGGGGACGGGCGGCGCGCCGGAGGGCGTGCTCACGGCCGCCGCGATGCGCTGCCTCGGCGGCGAAATCTTTGCGCGCCTGGTCGTGTCGAAGCCTGAGCACGAAGAGCGCTGCAGGGCCATGGGCATTACCGACTTCCGCCGGATCTATTCATCGTCCGATCTCGCCGGCGGAGAGTCGATTATTTTTGCCGCCACGGGCGTCACTGACGGCGTGTTCATGAAGGGCGTGCGTTTCTTCGGCCACGGCGTGCGCACCAGCTCGATCGTCATGCAGAATCAGCCGCGCCAAATTCGGTTCGTCGACACGATCCACGTGACGCGGACCGATGACGATGTCCGCATCCGTTTCTAGCGCGGGCTCTAACTTAGGCTCTCAGGGAGCCTGGAAGAGGAATCAGGCGGCGGTCACCGTCGCCACGTTCATCGGCTTCACGGGCTTTACGCTCGTGATGCCGTTCCTGCCGCTCTATCTTCAACAGCTTGGCGAGCATGACATCGCCGCGATCTCGGTGTGGTCGGGGCTCAGCCTCGGTGTGACGCCGCTCGTCACAGCGGCGATGACCCCCGTGTGGGCGCGGCTGGCCGAGCGGACGGGCAAGAAGCTGATGGTGGCGCGGTCGCTCCTGAGCTTCGTCTTCATCATGACGGCGATGGCGTGGGTCACGCACCCGTGGCAGGTATTCGCGCTGCGGCTGATTCAGGGGTTCTTCGCCGGCTACGGGCCGCTCGCGATGATGCTCGCCGCTGAATCGGCACCGCGCGAGCAGATGGCGACGGCGATCGGCTGGGTGCAGACGGCGCAACGGCTCGGCCCTGCGCTCGGCCCCGTGATCGGCGGGCTCATGGTCGCCGGTGTCGGGATTCGCGGGTCGTTCTACCTCTCGGCGGTGTTTTACTTCTGCGCGTTTGCGCTCGTGCTCGTGGGCTACAAGGAGACCCCTCGCGCCGACGGTGTGCCGCCCGAGCTTCGGCGTGCACCCGCGACGTGGCGCGAGTTGCGGGCCGTGCCGGCGTTGCTGACCGCAGCGGCTGTTGTCTTCGGCTTGCAGCTCGTGGACCGCAGCTTCGGCCCGGTGCTGCCGCTCTATCTCGGTGAAGTCGGCATCGCGACAGCTCGCATTCCGTTTCTTACCGGCATCATCTTCACGCTCGTCGCCACGGCCGCCGCGGTCGGCAATCAGTTCACCGGCCGGTTGATTGCGGCCTCCCCGGTCGGCTCGGTGGTCACCGCCTGCGCGGCTGTCGCTGCCGTCGGCGCGCTCGTGTTTGCATTTGGATCGAGTGTGCCGATGATGCTGATCGCCGCGCCGGTCTTCGGCGCGGCGATGGGCATCGCAACTACTGCGGTCTACACGCATGTCGCGCATCGCGTTGACGCGGACTCGCGCGCGGCGGCGTTTGGATATCTGCAGATGGCGTATCTGCTGGGACTCGCCGTGAGTCCGGTGATCGCCGGCTTCATTGGCGCGTGGAGCATGCGCGCGGTCTTCGTTGCAGACGCCATCGGCCTCGCGAGCGTGGCGTGGCTCGTCCGCGGAAAACTGACCGCCAACCCGGCCAACTGAATGCGCGCCATCATCGAACGCCTCACCGGCTCAGCGAGCGATATCGCGTTGTTGCAGCGCGCCGGCGCGCTGATCCGCAACGGGGAACTCGTCGCATTTCCAACCGAGACGGTTTATGGGCTCGGCGCGAACGCACTCGACGAGTCGGCGGTGGAGAAGATCTTCCAGGCCAAGGGACGCCCGTTCGGCGATCCGCTGATCGTGCACCTGGCCTCCGCCGATGATGTGGCGGTTGTCGCCGCATCCGTTCCGCCGCACGCCGAAGAACTCATCGGCGCGTTCTGGCCTGGTCCGCTGACGCTGATCATGCCCAGAGGCGCGAGGGTACCCACCCGGGTGACTGCGGGCCGCGACACGGTCGCCGTGCGCGTGCCTGCGCATCCGATCGCGCATGCGCTGCTGAAGTCCGCCGGCGTGCCGATCGCCGCGCCGAGCGCCAACCGGTTCTCCCGGCCGAGCCCGACGACGGCCGCCCATGTTGCCGAGGATCTCGGGGACGAGCTGGATCTCATTCTCGATGGCGGGCCGACGACTCACGGGGTCGAGTCGACGGTGCTGGACCTGACGAGCGGCCGGCCGGTCGTGCTGCGACCCGGCGCAATTACGCTCGAAGCGCTGCGCGCGGTGCTGCCCGGCGTGATCCTCGCGGGGGAGTTGGACCTGAACCGAGCGCCCGGCGCCGAGACCAGCCGGCCTGACGGCAGCGGGGGCAGCGCCGACGCGCCTCAGAAATCTCCAGGCACGCTGCTCAAACACTACTCGCCCCGCGCAGAGGTGCGGTTGTGGACAGGGGAATTGGCCGCGACGCGAGATGCTATGCGCGTGGACGCGGTCGAAGAGATTCGACACGGGCGGCGCGTCGGCGCGCTCGTTGTTGACGAAGACGCGCCGGCGTTTGCCGGGCTCGACGTCACGATCGCCACACTTGGGCCGTCCGCCACGCTCGAGGTGGCGGCCGCTCGGTTGTACGACGGCCTGCGCTCGCTCGATCACGCCGGCGCCGACGTTATCCTGGCGCGCGATCCGGGCCGTGAGGGACTCGCCCTCACGATCCGCGACCGTCTCTTCCGCGCGGCTGAAGGCCGCGTGCTAGACTCGCGCCGCTGAAGCGTCGGATGACAGGGAACGGACAATGACGCGCCGCTCGAATCTCAACCCGCCAGCCATTCGGCCGGTCGGTGGCGCTCCGGAGCTCGAGCGCGCCGCGCTCGTCGGGCTCGTCACCAGGGCCTCCGGCACAACCGATCCAGAATTGCTGCTCGAAGAACTTGGCGGGTTGGCGAGCGCCGCCGGCGCGGTGGTGGTCCTGCGCGCGACGCAGGAACGGCCCACGCCCGATCCATCGACGCTGATCGGGCCGGGCAAGGCCGAGCAGCTCGCGAAAGCCTGCGACGAAACGGGCGCCAGCCTCGTCATTGTCGACAACGACCTCAGCCCGGCGCAGGGCAGGAACCTCGAGAAAATCATCGGACGCCGCGTGATCGATCGCACGCAGCTGATTCTCGACATCTTCGCGCGCCGCGCGCGATCGCGCGACGGCAAGCTGCAGGTCGAGCTCGCGCAGCTTCAGTACATGATGCCCAGACTGGTCGGGTCGAGCGAAGCTCTCTCGCGGCTCGGCGGCGGCATCGGCACCCGCGGTCCCGGTGAAACGAAACTCGAAACGGACCGGCGCCGGATCCGCTATCGGATCGCCGGGCTCAAACGTGAGATCGCCGAGGTGTCGAAGCGGCGCGGGCACCTGCGCGCGCGACGCGCGCGGCGCGATGTCCCGACTGTCGCCCTCGTCGGCTACACGAACGCGGGCAAGACGACGCTGTTCAACGCGCTGACCGGCGGCACGGCCGTCATGTCCGACGCGCTGTTTGTCACGCTCGATCCGCTGGTTCGCAAAGTGAAGCTGCCCGACTCGCGCCAGATCCTGTTGTCGGACACCGTCGGATTCATCGACCGGCTTCCGCACCAGCTCGTCGCCGCCTTTCACGCAACACTCGAAGAAGTCACCGCCGCGAATCTGCTGCTGCACGTCGCCGACGCGGCCGCCCCGGACCGGGAGCGCCGCGACACGGCGGTGCGGTCGGTCCTCGAAGAAGTTGGCGCCGCCGAAGTGCCGACGCTCGTGGTGTTCAACAAGTGCGACCTGCTCTCGACCGACGAACTGCAGCGGTTGAAATCGATGTATCCTGCCGCCGTGTTCGTCTCGGCGCTCCACGCGCGAGGGAGCGCGGAACTTCTCGAGATCGTCGCCTCGCGGCTCGAGATGGATACGCAGTTGGTCACGCTCACATTCAACCCGGATTCGAACGAGCATCGCCGCGCGATTGCGGATCTCTATCGCCATGCGCGCGTGATGAGCCACGTCGCCAACGACGATCGCGTCCAGATCGAAGCGGAAGTTCCCCGGCGACTCGTTGAACGTTTTACTCGAGGCGGCCGGTGAACAGGTGCACGGGTGCACGGGTGCTCAGGTGCACTAGTGCGATATTAGTGATGGCGTTTTTCGCTGGATCCTGCGGTCCCAAGACGCCGCCGAACGTCGGGCCGCCGTTGGCGTGGCGCGTGCCCGAGGTGCCGCCCGCGCTCAACGCCAGCCCGCACCGTGTCGGATACGACGACGCGTGGGCGCGCGTCCAGCGCGGCGACGTGAGCGGAGGAGAACGGATCCTCGAGGATATCCACGGGCGCGCGCCGGAGTTCTACCCGGCGGCGGCCAGCCTCGGCGAGCTGCGATTGCATCGCCAGCAGTACGCCGCCGCTGCCGCGCTCTTCGATCGCGCGCTCGCGGCCAACCCGGCCTATCTCACGGCGCTCAGTGGCGCGGCCGACGCGCGGCTCGGTTCGGGTGACGATGCCGGCGCGCTCAAAGCGCTGACAGCGCTCGCGGCGGCGGATCCGTCGAGAACCGGGGTCGCGGCGCGTCTTGATGTGGTTCGCTTGCGCGTCGCCCAGGCGGAGCTCGTACTGGCGGAGCGCGCAAAGGCCGACGGCAAGCTGGCCGAGGCCCAGATCCACATCGCGCGCGCGATGGACGCGACGCCGCACAACGGCGCCGTACTCCGCGCATCGTCGACGCTCGAGCTCGCGATGGGACGGGAAGACGTTGCCGAAGAGCGGGCGAGGCAGTCGCTCGCGATCGATCCGCAGGATCCGGCAGGCCACATCGCGCACGGCGATGCGCTCGAGAAGCAGGGCAGGCTGCGGGACGCCGTCGCGGCGTACGATCGGGCGCTGGCGCTCGAGCCCAGGCCGGCGTGGCGCGAGCGCCGCAACGCGCTGAACGCCTCCGCCCTGACCTTGTCGTTGCCGCCGCAATATCGGGCGATCACGCAAGCGGCCGGCGTGTCGCGAGCGGATGTCGCCGCGATCCTCGGCGTGCGGCTGGCCGGCGCGCTGAGTCATGCGCCCGATCGGAGCACGACGGTCGTCACCGACGTTCGTGGGCATTGGGCGGCGCAGTGGATTCTGCCCGTCGTGCGCGCCGGCTGGGTCGAGCCGCTGCCGAATCACACATTCCAGCCGAACGGCGTCGTTCGCCGCGCCGATCTCGCGGCGGTCGTGGCCGCGGTCGTCCTCGACGTCGCGGCGCAGCGACCGCGCGATGTCGCGCGCTGGCGCGGGGCGCGGCCGGTGTTTGCCGATATGAATCGCGATCACGCCGCCTATGCCGTCGCCGCAGTCGCCGTCGCCTCCGGCGTCATGATCGCGGACGGTGACCGGTTTTCGCCGGCGCGCGCCGTGTCGGGCCCGGAACTGGCGGCCACTATCAGCCGACTCGAACAGCTCCAATCGGCCAAATGACCCGATAATCAATAGCCCGATGGCCGATAGCCGATCCTTCAATAACCAATAACCCGATCGCCGATGGAAATCCTGACTCCCGCCAATCAGCTCACGCTGCTCCGCCTTGCGCTCGTGCCGGTGTTTGCGTTGTGCATGATTTATGACAAGCCCGGCTGGGCGCTCCTTGTGTTTGCGGCCGCGGCGGTGACCGACATGCTCGACGGCCTTGTCGCTCGCTGGTTCCGTCAGCAGACCACGCTCGGCGCATGGCTCGATCCGATGGCCGACAAGCTGCTGTTGTTGACGATGTTCATCATGCTGACGCTTCCATTCGGGCAATCGAACCGGCTGCCGATCTGGCTCACGGTTGTCGTCATCAGTCGCGACGTCGGCATCATTCTCACAGTAGCCATCGTCAACCTTGCCGTCGGACCGCGCACCTTCAGGCCGTCGATCTTCGGCAAGGCCGCCACGGCGATCTACCTTCTGACGGGCGTCGCGACGCTGCTGTTCAACTACCTGCGGCAGCCGTCGCCGGTCGTGACCATTTTCGTATTCGCGTCTCTCGCCATCACGCTGATTTCGGGAATCGACTATCTTCGGCGGTCGGCGCGGTCATTGCCCTAGGACCTTGCCATAGCAGGACCGCCCGGCTAATCTCCTAGGCCTATGTCCGAAATTGAATCTCAGGCTCAGCGCGCCGTGCTCGAGGCGCGCGCCACCCTCGACACGCTCGCCGGCGAGCAGAAGACCCTCAACGCGCTCGCCGCGGAGATGAAAGCCGCTGTTGAAGATATGAGCCGGATGCGCCTCATTGTTTCGACGACCGTCAAGGAAATCGAAACTGTTCGCTCGGCGGCCGCCGAAGCCCGCGCTGCCCAGGCCGAGTTGAAAGAACTGGCGACACGCACACGTACGGACGCCGATGCGGCGATGGCCATGGTTCGCGACGTCGACCAGAAGCTCCAGGGCTTCGCGAAGCTGCAGGACCTTGCACGACAGGTGGAGGAGCGCACCTCCGCGCTCAATTCGCTGGCCGAGCATGTGCTCCAGAAGTCGAAAGTTCTTGAAATGCAGAAGGGTTCGGTCGAGCAGGCTGTGCTCGACGCGCATCGCGTGACCGAGCTGGTGCGAGGCATGGAGACACAGGTCGCCGCGCTTGACGCCGCCAGCCGACGCGGCGTGAACGTCGAAGAAGTCGTTGAGAGAATCGAGATGGCGCTGCGCCGATCAGGTCAGCAGCTGCAGTTGGCCGAGCAGAACCGCGACGGGTTGTCTGCGGACCTTGCGGCTTTTGACCGTCAACGCGCCACCGTGACCGAGTTTGTCAAGCAGTATGAAGATCGCGTCGCCGGCAGCCGCCGCGACCTCGACGCGCAACAGACGCGCGTGTCGCATTTGCAGCAGTCGGTGGCCGACGTCGAGCGCGCGCAGCAGCTCATGGCCGCGCGCGTGCCCGAGGTCGATCAACTGCGCGATCGTGTGACGGCGCTGTCGGCTCAGATGGCCGAACACGACGGCCGGGCGTCGGAGGTTGCCGTCAAGATGTCGTCGCTCGACGAGATTCGCGATCAGCTCGTCAGCGTCGAAGAAATGTCGCGCCGGGCGACATGGCAGATGGAAAGCCTCAAGAACGCGCGGCTCGATCTCGAAGAGCTCCGGGCGGACATCGAGACGTTCTACCGCGAGCAGGCCGAAGCGTCGCAACTGCGCGACAAACTGGGGGCCGAGCGCGCCGCGCTCGAAACGTTCCTCGACCGGATGGGCGCGTTCGCGGTGCAGGTGCCGGACCTCGACGACCGGATGAACGCGATCAAGAGCAAGCTCTCGATCGTCGACGAGGGCACGGCGAAGGCCGCGAATCTTGTCGCGATCGCCGACGACCTCGATCGCCGCATGACCCGCGTGGCGGGCCAGCAGCAATTCCTTGAGCGCATCGAGTCGCGGGTGAACGCGCTCAACGTGCTCACAGCCGACGTCGACGAGAGGCTCGACGACCAGACACGCCGGCACGCCGAAGTCGAGCTGCTCCGGAATCTCTGTGACGCCGTCGGCATCCAGGTCACCGACATCCGCCAGAAGCTCGACGGGATGAGCCACACGCAAAGCAAGCTCCTCCCGGTGGCCGAGGCTGTGACGACGCTCCGAAACGATGTCGAGCGGGTCGAGACGCGGCTGGCATCGGCGCTCCAGGACCAGGCCACGCTCAACGACCAGGAGCGGCGGATCAGCGCGATGCTCGAGTCGGTCCGATCGATCGGCTCCGAGTCGGCCGAACGGCTCGTCCAGGCTCAGAACCTGACGTCATCGCTCGGGAAGTCCGAGGCGATCAAGGATTCACTCGTGAAAGAGCTCGCGGCCGTTCAGGGCCGACAGCGCGAAGTGGCCGGCCAGCTCGAAACGGCTGACGCCCAGATGCAGGCGATAACGCTCACCGTGCGCTCGTTGGAGCAGCGGCACGACCAGCTCGCGTTCTCCGAGAAGCGCATCGCGACGTTCGAAGCGAAGATCGGCGACCTGCGCGGCGCAACCGACACCATCGAGCGCCGCATCGACGACGTGGTCTCCCGGGACGAGACCGTGCAGAGCGTCCGGCGCGAAGTCGAGGGCGTGCAGGAGATCAGCGCCCGGAGCAAAGCGGATCTGGCGCATCTCGAAGCCCACCGCGGCGAGGTCGTTTCGCTCCGCGCGAATGTTGACGAGCTGCTCGCCACGGCCCGGATCACCGAGCAGCGCATTCGTGACATCAACGCCCAGCGGCGCATGGTCGACGACGTGCAGCTCAAGGCCGCGGTCACCAGGAACATGCTCGAAGACGTGCGAGTGCATCTCGAAACGGTCAGCGAGCAGAAGGCGGTGCTCGAGCATGCGCTCGATCAGATCGCGAAGCTCGAGACGGTCAGCCGCGACGCGCAAGCGACACTGCGGTCGCTCCAGACCGAGCGCGAGCTGGCGCAGCGCATCGAGCGCAGCATTCAGACGCTGCGCGCGAAAACAACTGTTCCCGAAGACAAGCGCAGTTTGGGTTAGACCTTGCGCGGCGGCGCGCTTCGAGGTCAGCGCGCCCTACAAATTCTTGTAGGGCCGAGTGGTCTCGAACTCGGCCGCCCGCGCCCTGGTCCCCAAGGGCGCCGCTTAGATCTTCGTCTTGAAATACTCGATCGTCGACGTCAGACCTTCTTCGAGGGCGACCTTCGGCTCCCAGCCGAGCAGCGTGCGCGCTCGGGTGATGTCGGGCTTGCGCACTTTCGGGTCGTCTGTCGGCAGGGGCTTGTAGACGATCTGGCTCTTCGAGCCGGTCATCCGGATGATGGTCTTGGCCATCTCCTCGATCGACATCTCGTGCGGGTTGCCGATGTTGACCGGGTCATTTTCCTTCGACGCGGCGAGCTTCAGGATGCCGTCGACCAGGTCCGTGACAAAGCAGAAGCTGCGGGTCTGAGCGCCGCTCCCGAAAATCGTGACGTCTTCGTTGCGGAGCGCCTGCGAGATGAACGCCGGCACGGCGCGGCCGTCGCGCACGCGCATCCGCGGTCCGTACGTGTTGAAGATTCGGACGATCTTGGTGTCCAGCCCGTGAAAGCGGTGGTACGCCATGGTGATCGCTTCGGCGAATCGCTTCGCTTCGTCGTACACCCCGCGCGGGCCGACCGGGTTGACGTTGCCCCAGTACGTTTCCTTCTGCGGATGCTCGAGGGGATCGCCGTAGACTTCCGACGTCGACGCGATGACGAAGCGCGCCTTCTTGGCGAGCGCGAGACCGAGCGCGTTGTGCGTGCCGAGCGCGCCGACCTTCAGCGTCGGGATCGGCAGCTCCAGGTAGTCGATCGGGCTCGCGGGGCTCGCCCAGTGGAGCACCAGATCGACCGGGCCGGCCACGTTGATGTAATTCGTGACGTCGTATTTGATGAACTCGAAGTCCTTGCCGGTGAGATGCGCGATGTTCGCGAGGTCTCCCGTGGAGAGGTTGTCGATGCCGACGACGCTGTGTCCGTCGGCGAGGAGCCGGTCTGAAAGGTGCGATGCGATGAAGCCGGCGGCGCCGGTGATGACCACTCTCACGATTGGGACACGCCCCGGAGGAAGGTCAGCCACATGATCTTGAAGTCCAGCGAGAGCGACCAGTTCTCGATGTAGTACAGATCGAATTCGATGCGCTTTTCGAGCGACGTGTTGCCGCGCCAGCCGTTGACCTGGGCCCAGCCGGTGATGCCTGCCTTCACTTTGTGGCGGAGCATGTACTGCGGAATCTTGTGTTTGAACTGCTCGACGAAGAACGGCCGCTCCGGGCGCGGGCCGACGATGGACATGTCGCCTTTGAGGACGTTCCAGAACTGCGGGAGCTCGTCGACGTCGGTCTGGCGCAGCCAGCGGCCGATCGGCGTGGCGCGCGGGTCGTCGTTGCGTGCCCAGATCGGCCCGCTCGAGTCTTCAGCGTCGATCGGCATCGACCGGAATTTGTAGACCTTGAAGGGCTGGCCGTCGAGGCTCATGCGCTCCTGGGAATAGAACACCGGTCCCGACGAACTGCGCTTGATCATGAAGGCGATCAACAGCGTGAAGGGCGCCGAGCCGATGATCACGCCCAGCGAAATGGCGATGTCCACCAGCCGCTTCAGCACGCTGTTGAGACCGCGGAGCGGCACGTCGTGAATGCTGATGATCGGCAGGCCGTCGAGGTCCTCGAGCCGCGCGCGAAGCGCGATGAACTGCAGGAGGTCCGGAACGACGTGCACTTCGATGCACTCGCGGCTGGCAAACTCGACCACGCCGAGCATGCCGACATGCTCTTCGAGCGGCAGCGCGACGTAGATCTCGTCGAGCTTTTCATCCGCCGCGATCGACGCGATGTCCGAGAGTGATCCGAGGAGCGGCAGCCCGCGGTACCCGATCGCGTCGCCGGCCGACGCCTTGTCATCGACAAAGCCGACGATCGTGAATCCGTATTCGCGATGTTCGAGCAGGCGGTCGGCGACCGTGCGGCCGAGATCGCCGGCGCCGGCGATGAGCACGCGCCGCAGGCTCTTGCCCGAGCGCCATCGGGCGCGCAGGAACACCCGCGCGATGTCGCGCGCCGTGAACGTCAGGATGACCGTGAAGACCAGGAAGAGGATCCAGACGAGTTGCGAAACCTCCAGGTATCCCTGGTCCTTGAGCGCGTCGGCGACGTAGTAGGTCTGGAAATACAGCGTGCCGGCGACGCCGAAGAGCACGGCGAGGATGCTCCCGACGAGCACCGCGAAGAAATCGTCGACGCGCGTGCGGCCGCGGCGCAGCCGGTAGAGGCCCTGCAGATGGAACGCCAGCGGCACGAGCAGGCCGATGAACGGCATCAGCGTGAGGTATTGCGAAAACGGCGGGACGCCCTTGGTTGCCGGCGCGAACGACGCCATGGGACCGTGGAATCGAACCCAGTACGCGAGCGCCAGCGCCGCCATGCCCGCAAAAATGTCGGCCGCGATGTGCAGGCCGACGAGCAGCCGGTTGTAGCGTTTCAGCATGACTGGAGCATTTCCGCGACGAGCGTGGTGAAGCCCTGGTCAAAACGCTCCGCGCCGAATCGCTCCGCAGAGGCCCGCCGCGTTGCCGTCGTCGACGGGAGATCCTCGACGCGCGTCAGCGCGCCAGCGAAGGCCACCGCGGTCAGCTCGTCGACGAGGATGCCGGTGACTCCGTGATCCACGGTCTCGGTTGCGCCGCCGCGCGCGAAGGCCACGACGGGACAGCCGCACGCCAGCGCCTCGACCGGCGCAATCCCGAAGTCCTCTTCGCCCGGCAGCATCAGCGCCGACGCCGAGCGGTAGAGCGCGCGCAGTTCGTCCGCCTCAACGTTGCCGGCAAACGTCACGCCCGGGCCCGCCATCTTGCGCAACCGCGCTTCTTTCTCTGCGAGGTCCCGCAAGCGTGCCTCGTCGGGGCCGGTGCCGACAATCGTCAGCGGCCAGCCGGCCATTGCCGCTGCGCCGATCGCGAGGTCGATGCGCTTGTACGGCACGAGGGCCGACACAACGAGGGCAGCGCCTCGTTCGCGTGCGCCAGCGCCGGGTGGGCCTGGAGTGAAAAAGTCGGTATCGACAGGAGGATGGAGCACAGCGGCCTGACGATTATAGTACCGCGCGATTCGCCCCGCCACGTAGCGCGAGTTAGCGGCGAACCGCGTGACGCGCGGCGCCGTCGACGCGTCCCACCGCGCCAGCCAGCCCATCACCGGACGAAGCGCAGCGCTCGCCAGCGCGCCGACGCGATGCGGTCCGAAGTACGCCGGGAACTGGTCCCACGCGTAGCGCATCGGCGAGTGGCAGTAGCAGAAATGCTGTGCCCGGCCCGTCGGCACAACGGCTTTCGCGGCGCAGTGGCTCGTCGAAATCACCAGATCGACATCGTCCAGATCGAACTGCTCGATCGCGGCGGGAAAGAGGGGCAGATATTCGCGGTACCGCGTGCCCGAGAACGGCAGATAGTGCACGATCGAGTTCCGGATGCGGCGGCCCGCGAGCGCACCGGTGAGCGCCTGTGGGCGGCTCACAAGCGTGAGCACGTGCGCGTCGGGCACGAGACGGCAGATCGCCTCCAGCACTTTCTCGCCGCCGCGCGATCCGGTCAGCCAGTCATGCACGATCACGGTCTTGAGGCCGGCCCACGGCTTATCCACGGGCCACATCCATATAAATCTCATGCGTCCGCCGGACGGACGTGTCCCACGAGAACTGTTTGACCCGCTCGAACCCGCGCTTCACGAGATCCGCGCGCAGCGCTTCGTCGGTCAGCACGCGCGCCATCGCGTCGGCCAGCTCCTCGGTGCTGAGCGGATCGATCAGCAGGGCGGCGTCGCCGACAACTTCCGGCAGCGATGAGGTGTTCGACGTAATGACCGGCGTGCCGCTGGCCATCGCCTCGAGCGGCGGGAGGCCGAAGCCTTCGTACAGCGAGGGAAACACAAACGCGCGCGCCAGCCGGTACAGCGCCGCGAGCGTGTCGGTCGACACAAAACCGAGGAAGCGGACGTGCTGCCGGATCTGATGGCGATGCACGAGCCGGCGCAGATTCGAATACTTCGAGATCTCGTCGCCGATGATCAGCAGATTCACGTGTTCGAGTCCGCGCGTGCGCAGCATCGCAAACGCCTCGATCAGGCGGTCGACGTTCTTGTGCGGCTTGATGTTGCCGGCGTACAGCAGAAACGGTCCGTCCAGCTGGAAGCGGTCGCGAACCCGCGCCTGCTCGTCAGCCGTCGGCGTCGTCAACCGTTCGTCGAAGCCGTTGTGGACGACGTCGATCTTGCCGGGCGGCGTGCGCAGGAAGTGCATGATGTCGCGCTTGGACGCCTCGGAGACGGTTATGATCCGTGACGCTTTCCGGGCAGCGCTCGCCATGAAGTATTTGGCGTAGGAATGGGCGATGCGGTTGGGCAGGTACTGCGGAAAGCGCAAATGGATGCAGTCGTGGATCGTCACCACCGACCTCGCCGTCACAAGCGGCGGCAGCACGTAATGCGGGGCGTGGAACAGATCGATTCTGGCGCGCCAGATATCCAGCGGAATCGCGAACTGCTCGCGCACCGAGTAGTTGCCGGCCAGGTCGGGCAGCGCGCGGAAGTTCGGGCCGAGCGAGCGGACGAACTCCTCGTCGTACGGATGGCAGATGAGCGTGTACTCGTGATCGCGGTCGATGCGCGCCAACCCGCGCACGAGATTCGAGACATATGTCCCGATGCCGAAATCGTGGAGCTTCCGGGCGTCAATCGCGATGCGCAAGGCCGCCTCGGACAGCTCGGGAAGATTGTGGGATTGATAATTGATAAGTGTGGGATTGGGAATTGGTCAATTGAGCATTGCGAAATTGTTTCGTGGCAGCGGTCGCGGCGGCTGACGCGCCGCGCTGGTCCAGCGTGCGGGACTGCGATTTCGCAATCCTCAATCCCTCAATCTCCACTCCCACAGTTATCAATCCCACAATTATCAATTCTTTCCACGCGGCCAGGGCGGCGAGGTGGCAATTATTGCCAACGAGGCAGTTAGGCCTCTGGGCGCGCTCATGGCAAGGTTCATGCACTTTGGAGCGTCATGAATGGACGTGAGTTGGCGGGCAGAATCGACGTCGAAGGTCGCTATTGCGCTTGAAGAAATGGAAGGAAGCTTCTGGCCGCCTCGCACCAAACCGCGCGCCGGAATCGCGACAGCAAGAAGCTGCGGCGCTAAGCGACCGCGCACGCCGCCCTTAATTTCGCCATCAATCAATTGTCCAATTCCCAATCCCACCCTTATCAATTATCAATCCCACAATGAATCGGCCCGCTCACAGCCGCCCGCGAAGCCGTTTCCACGCTCGAAGCAACGGCACCCACCGTGGCGAGTGTTTGGAATAAAAGGCGAGATGACTCTTGTCGTAATGCGACGGTTTGTGCGCGGCTGTGTTGGCTCTCGATCGTCCGCGCAGATGGACCACGGTTGCCGCGGGCGTGAAGAGAATCGAGCCGCCCTGCTTCCGTAACGCCGCGCAGAAATCGACGTCTTCTTCGTACATGAAAAACCGCTCATCGAGCAGCCCGGCGCGAACGGCGGCATCGCGCCGCACGAGCAGGCACGCGCCGCTGATCCAGTCGACGCGCCGTTCGACCGACGTGAGATTGTCCACGCGCCGACGCGCCTGCGGCAGCGTGGACCGCGCGGCCGCGACGCGGCGTGCCTGGATCCATTCCGAGAAGGGAGTGAGCATCGGCCCCCACGAGATTTCGGGCCGGCTGTCGCCGTCGATCAGGCGCGGCCCCGCTGCCGTTGCGCCCGTGCTTTCGAGCCGCTCGCACAGTGCGTCGAGCACGCCGGCCGGCACGAGTGTGTCGCTGTTAAGTAAGAGAATCAGTGAAGAAGAAGTCGCTCGGATGCCCGCATTGTTCGCGGCCGCGAAACCCGTGTTGCGGCCCATCTCGATGAGCGCAACGCCTTTGAACCCGATGCGAACCGCGTCCGCGCTGCCGTCGGTCGAGCCGTTGTCGACCACGGTGATCGTGTGCGGCCGCGCCGGCGGCGCGCTCCGGATCGACTGCAAGCACGCGGCGAGATCCTCGCGGGTGTTGTAGTTGACGATGATGACGTCGAGGGCCGCCACGGGCTAGGCCTCCTCCAGCACGCGGAGCATCGTCGCCGCGCTTTGGGCCCATGAAAAGTGATCGAATCGCGCGACGCCGAGCGCGACGAGGCGGCGATTCTCCGCCTCATCCGTGAGGAGCGAACACAGCGCGCCCGCGATCGCTTCCGGCTCCGGGGCGACGAGCGTGGCGCCGCCGGCGTACACCTCGCGCGTGACCGCCGTATCCTCGAGGACCACGGGCACGCCCTGCGCGAGCGCCTCCATCGGGGTCATCGCGAAGCCTTCGTAGTCAGAGATGAAGACGAAGGCGCGGGCGCGACTGTAGAGGTCGCGCAGCTCCAGCTCGGGCACGTACCTGCGCCATTCGACCTGGCCGGCGACGCCGGCGCGGCGGGCGAGCGCGATGGGATCGATCGGGGGCGTCGAACGATCCTCGCCGACGAGGACCAGCCGCGCGCCAGGCACACGTTTGGCGACCATCGCGAAGGCGGCGATCGTTTCTTTGATGCGCCGCCGCTGGAGCAGCGTTCCGGCGTAGAGAATGAGCGGCTCGCGGGCGCCCGCTGTGCCCGGGAGCAAGGCCGGCGCGCCGGGCGGAACAATCTCGATGCGCGACCTCGGGACGCCGAGGTAGCGCGTGATCTCGCCGGCTGAGAATTCCGACAGCGTCGTGATTCTGGCCGCGCGCCGTGCCGACGCCTGCGTGAGCCAACGGCGGCGCAGGCCCTCGCGCCAGTGAAACCAGCCGGGATGCGCGAAGTACGAGAGATCGTGAATCGCCACGACGAACGGACACGTCACGCGCATCGGCGCGGTGTATGCCGGCGCCAGGAACACGTCGGCGCCGAGACGGCCGATGACGCCGGGCAACGAGAATTGTTCGAACACGGTGCCCGTCGAGGTTGCGGAAACCTGGTGCGCGCCGATTCCCGGCGCGAGCGCGGCAAGTTCGCCGGGGACCACGCCCGGCACGATCACGGTGAACTTGTGCGGGTGGGCGGGGCCGGTTGCCCATTGGCCCAGGAGTCCCATGAGGTACCGCCCGACGCCAGTGGGCTTGCCGGCCAACTCCCGTCCGTCGATGACGATGTGGCGAGCGCGGCGGTCAGTCATGGCCGGCGCGACTTCCGGGAGATGGCCGCCAGCGCCCATGCCTCACGAGTATGACGCGCGGTGCCGGCCCAGGTGTAGTGGCGGGCGCGCTTGAGCCCGGCAGTCGACATCGCCAGGCGCATTTCCTGAGAGGCGAGTACGCGAGTGAGGGTGGCGGCGAGCGCCGCGGCGTCTGTGGCTTCGAAGATTTCGCCGGCGCCGCCGAGCACTTCCGGCAGCGATCCGCGATTGCTTGCGATGACGGGAACGCCGAGCGCCATGGCTTCGACGACCGGGATGCCGAATCCCTCCATGAGCGACGGCATGACGAGCGCCACCGCGCCGGCCATGAGCGCGCGGCGATCACCGGGCGCGACATAGCCGCGGAGCTCGACATGATCGCGAAGCGCGGCGGCGGACGCGCGAGTGACCCAGTCTTCCGACCCGCGCGCCGGCTTGCCGGCGATGACGAGCTTCGGCATTGACGCATTGCGCAGAACGAGCGCCGTGTACGCGTCGAGCAGCACGCCGAGGTTCTTCCGCGGCTCCAGCGTGCCGAGAAACAGCACGTAGCCGCTGGCCGGCTCCGCGCCGCGCGGTTCCCAGTCGGGCGCGCCGGGGCTGGCGATCGTGATGCGCTCGGGCGTCACGCCGAGTTGGCGAACAATCTCGCCCGCCGTGAACGCGGACACCGTGATGATGCGGTCGGCGCGCGCCGCGTGCGCGCGGGCGAGGGCACCGTAGTCGCGCCGGATCTCGGCGGAGGTCCGCTCGGGGTGTTCGAGAAAGTCGAGGTCGTGAATGGTGACGATCTGGGCCGCGCGCCGCGCCGGCATCAACAGCGGATGCAGCGACTGCGCGACGTCGAACGGCATGCCGGCGAGCGATTCGACCGGCGGCCATTCCCAGCGATGCCAGGCGTAATTGAGCAGCCGCACCGGCCAGCGCCGGTCGATAGTGACGGCGCCGGGCACAGCGTCGGGCGCGATGCGATCGGCGCGCGATGACGAAAAAAGAAAGAGCGGGTCGCCGTGAGGATCTCCCGTCGCGACGAGCGCGCGCGCGAGCTCATGGACGTACTCCCCGACTCCGGTGCGCGTCCTGAGGGCGGGCCGATAGTCGACAAGTGTCCGCACGGTCGGAGAGAATGATACCTATGAAAATCGCGGTCGTGGGCACGGGGTACGTCGGACTGGTGGTCGGCGCGTGTTTTGCTGAAACCGGTAACGACGTCACGTGCATCGACAAAATGGCGTCGAAGGTCGCTGGACTGAAGCGCGGCAAGATGCCGATCTACGAGCCGGGTCTCGAAGAAGTGGTCAGCCGGAACGCCGCGGAGGGCCGTTTATCGTTCACGACGGACCTCCCGTCCGCCGTTCACAAGGCGGACGTCGTCTTTATCGCGGTCGGCACGCCGATGGGCGAGGACGGCTCCGCCGATCTTCAGCATGTGCTTGCCGCGGCGCGCGAGATCGCCCGCGCGATGCGCGGCTACACCGTTATTGTCGACAAGAGCACGGTGCCGGTGGGCACGGCCGAACTCGTCCGCCAGGCGATCCGCCGTGAAACGACACACCCGTTCAGTGTCGTCAGTAATCCGGAGTTTTTGAAACAGGGCGCGGCAGTCGATGATTTCCTCAAGCCGGACCGCGTGGTGATCGGCGCGGACGACCAGCGCGCCGCCGACATCATGCTCGAGTTATACCGGCCCTTCACGCTGTCGGGAGCGCCGGTGATGGTCATGGATTGCGCGAGCGCGGAGATGTGCAAGTACGCGGCGAACGCGATGCTTGCGACGCGAATTTCGTTCATGAACGAGATCGCGAACGTCTGCGAGCTCTACGGCGCCGATGTCGATCAGGTGCGGCGCGCGATCGGCACGGACCGGCGCATCGGCCAGGCGTTCCTCTTCCCGGGCATCGGCTACGGCGGCAGCTGCTTTCCCAAAGACGTCCAGGCGATGGCGAAGTTCTCGTCGGACAAAAAGTACAAGTTCCGCATCCTCACCGCCGTCGAGGAAGTGAACGAGGCGCAGAAGTCGCGCCTGCTCGCCAAGCTCGACAAGGTGATGGGCAAGTCGCTCAGGAAGAAAACGATTGCCGTGTGGGGGCTC
Source organism: Vicinamibacterales bacterium (assembly GCA_046598935.1). Classification (GTDB taxonomy): domain Bacteria; phylum Acidobacteriota; class Vicinamibacteria; order Vicinamibacterales; family SCN-69-37; genus SCUN01. The sequence goes on along the minus strand of JBKJHW010000085.1, from coordinate 3,609 downwards.
GCGTTCAAGCCGCGGACCGACGACATGCGCGAGGCGCCCGCAGTGCCGATCATCAAAGGGCTGCTCGCGCGTGGCGCGAAGGTGCAGGCCTACGACCCGGAAGCGACGAAAGTCGCGAAAGAGATCTTTGGATCGAAGATCACGTATGCCAGGCACGCGTACCAGGCGCTCAAAGGCGCGGACGCACTGTTGATCGTCACCGAGTGGAACGAGTTCCGCGAACCGGACTTCGCGAAGATGCTGAAGCTGATGCGGCAACCGCTCATCCTGGACGGCCGCAACATCTATCAGCCGTCGGCCGTCCGCGCGGCGGGCTTCACCTACGGATCCATTGGCCGGCCATAGCCTGGGGCCAGGCGCCCAAGGCAAGCGCGTTCTGGTCACTGGCGGCGCCGGCTATATCGGAAGCCACGCCGTCAAGGCGCTCGCGCTGGCCGGTTTCGAGGTCGTGGCGTACGACGACCTTTCGGCCGGGCATCCCGAAGCGATCGAGCGCATTATTTCTGGTATCGAGTCCGGGATCGGGCGGGCCGGCGTGCCGCGCGCGCCAATCACGCTTGTCGAAGGGCGCATCGGCGATCGCGCGCGCGTGGCCGACACGCTCCGCAAATTCAACGTCACGGCGGTGATGCACTTTGCGGCGCGATTGAGCGTCGGCGAGTCGATGCGCGCGCCGTTCGACTACTACACGACGAACGTCTTCGGCACCATGGAAGTGCTCGCTGCGATGGGCGAATGCGGGGTGAAGAACTTCATCTTCTCGTCCACCGCGGCGACCTTCGGTGAGCCGAAGACCACGCCGATCGACGAGGGGCATCCGCAGGAACCGATCAATCCGTACGGCGCATCCAAGCTGGCCGTCGAGCGCGCGTTGCCGTTTCTTGAGCGCGCGCACGGCATCAAGTTTGTGATCCTCCGCTACTTCAATGCGGCGGGCGCGGACCCGGACTGCTGGATCGGCGAAGATCACTCGCCCGAGGAGCATCTGATCCCACGCGCCATCGCCGCGACCGAAGGCGGGGAGCCGCTCGTGGTCTTCGGCGACGATTATCCGACGCCTGACGGCACGTGCCTTCGCGATTACGTCCACGTCACTGACCTCGCGAGCGCGCACCTGCTTGCGCTGGAGTCGCTCCTCAAGGGCGGCGCGTCCGGGGCGTTCAACCTCGGGAACGGCCGCGGCGCCTCGGTGAAGGAGCTCATCGCGGCCGTCGAGCGCGTCACCGGAAAACCTGTGGCGCATACCATCGGTCCGCGCCGCGCCGGCGATCCGGCGGCCCTGGTGGCCTCGAGCGCCAACGCGCAACGCGCGCTCGGGTGGCGTCCCAAATACCACGCGCTCGACGACATCGTCTCCACAGCGGCGACGTGGCACCGGGCGAATCCGCGCGGATACGCCGGATCAGCTAAGGTTCGCGCGTGAAAGATTTCCTGCGCCTGCTTGACCTGGCGAAGGCCTATCGCGGGCGGATGGCCTTCGCGCTGGTCGCGAGCCTGCTTTATGGGGGAGCGCAGGCCGGGCTCCTCTACGTGATTGAGAAGATCGTCGATCAGGTTCTGAAGACCGGTGAAGGTCTGATGTCGGTCAGCGTCGCCATTCTGGGACTTTCGGTCATCAAAGGCGTCGGCAGCTATGCGGCCGGCGTCATGATGACCGACGTCGGTCAGCGGGTGGTGCGGGACCTCCGCGAGCGGCTGTTCGGGCACACCCTCCGTCAGTCGGCGACCTTCTTTTCACGGCAATCCGTGGGCGAGCTGTTGTCGCGCTTGACGAGCGACATCGGCCAGATTCAACGCGCCGTCTCTGAAACCGTTGGCGACTTGATGCGTGAGTCCGTCACCTTGATCGCGCTGATCGGGTTCCTCTTTCTCAAGGATTACAAGCTCGCTCTCGTCTGCGCGACGACCGCGCCGCTCATCGTGTATCCGCTGGCCCAGCTTGGGCGGCGCGTGCGCGGCCAATCGAAGAGAAGCCAGGAAGAACTCGCGCACGTCACGCACATTGCCGCCGAGGCCTACGCGGGCCACCGCGTCGTCAAAGCGTTCGGCGCGGAGGACCGCGAAACGAGCCGTTTCAAAGACGCGGCGACGTCGCTTTATCGCACCTACATGCGCGTCACGCGGTCCGTGGCGGCGCTGCCGCCGATGATGGAATTTATCGGCGGGATCGCCGCGATTGGCGTCCTCTGGTTTGGCAGCAGGGAAATCGCCGCGGGCGAAATTTCGCAGGGCGAGTTCATGGCGTTCCTCTACGCGGCGCTCTCCATGTACCAGCCGATCAAACGGTTGAGTGGCGCCAACTCGAGCGTTCAACAGGCGCTGGCGGCGTCCACGCGTGTGTTCGAGATGCTCGACACCAACACCGAAGTGCCCGATCGACCGCACGCCTCGGTCATCACCGGGCTTGACGGCAGCGTCGAGTTCCGCGATGTCGGCTTCGCGTACGCGGACGAGCCGACGAAGTTCGTCGTGCGCCACGCGTCCTTCGCGGCCACGAAGGGGCAGGTCGTCGCGCTCGTGGGGCTGAGCGGCGCGGGCAAGACGACGCTCGCGAATCTGATTCCGCGGTTCTTCGATCCGGTCGAGGGCGCCGTGCTGATTGATGGCGTCGATTCACGCGACATCACGCTGAAGTCGTTGCGCGATCAGATCGCGCTCGTCACGCAGGAGACGGTGTTGTTCGACGACACCGTGGCCGCCAACATCGCATACGGCCGGCCCGATGCGTCCCGCGAGGCGATCGAAGCCGCGGCGCGCGCGGCGCATGCCGACGAGTTCATCGTCACGATGCCGAACGGGTATGCAACGAAGATCGGCGAGCGGGGGCAGCGCTTGTCTGGCGGGCAGCGGCAGCGGCTCGCCATTGCGCGCGCGATTCTTCGCAACAGCCCGCTGCTCGTGCTCGACGAGGCCACGAGCTCGCTCGACGCAGAGTCGGAGGCGCAGGTGCAGGATGCGCTCATGACGTTGATGGCCAATCGGACGACGTTCGTGATCGCCCATCGGCTGTCGACGGTGCGGCGCGCCGACCTGATCGTGACGCTCGAAAAAGGCCGCGTCGCCGAAGTCGGCACGCATGATGATCTCGTCAACCGCGGCGGCGTCTATGCACGGTTGTACGCGTTGCAGATGTTCGACGAGCGCGAGGAGTTGTCGTGATCAGCGGGGTGCGGTCGTGATCAGATCAATGACAGGGTTTGCGTCCGTCAGCCGCGAGGCCGATGGGCAGAAGGTCGGCGTCACGGCCAAGTCCGTGAATCACCGCTTTCTCGACATGGCCATCAAGACGCCAGGCGCGCTCGGCGTGATTGACGGCCGGCTCCGCGCCATCGTGCAGCAACGGCTGACGCGCGGCCGCGTCGAGATCTCGATCAGCCTCGAGCTGCCCGCGGCCGCCGACGTCCGCGTCACGCTCAACGAGCGCGTGCTGGAAGCAGTGAGCGCGGTAATCGCCAGCGCGCGTGAGCGGGGCCTGGTCGCTGGCGCATTCACCGTGTCCGACCTGTTGCGGATGCCGCAGGCCCTGTCGATCTCGACCGAGAGCGGCGGCTCGCAACCGATTCCCGAATCCGCGCTGAACATGGTCGAGCAGGCCGTCGCCGAGGCGAT
>JBKJHW010000090.1:0-20058 GCA_046598935.1 Vicinamibacterales bacterium | reverse complement strand
TATCGGTAATGCCCTGGCTTCCCAAGCCAGCCAGACGGGTTCGATTCCCGTAGCCCGCTCCATCCTTCGCCAACCCTCCCTGCGGTCGCGGCTTCGGATGGCAGGCCAACCGCTGCGAACTACCGCGCTGCTTTTGCGAGCTTCGCGGCCTTGTCGGTCTTTTCCCAGGTCAGCGACTCCAGGTCGTTCGTCTTCCCGAAGTGACCGTAGTTGGTCGTCTTCGAGTAGATCGGCCGCAGCAACTTGAGCGTCGAGATGATGTTCGCCGGTTTGAAGCTGAACACTTCGTTCACTGCGCGCAGAATCGCCGCGTCGGAGACCGTGCCCGTGCCGAAGCTGTCGACGTGCACGCTGACGGGATCCGGATAGCCGATCGCATACGCGAACTGAATCTCGCACCGATCCGCGAGCCCGGCCGCGACGACGTTCTTCGCGACGTAACGGCCCATGTAGGCCGCTGACCGGTCAACCTTTGACGGATCCTTGCCCGAGAATGCGCCGCCGCCGTGCCGCCCCATGCCGCCGTACGTGTCAACGATGATCTTGCGGCCCGTGAGGCCGGAGTCGCCGTGCGGCCCGCCGACGACGAACTTGCCGGTCGGGTTGATGAGGAACTCGGTCTTGCGGTTCATCATCTTCTTCGGCAGGACCTTCTTGATGATCTGGTCGATGCAGAACTTCTCGATCGTCGAGTGCTTCACGTCTTCCGTGTGCTGCGTGGAGATGACCACGTTCGTGATTTCAACGGGCACCCCGTCCTGGTAGCGCACCGAAACCTGGCTCTTCGCGTCGGGACGCAGCCAGTCCACGCGCCCGGCTTTACGCACCTTCGAAAGGTAGCGGCCGAGGCGGTGAGCAAACATGATCGGGGCCGGCATCAGCTCCGGCGTTTCGTTGCTGGCGTAGCCAAACATCAGGCCCTGATCGCCCGCGCCCTGCTCGGCCTTCTTCTTGCCGACGGCGGCCTTGGCGTCGACGCCCTGACTGATGTCCGGGCTCTGCGTCGTCAGCAGATTCGTGATGAACACGCGGTCGGCGTGAAAAATGTCGCTGTCGTTTACATAACCGATGCCGCGAATCGCGGCGCGGACAACTTCGTTGTAGTCGAACCTGGCTTTGGTCGTGATTTCACCGGCCAGAACGACCGCGTTGCTCTTGACCAGCGTTTCGCATGCGACGCGGCTGCGCTTGTCCTGCGAAAGGCACGCGTCAAGCACGGCGTCGGAAATCGTATCGGCAACCTTGTCCGGGTGGCCTTCGCCAACCGACTCAGACGAGAAAATGTAGTCAGACATGTCCGAAAAGCCTAACACGACCAGCCGTTGCAGTCCCTTTGAGCACAGACCGGCGCACCGTGGTCGCCGTACTCTGGCGTCATGGTCTCTCTCAATCTGCGTGGTGCGATTGTCGTCGCCGTCAGCGTCGTTACTCTGGCGGGCTGCAACCGCCGCGTAATTCCCGAGGCGTCCGCTGAAGTCGCCGCGGTGCTCGGCGGCGCCTCCGTCGCGCCGGCGGGACCGCACAGCGCGAAAGCCTGGGAAGACGTCAAGGCGTTCTATGCAAAGCGCCAGGGCGACCCGGCCTGGATCAACAAGCTGAAGATGTCGAAGGGCGCGGTTTCCGCGCTCGAGGTCATTCGAGCCGCGCCAGAACATGGCCTTGTCGCGGCCGACTACGACGAACCGAAGCTGACGCAGCTTTTCGCCGCGCTCGAAGAAGGCAAAGAGAAGGCGCCGGATCGCCTTCAGCTGCTCGCCGGCGCTGACGTTCGTCTGACGACCGCGCTTCTGTCCCTCGGACGCGATGTCGCGATCGGCCGCACCACGCCGGCGCCACTCTCCACCACGTGGAAGGCCCGCAGAAAAGCTCCGGCCTTCGTCGATACGCTCTCTTCATCAATTGATGGCGACATAAAGACCTGGCTCACTTCCATGGCGCCGCAGCATCCCGAATACGCGGCGCTGCAGAAGGCAATGGCCGACCTGCGCGCCACGGCCGTGGCCAAACCTGGAACCCCGCTGACGACGTTCTATGACACGACGAAACCCGAGGGCATCAAGGCGTTCCAGGAACATCACGGGCTGAAGGTCAGCGGCACCCTGGATCCGGCGACCAAGGCCGCGATCGCCGTACCGATTGAGGACCGGATCCGCCAGGTCGAAGTCAATCTCGAGCGCTGGCGCTGGATGCCCGACGATTTCGGCAAGCGGCACTTCATGGTCAACATCCCGGTCTTCCACGTCTACGCGCGCGAAGACGGCAAAGTCGTAAAAGACATCCGCGTCGTCGTCGGCAAGCCCGGCAACAACACGCCGATCTTCAGCGAGCTGATGTCGACCGTGGTGTTCAGCCCGTACTGGAATATCCCCGACTCCATCGTCGAAGGTGAGACGGCGCCGGCGATGGCCAAGAATCCCGCCTACCTCGCGAAGAACCGCATCGAGATTCTGCGCGTGGGCGCCTCCGGCTCATCCAAGGTGGACCCGTCCGAGGTGAACTGGGATGATCCAGCGGAACTCAAGCAGCTCGCCTTCCGGCAATTGCCTGGGCCATCGAATGCGCTCGGCCATGTGAAGTTCCTCTTTCCGAACGAGCACAACGTCTATCTTCACGATTCACCGGCCGACGAACTGTTTTCGCGATCCGGCCGTGCGTTCAGTCATGGCTGCGTTCGCGTTGAAGAACCAGAGACGTTGGCCAAGTACGTCCTTCGCGACAATCCGGAATGGACAGACGAGAAGATTTTTGCGGCCATGAAGTCAGGGGACGAGAAGCACGTCGCGCTGAAGGAGAAGATCCCGGTGCACATCGTGTATTTCACGGCGTGGGTCGACGACAAGAACGGCCTGCACTTCCAGCCAGATATCTACGGCTACGACGCTAAACAATCGGCATTGAGACGATGACGCGTTGAGGCTGAGATTTGACTGGACGTAGCTAAGATAAAAACTGGCCGCAGAGTTTACACTTGTGGGCAGTGGCTTCCACAAAAACTGTCCTTGGTCGCCGTATGCTTCTGGCGACGTTGAGCGTCGCAGCATTCGGCATCTTGTCCACGCAGTTGATCGGATCCGAAAAAGCTTCAAGTATTGCCGCAATCAATAGCGACGTTGTGGAGTTGGCGTTCAGCGCCGCTTCGTGCGCCGTTCGCGCAGGCGCCGTCAGCAATCCGGAAACCCTGACGGTTATCGACTACTCCAAGCCATCCACCGAGAAGCGTTTCTTCGTGTTCGACATTCGCACCAGGGAAGTGCTCTATTCCGAGCTTGTGGCGCACGGCCAGGGCAGCGGCGAGAACATGACGACGCGCTTTTCGAACCAGCCCAACTCGCACGCGACCAGCCTCGGGCTGTTTGTCACGACCGAGACCTACATGGGCAAGAACGGCTACTCGCTCCGCATGAATGGGCTCGACGCGGGATTCAACGACAAGGCGATGGAGCGGGCGATCGTCATGCACGGCGCGCCCTACGTGAATCCGGACGCGATCAGCTCGCTCGGCCGTCTCGGCCGGAGCTGGGGCTGCCCCGCCCTGCGGCCCGCGATTGCGCGCCAGGTGATCGACCTCGTCAAGGGTGGCAATCTGGTGTTCTCCTACGCGCCGGACCAGAACTGGCTCAAGTCGTCGAAGTACCTCGGCGGCTGCGCCGCCGCGGCGCAGTAGACCGGCGCGACAATCGCGCGCAACGCCTCCGGCCGCCCGTGAGGCGTATACTGTATACATGCCGAGAGACACTTCGCTGCCCTCGACCGTGCTGACGATCCGAGTGTCGCCCGAACTCAACCGGCGTCTGGCGCGTGCAGCTCGCGCGGGACGCCGAACGCGCAGCGAGGCGGCGCGCGAGATCCTCGAGGCTGCGCTGGCCGCGGCGTTGTCGGAAGATCCGGCGATTGAGGCCAAGCGGCAGTCGAGACTTGCCAGCCGCCGCGGCTCTGAGCGAGACACGCTGGCCTTCATCGCCATGGCCGCTGACATCCAGGGCTGGGAATGAACCGCGGCGACATCGTCGTGGTCGCCGTGAAGGGCGCGTACTCCGGCAAGCCCCGCCCCGCTCTGGTCGTGCAGTCGGATCTGTTCAATGAAACCCACGCAAGCCTGACGGTCTGCCCCATCACCTCAGACTGCATCGACGCGCCGCTCTTTCGTGTGTCGGTGCCGCCGGGCACACGCACCGGCCTTCGTGCGCCTTCTCAGGTGATGGTGGACAAAGTTGTGAGTGTGCCGCGTGCGTCAATCGCCAAGGGCATTGGACGATGCGACCCGGACGAGATCAGCATCGTCGATGCGGCATTGCGACGGTGGCTTACGCTCGAGTAGAGCCTCCGGCACTATTCCTTCGTAGTCGCGGCCGGCGCGGCAAGCTCACGTTGCAGGAACGCCTTCGCAAACTTCCAGTCGCGCATGACGGTCTCGGCCGACACGGACTCGGGCACGTGCTGCTCCCCTTCAATAGCCACTCCCTGACCGGCATCATGCGCGCGGCTGTGGACGCCCCGGCAGCATCACCAACATCAGGGCGTCGCCGGTGCGTCATGTCACCAATACCGCGCCCGTGAGCGTCATATGACGATCGGTCGACCAGCACGACGTAATTCGGCGCGCGGTCATCACCGTGAGGCCGTGGGCATCCGCCAGCGTCAGCGTCTGGTCCGCAAACTTCTTGAGCAGTTTTCCCGAGCGCATGACGGCGCCCGCATCGAACGCCTCTATCGTCAGGCCAGGTAGCGCATCGACGAAGTTCAGGAATTCCAGCGCCCGGCGCTGGTCATAGCGCCGCAGGAACCACCCGTGCCCTTCGGCGAGGACCAGGGACGACGTCGCCAGCGGCGGCGGATCGGAGAACAAGCGACGGAACAGGGTGTGGTAGCTGTCCGATTTATCGAGGAACGCGATGAAGGCGGCTGTGTCGGCGTAGCACTCAGTCTTTCGAGCCATACACGACCTCGTCGACGGTCCGGCTCGAGCGCGGATTGCCGGATTCGACCAGGCCCGCATAGCGCATCCACGGCGCGTCGCCGCGTGCCGGAAGCCCGTGCCGGATCGCACGACGCACGAATTCCGCGATCGGAATCCCGAGCAACTTGGCCTCGCGCTTGACGAGCGCATAGTCGCGCGGCTCGAGGCTGATCTGCGTGCGAATCATGTTATCACCATCCAATGCGATGATAACACGTGGGCGGCCATGCTCATCGCTTCTTTCGCTCCATGACCCAGATGTCCGACTCGGACCGTTCACCGCCGTAGTAAATTGTCCGCGCATCCGGCGAGAGCGCGAACGTGTTGTCGGTCGGCGGTAGCGGTAGTCTGACGTTGACGACCGTGCGCCCGCCCGACTGCGTGTCGAGCACGACGAGCTCTCCGCGCGCGGTGAAGTAGATCAATCGGCGGCTGTCCGGCATCCACCGTACCCACGCCGAACTGTCGGCACTCACCTGACGCATCGCGTGAGTGGCGATGTCATAGATCGCGATGCCGGCCCCACGCCCGCCCGCTGGAACGAGCGGGCCGGCGAGCGAGCGGCCGTCAGGCGACCAGCTCGTTGGACGCAGCGTCGCTGTGGCCGTCCTGGTGCCGGGCAGTGGCTGGGGCGCGCTGATGAGGCCGCCTGTGAGCGGCTCGACATAGACGCCCCAGTCAAGCGTCGCGCTGAACGCCACGCGATCGCCTGTCGGCGACACGAGCGGGTTGATCGCGTAGAGCGACACGATCTTGCGCACGTTGCCGCCGTCACGGTTCACTTGCCAGATCTCCCACTTGCCGCCGCGCATCGAGTAGAACAGCACCGATTGTCCGCCTGGCATCCACATCGGCCGGCGGTCGCCCACTTCATCGTCCGTAATACGAACGGGCGCGAAGTGGTCCGTCCCGGTCCAGAAGATGTCCGACTGATGTCCGTCGCCGCTGTAGAGCAGGAGCGCACGTCCATCTCGTGAGACATCCGTGGGAGTGAGGATGCCGTTGGAGCTGTCGAGCACGACCGGCACGCCGGCTCGCAGCGTGACCGGATCGAACGCAATGGCGATGGCATTGACCGAGCGTACGCGCGACTCGAACACGATCCGTGACCCGCTTCGCGAGACGCCGGGGAGATTGACCTCCGACTGCACGCCGGTCGTGACGGGCTCGGGGTCGCTCAGCGCACGGCCGGTGGACTCGTCGATCGCGATGCGCCAGAGATTCATCGCACCGCCGCGGTCGCTCGAAAACAGCACATGTGCGCCGTCCGGTGTCCATACCGGCGCCCAATCGACCGGTGCGTCCACCAGCAGCGGCACGCGCGCGCCGCCATTTGACGCGACGGTGAACAGGTCGCGCTGGCCGCCGAGCACGCTCCAGAACACGATCCGCCGGCCGGACGGCGACCAGGATGGCTGACGCGCATCTTCCAAATCAAGCTGCTGCGGCGCGGCGCCGCCTGTCATCAGGTCGATGGCCCACAATTTGCTCGTGCCCTGTGACGTATAGGCGGTGATGACCTGCTCGGTCGTGAACGCCAGATGCGTTCCGTCCGGAGACCACGACGGATGAAACCCGGTCTCCGACACACGACGCACGGATTCGCCCGTGGCACCGGCGACGAAGATCCCGCCATCGTCATCACCTTCGTAGAACGCGACCTGCTGACCATCGGGCGAAAACGCCGGCCCCTGTTCCTGTCGTACCGAATCGCCAATCACGAGCGTCCGATTCCGTCCGCCGACTCTTTGCGCGTAGATGTCCCACGTGCCGCGCGCGCGGCTCGCAAACATGACGGTGGTGCCATCGGGCGAAATCGCCGGCGTCGTCTCCTCTCCGCCAGTGTCGGTGATCTGCGTGAACTGCCAGATATCTGGTGGCGCGGCTTTCGGACGAGTCAGGGCCCAGGCAGACGCAGCGGCGGCCACCGCCAGCGCGGCACCAGCGACGATCCACGGCAGCGTTGTTCTTGATCTCGCTCGGCCCACAGCTGGAACTGGCATCGCGGACGTCTGCGATCCTGACAGCGCCTCGAGCGCAAAGCTCATATCGCGTGCCGATTGAAATCGCTCCGCGGGATTTTTTTCGAGACTGTGTCGGACGATGCGATCGAGTGCCGGTGACACCTGCGACTGGGCGCCGGCGAGCTCCGGCGGATCGTCGTTGAGAATCGCCGTCATCGTCTCGGCCGTCGTGCCGTGCTGAAATGCGCGCCGTCCCGCGAGGATTTCGAAGAGGATCGCGCCCAGTGCAAACAGATCCGTGCGCGCGTCGGCGGCGTGTGCGCGCACTTGCTCCGGCGCCATGTAACCGGCCGTGCCCATCACTGAGCCTGGTTCCGTGACAGCGGCCACAGTTTCGCTGGCGCCGCTGCCGGACGACACGGCCTTGGCCAGACCGAAGTCGAGGATCTTCACCTGTCCGTCTGCGAGGAGAAATAGATTCTCCGGCTTCAGGTCGCGATGGACGATGCCCTTGTCGTGCGCGGCCGCGAGACCGCGCGCAATCTGACTCGCGATCTCGATCGCTTTACGCACGGGCAGGCGGCCGGTATTCAGCCGCTCGCGCAACGTGTCGCCATGCAGAAGTTCGGTGACGATGTACGTGATCGAAGCGGGGCCCGCAGTGTCGGTGCCCGTGTCGTGAACGGAGAGAATGTTCGGATGATTGAGCGACGCCAGCGTCTGCGCTTCGCGGCTGAACCGCGCGAGGCGGTCCGGGTCATTCGCGAACGCCGCCGGCAGCACTTTGATCGCGACATCGCGATTGAGCTTCGTATCGCGCGCGCGGTAGACCTCGCCCATTCCGCCTTCGCCGATGGCGGAGAGGATTTCGTAGGGACCGAGACGGGTGCCGAGTGCGAGACTCATTTGTTCCCCGGGGCGATCTTCCGGAGGTAGTCAAAGAAGTTGAACACGAACACGACGGTGCCCGCGTCCCGGCTGACGACGCCGGCGACCCGCGTGCCGTCGGGATGCAGATCGTAGCGGCTGTCACTGTAGGTCGGACTGTTTCCGAAAATGCTCGTCGGCGACCAGACCTGTGGCTTGTCGGCGCGGAATGAATCGCCGACGACTGCGTACGGCACCGACATTAGGCGAAACGTCGCATCCTGGAACAACAACTCGTGCGTAGTGGTTGACCACCTGGGCCCCACGGCGCCCCCGCCCACCCGCCACGGGCCGCCTGCCCCGGAGAATGGACGGACGAACACGCTACTGGTCGACACGTACGCGATCCAACGGCCATCGGGAGAGAACATCGGGAACATTCCACCGGCCTGGGTGCCGAGAAATACGGTCGGCTTGCCAGGCGTCCAGCCTCGGCCGGCACCGCCCTCCATAGGCAGGATCATCAGATCGAGCCCCTGTCCGCCTGTCGTGTCGCCGCGGTTTTCCTGAAACGCGAGAAATCTGCTACTGGGATGCCACGAGAAGGCTCGCTGGGTGTGCGGGCTGTCGGTCAGCCGTGTCACCACGCCCGTGCCATCGGCGTTGACCCAATACAAATTCGGGACGCCGGCCTTCGCGCGATCGGACGCGAACACGATCCGCCGGCCATCGGGCGTCCAGACGGGCGCGTGATCCTCACCGGGGTCGAACGTCAATTGCGTCAACGTGTCTCGTGCCAATTCGTACACCCAGATGTGCCGCTGCTTGCCGTTGGTGATATCGAGCGCCAGCATCCGCCCGTCCGGCGAGAAACGCGGATTCGACCAATCGGCTTTCGCCTCGCGGAGCACCGACGTCGTGCCGTCGCGCGTCATCCAGTCGATCGGGTTCGTGCCCACGCCTTCCACGCCGGGCTTGTAGACCAGCGTCCCCTCCGATGAGAAGCCCACCTGCGCACTACCCGCGTTCGTGCTCGCCGATAGACCGTCCAGGGCCGGCACCGCTCGGCCCATCGTCTCGAGGCGATCAATATCGAAGCGCACGGCGAAGAGTGTGCCTTGATGCATGTAGATCAAATGGCCGCTCGGCACATACCGTCCGAAGTAGCCGCCACGCACGATGATCTTCGGCGTTCCACTCGACAGCGGCGCAACGACAAGATTAGCGCTGCCGAAGTCGGTCGTCGACGAGTGCTCGGTGTAGAGCACGTTTTTGCCGCCGGGGAGCGCCTGCGGCCACCGCGCAGTCACGGCGCCTTCGCTGAACGTGGCGAACGTCGCGGGCGTGCCGCCAGCCGCCGAGACGCGCATGAGCGTATTGGGCGAACCGGTCGCAAAAATGATGGTGTCGTCATCGGCCCACGTGCCTCCGCCGCCGCCGCCGTCGCACAGATTGACTGCGGTGCCGCCGGTGACCGGAATCTTCTTCAGCTTGCCGCGAGCGAAGAAGGCGATCCACTGGCCGTCCGGCGAGAAGAACGGGCTGGTGGCGCTCTCAGTCCCGGCAAACGGGGCTGCGAGCAACTGATCGAGCTTTCGGACAAAGAGCTGAGTCTGACCCGCCCGCCGCCCGACAAACGCGAGTGTCGTGCCGTCCGGCGACAGCGCCGGCACTCCACCGGCAGTCGGCAGCGTTGCGTCGACGCCGAGGTTCACAAGCAGCGTGCGCGGGGTGGCTACCGGCGCCGGGCGCCAGGGTGACCACAGCAAGAGCGCGGCGATGAGCGCGGTGCAAGCGGAGGCTGCAATCACCCACGGCAGCGCGCGCTGCCAGGTTGGAACGAGCGCGGCATTGGCGGCTCGGCTCGCGATCACCGAATCGGGCGCGCCGCTCTGAATCTTCGCAATCTCGACACGCGCCTCGCCGATATCGCGCAGCCGTGATTTTGAATCGCGGTCGAGACAGCGCTCGAGCAGATGACGCAACCGCGGCGGCGTGTGCGGCGGCAGCGCAGTCCAATCGATGTCCTGACGCAGCACGGCGGCGAGCACGTCCGTGATTCCGGCGCCCGTAAACAATCGCGCGCCCGCCAACATTTCGTAGACGATGACGCCGAATGCCCACACATCCGCGCGCTTGTCGACGGCTTTTCCGCGCGCCTGCTCCGGCGCCATGTACGCCGCCGTGCCGAGGATCATGCCCATCTCGGTCATCGCCGGCGACGTCATCGTCGGCGAATTCGCGAGCGCGTCGGCCGCATCGCTCGCAGCCGCGGGCTGCATCGCTTTTGCGAGACCGAAGTCGAGCACCTTCACGGTGCCGTCCGCACGGACTTTGATGTTTGCCGGTTTGAGATCGCGATGCACGATGCCCAGTTCGTGCGCGGCTTCAAGGGCGTCGGCGATTTGACGGGCGATTGCGAGAGCATCGGGGATAGGTATTACGTAGGGCGGAACTTTAGTTCCGCCAGAACCTGGTCCGGCCGAACTGAAGTTCGGCCCTACGTGGATCAAGTCCGACAGATCGTCGCCCTCCACGAGCTCCATGACGAGCGCGTTCTGTTCCAATCCGTGAATGTGCGCGATGTTCGGATGATTGAGCGCGGCCAGCGTCTTCGCTTCGCGTGTGAAGCGCGCAAGACGATCAGCATCATTTGCGAAAGTCGCGGGCAGCACCTTGATCGCAACGTCGCGATCGAGCGTCGTGTCGCGCGCGCGATAGACCTCGCCCATGCCGCCGGCGCCGATGGCGGAGAGGATTTCGTAGGGACCGAGGCGGGTGCCGTGTGAGAGGGCCAGGGGGCTGCGGGATTATTGTCCAGAATCCGCGGTGAAACCGAGAAAGCGATCAGCGTGGCGAATGCGCTCCGCGACGCTGATGTCGCTGTCCACGAGCGGAACCAACAGGCCGCGCAGTCGCGGGTTGAGCGTGTTATCAAGAAACTCCAACGCGTTGGCATGTGTCAGCGGATCGCAGGACTGCACACCCAGATACGCGTTCTGCAAATCGATCGACGGAAACAACAACTTCAGCAGTCGAAAGATTCGCTCCATTTCACCTGCCATCGACGTCTGCAGGTCCTCGTCGGGCACGCCGCCGAGCGTGCCGAGAATCTGATACGAGCGGTAATGACCCATCAGCTCCGCGATCATGCTCGACTCGATCAACGGCCGGTCGACGATGAGATCGCGACGAACATCGTGAAGCTTGTTGAGCGCCGAGATGACCTTCGACCGAAGCACGAGATCCGCCTCGAGCAAGCTCTCCGCCAGCGCGACAGCCGCCGCCGGCGTGCCGATCCGAAACAGCACGAACGGAATCCGGTGACGACTGCCCGCGCTCACGTCGCGATTATCGAGCGACGCGCGCAGCGTCTCGGCCACGTCGTCGCCAAACAACGCGAGCGTCGCGGCCGCTTCGGCTCCCAGCGACGGATGGCTCAGATGCCCAACGAGCACCGGAGCAAATTCCTTTCGGCGCAACGTGCCGGCGGCGCGAATGGCCTCGCGGCGGACTTCGGAATCTTCGTCCTGCATCAGAGCGGCGAGCTGATCGCCGAACTCATCAGGCAGCGAGCCGATGAGCGAGGCCGCTTCCAGGCGATCGGACAAGCCACCATCGCCGCCCTTCCCCACCATCAGGTCGAGAATCAGGCGCGCCACATCAATGTGTTGGCCGGCGCCCGGCCGGGACAGCCGGGCCACAACAGTCGCACGGATGGCCGTGTCGCCAAATTTACTGAGATCATCGATGTGCGCCAATGAATCGGTGTGCTCGTGACGCGTGAGGTACCGCAACGCGCCGGCTCGAACCTCCGCATCGTGGTCGCCGAGCATCGCGACGACGGCGTCGCGAACGGAGGTGTCCTGCGCCCCGCTCAACACCGCAATCGCTTTGCGGCGAATATGCGCCGACGAATGCGTAAGCAGCGGCCGCACCGCGCCGTGAGACTGCAGGCGTTGGCCCTCATCGCACAGCGCGAGCGCGTAGAGCACTTCTGTGGGATCGGCGGAAGTGAGACTCGGTATCGCCACCGGGTCCGCCTCATCCGCTCTGATGCGCAGCGGCTGGATGTTGTTGTGCAGTGTCGCCACGTATTGCCGGCGCGCGACCACCGCGGCCGCCATCCACCCCGCCAGGAGCACGAACGTCACGCCGGTCATCTCGCGCGGCGTCAACCCCAGCGACGTCGCAAACAGCAGCAAGGTCAGGCCCGCCAGGCCGTCGCCGAATTTCCAGACGACTGTGTCGATGAAGGACTTCATTCGGACCTTCATGCCGGCCGGCACGGGGAGATACAGCAACTGGACCGCCGATGAGTCCACCGAGTACCGCAGTACTGAGTCGCTCGCCTTGAGGGCCGTCGCCGCCCACAGCGTGCCGAAGATGGCCACCGCCGCCGAGCCGGCCGTGAGGAACACCGGCAGCACGAGCAGGGCAACGCCCACGCCGTATCGACGCAGCAGCTTGGTGGTAATCAATACCTGCACGACGAGCGACGCGATGCCGGTGTACCCCGTGAACGCGCCGAGAAACGCAGCCATCGCGTCCTTTGTCAGCAGCGTGTCCTTGGCAATGGCTTTGAGCTGCCAACTCACGACGGTGGTGGTCATCGACGCGAGGCAAATCAGCACCGCGATGGCGCGCAGGTGCGGCGAATTCCATGCGAGCCGCGCGCTGGCCAGCAGTCCGCCGGTCTCGCGTTCGCCGGCGAGCGCCTCGGCCGGCTGGGACGAGTTTGCCGCCACCGCGCGCTGCCGCCAGATCATTGGAATCAGAAAGAAACACGGGACGAGCGTGGCGGACATGACAAGCAGCATCGCGTCCGTGCCGAGCCGCCGCGCGACCCACTGTGCGAGGAATCCTCCGGCAATGCCGCCCGCGATACCGCCGCTGCCAAGCATGCCGAAGAGGCGCTTGGCTTCTCGCGTGTGCCAAACGAAGTTGGCGAGGGTCCACACCTGCGTCACCGTCAGGGTGCCGCAGATGCCAACCCATACATACAGGATGGGCGCCAGCCAGCCCCACTGCTCGGTGTGCACGCCCCACCAGAACATCGGGAGACTCACGGCCACGCACCCGAGGCTGATCTCCTGAAGCGCGCGCACACTCTTCACGCGCGCGGCACGAATGTAAACCGCCACGATCGCGCCGGCGAGAACCGCCGCGGCGATATCCGCGTACGGCAGATCGACCGCTCGGTAGTGCGCGAGGAAGATCGCATCGCGCGCCACGCGGCCCATCATGTAAAACGTGATGATCAGAAAGTGGTAGCCGAAGAGCGGGAGGCCACGCGCCAGATCGCCCGGGCGCAACCCAAATAACCGATTGGCGAGATTGCTGAACTGAATCAGCGCTGCCTCGCCGTGTCAGCGTAGATGGTGCTCACGATGCCGTTCTCGATGTTCAGCGCCGACGCACGGCCCTTCGGCGCGTACCCGGTGTTCATGCCGGTATCGATGAGAAACACGCGGTCACCAAACCGTCGCCCGGTTCCGCCCGTTTGAATCGTGTGGCCAACGACAAAACGCTTCACCTTGAACGCGTCGATCAGGAGGTCGACCAGCGGCCCGCCCTCACCGTCAGGCCATCGCCCGTAACCGCGAAACCAGAGCGGACCTTCGTCGCGCATGCTCAGCCAGTTGTCAAAGTCGAGGAAGCTTTTCAAGTTTTCAGAGGCCCGCGCAGCGGGCAGGCGGGCCACGACCGCCATTTCCTCGAGCGTGTCGAATGGCAGCAGCAGCCGTTGACCGGCCAGCGATCGCCTCACGGCATCGAAGGTCTTGATCTCGGCGGCGATGGCGTCGTTGATGTGATCGATTTTCCACGACGCGAAATCCGGACTAATGCCGCCGTGCGCAAAGAGCGTGTCGTCAACGAGGGCCAACGCGGGAAGCGACCGAAGCCACTTCCCGTACTTGCCGTTCGGGCCGAGCGCCTCGGCGTATTCGACAAACCCAGGAGGATGCGCGCCCAGCCAGGCGGCCGCGGCGGCAGCACTTTTCGGGCGGAGCGCGAGCGCGGCGGCGTAAGCGTCGCGCCGGCGGTGCTCCGATTCGCCGTCCGCAAAGCTGGCGTAATCACCGGCGCTCACATAGCGCTGGTCACCGTAGAGATTCATCGCTTCGTGATTGCCAAGGAGCACGATCACCCGTCCGCCGGAGCGCGGCGCGTCGCGCTGCAGCGACATGAGCAGATCCATAACGGCGCGCGATTTCGCCCCGCGATCGATCATGTCCCCGCTTTGCACGAGCGTAGCGTTCTGTCCCGACCATTTCAGCTGATCGTCGATGAGGCCGGCGTGGCGCAGCAATCCGGCCAACGCGTCGAAGTCGCCGTGGATATCGCCAATCGCCACGACGCGCGGTGACGGGGCAGGCGACGGCGCGGCTGAGGGCCGATCGCCGGCCAGAGCCGCGACGACGGCGACCGCCGCGATGACGACGGAGAGTTGGCGCGCGACGTCCCGCGCGCGTGAGGTGCGGGCTGGCTTCAAGGGGCTACTGGTACAGCACCGCAGCTTCGCCCTTTTCAGCGACCAGCTTCGTCACGAGGAGGGCGATCAGGTCGCGGCGTTTCAGCAGGCCCTGGATCTGGAACCCCGTCAAGTATTTGCCAAGGCGCGCCTTCAATTCCGGTTCCTTCAGATCGGCGAGCTTCGCGAGCAGCGACCGCGAGAACCGAACCATCAGCTTCGGGTCTTTCAGCCTGCCGTACGGACGAAACGTACGCGAGTGGTCGATGCCGATCATCGCCCACTGCTCGGTGATGAGGATGTTGCCGAGGTTTCGATCCACGTTGTAAATCAGGCTGTCCCAGACCCAGAGCTTGTGCATCTGATCGTTCCACGCCTGCGGGTCCGGCGGCCTGACGTTGTCTTTCTGCCGTTTCTGCTCGTTCATGATGGACGTCACCCAAAACTGCACGGAGCCGACTTTGTTATCGAGGCGCCGCTCAACGGTGGCGGGGACCATGCCCAAGCCGATCATTTTGTCCAACTCGTACGCCGCGATCTCGGTCCTCCAGCTGTCCTGGAACTCGGCATCGATTCGGCCGTCCTCAAGTGTCGTGATCCCGACCATCGGCTTCTCATCGATCGTTTTGAACAGCCCGCTCTCCGTGACGCCGTTCAACTCCAACGTCGCCTTGCGCGACATGGTGACGCCCTTGCCGATGTCCTTCAGGGCGACAACCTTGGCGGTTTTCAAGAACTCCTCCAGGTCAGGGCCTTGGATGACCGGGACTTGGGCCTGTCCCGACAGGTGACCGGCCAGCAATGCGCACGACGCGACGGAGATGACAGCCGTTCGGAGTGTTCTCATGGGGCGATGCTACACCCGGACTAAGAGCGGCCCGCAGATGAAAAAAAGGGCGACCTCGGCGTCTGCCTCGGTCGCCCTTCGAGTGTCTTGCCAGCGCGTCGAGCGCTACATCGCCTACTTCGTGGTCTTGTAGTAGGTCTTGATAACCGTCGTCCCGCCGCTCGGGCGTGGCTGCGTGCTCGTCACCACGAGCCAGGCGCCTTCACGCGCATACGCGACCGTGCTCACAACCTTGGCGCCCTGCGCTTCGCGCGTGGTTTCGAGGACGATCGTGTCGCCCACCCACTGGGCACGAACCTGCGCCGGGCCCTGAGTCTGTGAGGCTGTGACCTCGGCGGGCTGGTTATCCAGTTTGTAGGTGATCGGTTGCGGGCCGGCCGGGGCGCCCAGTCGCTCGATCGTCAACGACGCGAGGTCTTGTTTAATGGCCATCGGGCGTGGGGCGGTGGGGGGTGTCGACTGGCCGGGATTCGCCGCCATCGTCTTCTCGGTATCCGGAGTCCAGCTCCCGGCGAAAGTGGGCTTCGCCTGCGCGAAGGCGCCGACCGAACACAGGAGGACCGCCGCCGCACCGAACACTGCTGTTGCACGTCGCATCATGAGATTACTCCTCGCGAAATGGCGCAGCGGTTTTGCCGCGGCCAGCCTCTGAACCTAGTTGAAGCGCCCTGAGGATACACCCGGTCTCAGTTAAAACTGTCGAGCGCTTCTTTCTCGCTCTCGAACGTGTCGAACACCATCAGCAGCTTCGTGATCGTGAGCAGGTCCGTGATGCGCTTCGTGAGGTGGACCATCTTCAGGGCGCCATTGTGGCGGCGGACGGTCGCGAACGATCGCACCACCTCGCCCAGGCCCGCGCTATCCATGTACGGCACCGCCGCAAGGTTGAGCACGACCTTGGTCTTCCCCTGCTGAAGCAGGGAGTTGATTTTGTCTCGGAGCACCACATCGCCCTCGTTGAGGACGATGTTGCCTTTGAGATCCAGGATGACTACTTCGCCGACGGCCCGTTCATCGATTTGCATGAGACGCAATCTTAAGACGTAACGGGCCCGCTACCGGACCTTTTTCACGATCGACCCCAGCAGGTCATTTGCGAAGTTATAGACCACCACCTTCACGTGGGTCGCGAAGTTCGTGAGCGGCACCCGGACGCTGACGTTGGCCGGCGTGCCCTCTTTGAGGGCCTTCTGATACTGCTCTTCCGTCAGCGAGAACTCGAGCCGCTGCGAGTATTGCCCGACGATGTTCTGCTCCCTGTCGGCGCAGACGACCGCCAACTCCATCGTGTAATACCGCTTCCCGGCGACCATGGCCGGCGCCATCTTCGCGAGCCCGACGGTGAGGTTCAGCGCCAGCGCAAGCTTGTCCCCGTCTTTTTCCTCCCGGGCGTTGAAACCGAGCGGAATGTCGTAGACGTTCAGGCTCGTCGTGAACGCGCTCGTCATCCGCGTGTAGCTCATCATGTCGCGCCGGTCGGGCGGCAGCGCCTGGGACCGCGCGTAGTACCCGTGGCGATACAGCACCTCGGCGCCGGGCCGGGTGACCTTCACGGACACACGCCGATACTTCCCGTCCTGCACGCTGTTGGTCGCGTAGTAGCCGAGGAGATACCCGAACCTCGTCGCCTCGTCGATCCGCTTCACGGCCTTGTCAGCGTACGAAAAGACCGATGCGACGCCGCCCGTCTCCTGCGACAGATCGCGCAACGACCGCACCGCAAACATCGGCCCGAAGAGCGGCGCCGGCATCCCCCCGCTTCTATTTGCGGCCGACGGCAAGCCGTCCGCCGGCGCGCCGCCGGTCTGGATCGTGTCGATGACGACGCGCGCGTTGTTGGCGACTGCGGCGAGCGCCATGTTCTGCGAGAAGTCGGGCAGGGCGATCCCGTGCTCGGTGACAAACACGACGTGCTTCTCGCCTTCAATGAACCGCAGGTATTCGATCGCGGCATACAGGTTCGAGAGGTCCTGGTTCGTCGTCATCATCTGGGCCATGAACTGCTCGAACGACCCCTCGATGCCTTTCGACGTCACCGGGTCGACGGCATCAGTGAGGAACGTGCCGGGCGGACGATTCCTTAGAGTCTCCGCCCGCTGCAAGGCCTCGCCGCGCGCCTTGAGTTCGTCGGTCGTCGCTGTTCTCTCGTTGGGATCGCTGACCAGCGTGTGCGCGGTCCGCAACCCCGGCGCAGCGAAGACATCGTCGATCTGCTTCTGGATGGGCGCGGGAATAGTCTTGTCGCCGTAGATGGCGCGAAGGCCGCTGAACCAGCCGGAGAGATCCGTCTCGATTTTCTCGTGCCGGGCCTTGAATCGGCCCAGAAGGCCTTCGAGACCTGCATGATTTGTGGTGAAGTCCGTCGCGCGATTCCACGCGAGCACGGCGACCTGGTCCTGCGGCAGCACGCGTTCGCGGACGAACTGCATCATCGCGTCGACACCTTTCGACGGCGGCTGCAGCCGGCCGCGGCCGAGCAGGAGCAGGAACACGCGGCGGGTTTGCGGCGCGAGGGTGCCGGAGCTGACGGCACCGCGGAGCAGGCCCGGCGTGTCCGCCGCGGCCATCGGTGCGAGTGCCGTCGCCGAAAAATGCGAGACCTCTTGCGAGCGGCCGTCCTCGGTGACGACGAACTCGCTCTGTTTGAGATCGGTGATCGGCTTGCCTCCGCGGTCGAGGACACGAACGTCCAGCGGCACCAGGGTGGCGCCGCTCTTGAACACCGGCGTTTGCGGCGGCGGCGTTTGCGCCGCGAGCACGGAGAAGGCTGCGAAGAGCGTCAGTAGTTTCATAAGGTTCAGTTGTTCTGCACGCGGATCGCGACGAGCTGCCGCGTCGAGCCGCCCGGCCCGGATGCGGTCAACTCGATCATGTAGTCGCCCGGGGCTAGCGGCCCCAGGACGAGGTCGGCGGCGATGATGGCGCCCGGCTTCTCGGCGAGCGTCACCGCGATCGGCAGGGCGTTTCCGGCTCGATCGAGCAATCGCGCTTGCCGCGCATCGATCTGTCCGCGCGTGGTCCACTCGATGTGCACGCGCTCCGTGCGGCGGAACAGGAAGTCGGCGACCGGACGCGCCGCCTGCACACCGCCGGGATCACCGCGAAACACCACGGGGTCGCTGACGAGCGTTGACGCGCCCGCGCGCGCCATCGAACGTATCGTCGCCGTCGTTTCGATCGCATCAGCCTCAGTGCCGTTGCGCAGCCGCAGCTGCGCGGTCCACGGGCCCTCGCCCGTAACAGGAACTCGCACAGCAACGCCGCGCGCGCCGGCGTCGAGCTTCGCGCGGCCGCTGCCGGCCATCTCGCCGGTCGACGTCGTGACGATTGCCTGCACATCCGCACCGGCCAGCCACTGATTGCGCTCCGCCAGTTGGCTTGCGACTTCGGCCACGATCGTCAGCTCGCCGGATTTCGTCTGCACGCCCCAACCGTACAGCTCGGCCGAGCCGTGAATTCTCGACAGCACGCCGAGCGCGTCGGCGGTCGCGGCTTCCGCGGCCGCCACGACCGGCTTCGGCGCAGTCGCGCTGGCCATTTCCGCAGCCGTCGGCGCGACATAGCCCTTGCGCGCGGAAATCTTCACGCCCGGCACTTTCAGATTCACGCTGATCTTCCGGTACTTGCCGTCGTAGGCCGCGTTGGTCGAGTAATAACCCAGCACGTAATACGCCTCGAGCTGCGCGTTGACTTTGTCGAGGCCGGCGAAAAGATCGTTCGACTTCACGACCGCTATGCCGCCTGTCTTCTCAGCGGCTTCGAGCAACGTCTCGTCGCGGATGTTGACGCGGGTGAACTGGATATTGGCCGGCGCAAACGCCGCGTCGGAGTTGATCGGAAAGTCGAACACGACGAGTCCCCGTGGGTTGATCGGGTAGAACGCGACGTTGGCGCGCTCGGCGCGGCGCAGCAGCTCGCTGTAGCGCGCGCGATTCATCAGGTTCGCCAGCCGTTGCACTTCGCTAAAGCATCCGGCGAGCGATCCCATTTCCTGCTTCGAGCTGATCACCGGCCGTCCACCTGCGATGCCGGCTGAGGGCACCCTGTTGTATTTCTCGAATGCCGCAAGCGGCGCCGTCAGGGACGCGTTCGGCCCGAACAGCAGCCAGCCTTCGGTGAAGACCATCAGCGCCGTCCGTGTCTCGCGGATGCCGGCGAGGTGGTTGACCAGGTCCTCGAGCTTCGACAGCACCGCGTCTTCACGCCGCCGGTCCTTGAGCGCCTGGAACATCTCACGGTCTATGCCTTCGTCCACGACGTGCATCGGCAGGCCCGTCCTCGGATGCGTCGTGCAAATCCTGAGCGCTTCTTCCTCGGGCCGGTTGATGATCGACTCGCGCTCGCCCCACGGCCAGTTCTTCGCGAGCATGTCTTCGGTCGTCAGAAGTTTTCGACCGAACACGAGATCGCGCGGCCGCATGTCCTGCGACATCACGCCGAACAAATCATTCGGCGCCATCACGCGATTCAGCATCTCGACGAGCGGCTTGCGCGCGCGGTAGGCGCCTTCGACCGACACGCCGAGCTGGTCGAGAAACACGACGAACACACGGTTCTTCGGGTCGGCAGCTAGCTCGTTGCCTTCTGCCTGCGTATTCGGATCCCGCTTTTCGTTTTCGGGAGTACGACCTTGTACTTTAATGAACTGGAAGTTCTCGACCTTTTGCGGTTTCCCGTCTTCGAGGATTTCGAAGTCGGTCTGTTCGAGATTCTGGATGATGCGCCCGTCTTTCATCGGGTAGACATCGACGAGGACGAGGTTCGTGCCACTCCGGAACGTGGCCGGCTGCTGAGGCTTTTGTGACGTTGGTTGCCGGGCGGCCAGGGAGGCTGCCGCAGTCAAAACAAGAAACGCCGTGACGGTCTTCGACTGACGCATTGAAGCCTCCGCGACGCTGGCGGAGGCCAGTCTAGCGCGGAAAAGGGCAAAATGGCACGAGGTGTACGT
>JBKJHW010000001.1:0-2293 GCA_046598935.1 Vicinamibacterales bacterium | reverse complement strand
TATCACCTCGGCATCGTCCAGCACGCACGCGGAGATTTTTCTGCGGCCGCGGCGTCGTTTGCGCGCGCGCAGCCGATCGCGCCGGATCCGGGCGAGCTCGCCGGATCCACCGACTGGTTGTGGATGTCGCTCAACCGCGCCGGCCGCGGCGCCGAAGCGACAGCCATGCTCGATCGCCGGCCCGAATCCCGGCTGTCGCCGATCGACAACGCCTACACCCGTCGACTGAAACTCTATCGAGGCGAGATCGGGCCGGACGCCGCGGTCACGGCAGCAGACACCGACGAAGTACAGATTGCGACGCTCTCGTACGGTCTGGGCAACTGGCATCTGATCCGCGGCGACAAGACGCTGGCGCGGATCGCATTCGAGCGCGCCGTTCAAGCCGGCAGCGGATGGCCCGGCTTCGGATTCATTCTCTCGGAAGTGGAACTGCAGCGGATTCGCTGAAAGCACGCGATATTCCTTAAACGTCCAGTTCCTCAGCCGCGTCAGCGTGTTCCATGATGAAACGGAACCGCGCGGACGGGTCCTTGCCCATCAGTTCATTGATCACGCGATCGGTGGCGATCTGGTCGTCGATCGAGACTCGCAGCAGGCGGCGCGTGCGCGGGTTGAGCGTCGTTTCCCACAGGACTTTCGGCATCATCTCGCCAAGGCCCTTGAAGCGGGTGATGTCGACCTTCTTCCCGCCCGCCCGCTTGACGACATCATCTTTCTGGCGATCATCGAGCGCCCAGGTGGTTTCCTTGCCGATGTCGATGCGGTAGAGCGGCGGCTGCGCCAGATAGAGCTTGCCGTTCGTGATCAACGCCGGCATATGGCGATAGATGAACGTCATCAGCAGCGTCGCGATGTGATTGCCGTCCGAGTCGGCATCCGCGAGGATGATGACTTTGCCGTACCGCAGCTTCGACAGCTCGAAGCCCTTGCCGATTCCGCAGCCCAGCGCCGTGACGAGGTCGGCCAGCTCCTTGTTTTCCAGCACCTTATTGATAGACGCGCTTTCTGCGTTGAGAACCTTCCCTCGGAGCGGCAGGATCGCCTGCCGGGCGCGATCGCGTCCCTGCTTGGCCGACCCGCCTGCGGAATCGCCTTCAACGATGAAGATCTCGCTGTCTTCGCGGCCGCTGGAATTGCAGTCGCTTAACTTGCCGGGCAGCGTGAGGCGCGATGACGTCGCGCTCTTGCGCGTGACTTCGTCCTTGGCGGCACGGCTCGCTTCGCGCGCGCGCGCCGAAAGAATAATGCGCGCGACAATCGCGTTGGCCACCGTCGTGTTGTGGTTCAGCCAATGCTCGATCGCCGGGCGGACGACGGAGTCGACGATGTTGGTGACTTCGGGGTTGTTGAGCCGTTCCTTGGTCTGACCCTGAAACTGCGGCTCCTGGATGAAGATGCTGAGGACGCCGGTCATGCCCTCGCGGATGTCTTCCGCGGTCAGCGTCACGCCCTTCGGCGAGAGATTGTGCGTGTCGATGAAATTGCGCATCGCTTTGCCGAGACCGGAACGAAGGCCGCCCTCGTGCGTGCCGCCCATCGCCGTCGGGATGCCGTTCACGTAGCTGCGCAAGTGCTCGTCGGTGCTTTCAGTCCACTGCAGCACGACGTCGAGCGTCAGGCCGGATTCCTCGTGTTCTTTCGTCTGCGCAAACGGCGCGTCGTGCACCGGCTTGGCGTCGCGCTCGGCGAGGATCTTCTTGAGATAGTCAGCGATGCCTTCGAGGTGCTCGAAGACTTCCTTCTTCGGATCGTCGCCTTCGGCAGACTCGTTCTCGAATGTGATTTTGATGCCGCGATGCAGGTAGCTCGCGACTTCGAGCCGCTCGCGGATGATCTTCGGGTCGAAATGGACTTTCGGGAAAATCGTCGGGTCCGGCTTGAAGAAAATCGTCGTGCCGGTGCCGCGCGCGGCGCCGAGTTTCTTCACGCCGCCGACAGGCGCGCCCTGTTTGTATCGCTGCTCCCAGGTCGAGCCGTCGCGCTTGATCGTGGCGACGAGCTCGCGCGACAACGCGTTGACCACCGACGCGCCGACGCCGTGCAAACCGCCGGCGGTCTTGTAGTTCTGTCCTTCGAATTTACCGCCGGCGTGAAGCGTGGTGAAGATCACCTCGAGCGCGCTCGTCTTCGTCGTCGGATGTTTGTCTACCGGAATGCCGCGGCCGTCGTCTTCGACCGTGATCGACGAACCATCTTTGTGGAGCGTGACGTAGATATTCTTCGCGTGGCCATTCATCGCCTCGTCGACTGAGTTGTCGAGGATTTCCCACACGAGGTGGTGGAGGCCGGT
>JBKJHW010000029.1:0-4768 GCA_046598935.1 Vicinamibacterales bacterium | reverse complement strand
TCCGTCGGGCTTCGTGAAAAACAGCTTCGCCTCTGGCCAGAACGCCTTCTTCAGGCTCTCCACGTCGTTGAACTTCAGGCCGCGAAGATAGCTTTCGACGACGGCCCGGACGGCCGCGCGATCGTCGGCGGCGGGAGTTTGCGTACTTTCTGGCGAGGCTGCGAGCAACGCCACGGCAAACGTAGCAAACACCGAAAACGCGACGAGGGGTGCAAAGGCGCGCTGCTTCATGCCTTGAGCGTAACTGACCTGTCCCAGGCTTTGGCAAGCTTCTCGAATGCGGGCGTGGGGCCGGTCCACTTCAGCTCGTCGGCGCTTTTGAACAACGGGATATCCGTCCGCAGCGTAGCCAGCGTTCGAAAGAGCATCGCCCGAGGGCGCTGTTCGGCCAGCGTGGCCGCGAGCCCGGAAGAGTTGGCGAGGTTCGCGTGCCACTCGCGCGAATCGTCAGGAATAGATTCGATGTGGCCAAAACGGCGAAGCACGCCCGATGCGGATTTCGGTCCCCCGCCGGGCAGGCCCGGGTAGCCGTCGGATGCATCGCCGACCAGCGCCAGGGAGTCGGGAATCGATTTCGGCGGGACGCCGAACTTCTTCGTGACGTGAACGCGCATCCGAAATAACTCCCGATCCCTATTTCCGGCTAAGCGAGCTTGGCGCCGCACGACCCGCAGAATTGCGGCAGGGTCGCAAAGTCGGTTTCGATCGAGCCCAGGCCCGGCGTTGTCGGCGCGGTGAACCAGGCGCGACACAGCGGACATCGGCCGCGAAAGATCATGAACGCGACACCGAAGAGATTGTCGGCAAAGTGCCGGAGGATCAGCCAGGCGCCGCCGCTGGCGGCAGCACCGACAAACAACGCGACGCCGATTCTTGCCGGCCACTCATCGTCCGGCACCATCACGATCAGCATCGTCGTCGCAACGATGCCGGTGAGCGGCACGCCCCACCGCAGCACCCGGCGAATCGAAGCCCAGCGCGCCAGAATCTTCCGGCTTGCTGCCATGTACTCCGCCGCGACGGGATCAACGGTTCCCTGTTGCGCCGGAAGCAAAACGACCTTGTCGGTGAGCAACACGCCGCACTGCGCGCACGCCGTCTGAAACAACCCGCCTAACCGCTCGCCGCAGCCCGGACACCTCAACGTCACACCGGCGGCCACCACGGCGACGATCACTGCCACCCATCCAATCGCGATTCCCCAGCGGCCGAGCCACTCGTTGTAAATGACGAATGCGATGGCTCCGATGGCGAGCGCCAGGATCAGGATCGTCCAGCGCTTGCGCCGCATGGCCGGCGCGTGATCGACGGGCGCGTGCATGGCTACTCCACGATATCGGTTGACCGTGACGCTAGATAGCTAGACAGCGGGCTTGCTTTTCAGGACGCCGACCTGAATCAACAATCCCGTGAAGTCGTACATACGATGTTCTTCCTGCACGAGCCCGTCCTTGATCACATGCATCCGCGCGCCGGTGATGTTGAAGTGTCTTCCGGTTGCCGGGAGGCCCATGAACTCGGCGCCATGCGTCGCGTCAGCCGAGAACAACTGGACGACGCGATCGCCGTCGATGACGAGCGGTTGATCGGCAAACGTCCAGTCCGGGAATGTGCGAAAGAGCGTGGCATACGACGCGGCGATCGCCTCGCGGCCGTAGAGGTCGCCGAACATCGGGCTGTGCACCACGCCGTCGGGCGAATGTGTATTGGCAAGGCCCTCGGCGTCACGTGCGTCCCACGCGCGTCGCCGCTGTGCAAACAACGCGAGGACTTCCTCTCGGGTCGGAGTAGCGTGTGGACTCGGCATAGCCCGGGATTCTATCGCTACTTCGTCAACCCTGATGTCCAGTTGACTCTGACGTTGATTGGGCTCGCCGGCGGCGCGTTGGCGTCGCGTCGCGGCACAATGAAGAGGAACCGGCGGCCGTCGCGCGTCACGGCGTACTGGTCGATCGTCAGGTTCGGACGCGTAATCGGTGACTGAAAAAGGACCGCGGGCGCGCGGAAGTCGAGCGCGCCGGCGCGCGCGGCATCGGGCGTCACTGCCACCGACATCATCTTGCCGTCGGCGGTGAGATAGAACAGCTCGCGCCCGTCTCCGCGCCAGAACGCCTGGCCGCCGCCGCGCGCCGACACCTGGCGCCGATGATTGAACGCCGGAAACGCGGCCACCCAGACTTCGTACGCGCCCGTCTCATTGGTCTGATACACGACCCACTTGCCGTCGGGCGAAAAGTGCGCGCCGTCCAGAGCGACCTTCGACTCGGTCAACAGCGTGGCGGGCCCTCCTCCATTCACCGGCACCGAAAACAGCCGGCCGTTGGGCAACGGAAGATGAAACAACAGAAACTGCCCATCGCGCGACCAGTCGTCGAGCCACTTCGGATCATCGGGCGACTCGAAGATCGGCGTGATGGATCGACTGCCGATCGTCTGTCGATAGATCTGCCGCAGTCCTTTCGGGGCCGCTTCGAACGCGACCGTCTCGCTGTCGGGCGACCATACGGGATCATTGGCGGCGGGCACGTCCACCGTGAGCTGGCTCGTCACACCACTGCCGAGATCGATCGTCCACAGCGAGGTCCCGAGTCCGCGCGCGTCCGGCTGTGAAAACACCACTCGCTTCTCATCCGGCGAGAGGCGGAACTGGGTGTAAGGCCGGTTGTCGCCCACGACTGCCCCAACGCGGCCCTCACGAGTCACCCACGTGAGGTCCGAAACTGCACCGCCGGCAACGCCCGTCCGAAACGCCAGGAGGCCAGTGTCGGACGCGCTGAACGCGAATCGGCCGCTCGCGTTCGCGGTGGCCATCACGCTGTCGGCCACATGAACCGGCTCGCCGCGGAGCCGCAGTCGTTCCGCATCAAACGCGTGGGCGAGGAGCGCCGCACCTCGCACGTAGAGCAGCCATCCGCTGGCATAGACCGGCATCGAGTCGGCCGCCACGATCAGCGTCGGCGAGCCACCGTCGAGCGATCCGGCATAGATCGCCCGGCGCGCGGGGTCTGATCCGATGGACAGGTAGAGAAAGTGGCGCCCGTCGGGCAGGAACTGTGGAAATCCCAGCGCGGCTTCCTGACGCGTCAGATCCGGCTTGGCGAATTCCACCGGTGTGCCGCCGCTGTCGCGCACGCGGAAGAGCGACGCCGGGGCGGTGGTTTTCGCGAAGACGATGTCGCCGGCGGCATTCCACGTGGCGCCGCGCGGCGCCACGTCGATCGGACACACGTCCTGGGTTCCGCCGTTCATGACATCGACCACCTGGAGCTTGCCCTGCGTGAAGAAGCCGAGGCGCTGGCTGTCTGGCGCCCAAAATATCTGAGTCGCTCCGACGGTCTTCGGAAGCGGCCGTGGCGCGGCGCCGTCCAGCGTGCGAATCCAAATCGCATTCGATCCGGAGTAGTCGAGATCCGCGATGAACGCCAGAGACCGGCCGTCGGGTGACAGCGCGATCACGACGGCCTGACTGCCGACCACGGTGGACGTCGGCACGTCGAACTGCAGTCGCGCGGGTTCCGGAGCGGGCTGGAAATATCGAACCGCCGGTATGAGCGTGGCGATCCACAACGCGCCGACAACGCCGAGCGCGATCCAGAGCGATCGCGCGCGGCGTCCTGCCGGCTGCGCCAGCGGCGTCACCGTGGCCGACGAGAAACTCATCGCCTGCGGATTGCTGAGCAGCAGACGCGCTTCGCCGATGTCGCGCAGTCGCAGTTTCGGATCGCGCTCGAGACAGCGGCGGACGAGGCCGTCGATCGCCGGTGGCGTGTCTTTCGGTAACGCCTTGAAATCCGGTTCGCGCATCAACACGGCCGCGAGCGTCGTCGAGATGTCTTCGCCCTCGAACGCGCGGCGACCCGTGAGCATCTCGTATAGCACGACGCCAAACGCCCAGATGTCCGCGCGTTTGTCGACGGCTTTGCCCTTCGCCTGCTCCGGCGACATGTACGCGGCCGTGCCGATGATCATCCCCATCTGCGTCGCGCGCGCCGTCATCGTCGGCGAATTCATCACCTCGCCGCTCGACGACCCCGCCGGATCCATCGCTTTCGCGAGACCGAAGTCCAGAACCTTCACCGTGCCGTCGGCGCGAACTTTGATGTTCGCGGGTTTCAAATCGCGGTGAACGATGCCCTGTTCGTGCGCCGCTTCGAGGGCGTCGGCGATTTGTCTGGCGATTGGTAGCGCGTCGGCGAGCGTCACCGGGCCGCGGGCGATGATCGCGGAAAGATCGTCGCCCTCGACCAGTTCCATCACGAGCGCCGTGGAAACGACATCGGGTGTCGTTTCGCCTGGCGCGAGTCTTGTGCCAGGCAAAACGACACCCGATGTCGTTTCCACCGCGTAGATCGCGGCGATGTTGGGATGATTCAGCGACGCGAGCACCTGCGCTTCGCGCGTGAAGCGCGCGACGCGATCGGCGTCGAGTGCGAACGACTCCGGCAGCACTTTGATCGCGACATCGCGATTGAGCTTCGTGTCTGTCGCGCGATAGACCTCGCCCATGCCACCGGCGCCGATGGGCGCGATGATTTCGTAGGGGCCGAGGCGGGAGCCGGGGGCGAGGCTCACCTACTTCGCGCCCGGCCGCAGCTGACTGAACCAGTTGAGCACCACCTCGATCTGCGTGATCGAGTTCTCGGCGCCAGACTGCTCGATGAACAGGAACCGGCCGTCGCGCATGACGTCGTAATTCGTGTTCGTATTCGATGAAGCTCTGAAGCGGCCCTCAAAGAGCAGGCGCGGCGCCGAAAATGTTCCCCCCGGG
>JBKJHW010000002.1:0-45973 GCA_046598935.1 Vicinamibacterales bacterium | reverse complement strand
ATCGCTTTCTCTCGAACGCGGTCGACGAACGCTTTTACGACACGAAAATTGACGTCGGCCTCAAGCAGCGCGAGACGAATCTCGCGAAGCGCGGCATCAACGGTCGCTTCGGTGAGGCGTGCTTCACCTCGTAGCGACTTGAAGACACCCTGAAGACGATTGCTTAGCGACTCCAACATTGCCTATAAACCCACGTTAGAGCCCGTACTACGCCCCTCATCCGATAAAGCGCAAACCCTTACGATATCAGACTTTAGAGAGTTTGTGCCCCAGCTTGTCCTTCTTGGTCTTGAGGTAGCGGCGCGAGAACTCGCTCTTTGGCGCGAGCTCGAGCGGCAGCGAGTCGCTGACCGAAAGGCCGTAGCCCTCTAACCCGATGAATTTGCGCGGGTTATTGGTCAGAAGACGCATGGTCCGGACGCCGAGGTCGCGCAGGATCTGGGCCCCGATGCCGTAATCGCGCTGGTCGGGCTTGAAGCCCAGCCGCTCGTTGGCTTCGACCGTGTCCAGCCCGGTGTCCTGGAGCTCATACGCCCTGATCTTGTTGGCGAGGCCGATGCCCCGCCCTTCCTGGTGAAGATACAAAAGGACGCCGCGCCCCTCGGCCACAATCTGCTCCATCGCCGCATCGAGCTGCAGACCGCAGTCGCAGCGGTTCGAATGGAACACGTCGCCGGTGAGGCACTTCGAGTGCACGCGGACCATCAGGTCGCGGCCGTCGCCGATCTCGCCGTGGACCAGCGCGACGTGTGTCTCGCTGTCGAGTTGATTCTCGTACGCGTGAATAACGAAATCGCCGTGCTCGGTCGGCAGCGCGGCGTGTGCCGCGCGCTTGACCATCTTCTCGGTCTGCATCCGGTACCGGATCAAATCGGCGATCGTGATCATCAGGAGCTGATGCTTTTTCGCAAACTTCGCCAGCTCCGGCACGCGCGCCATCGTGCCGTCTTCGTTCATGATTTCGCAGATCACGCCGGCCGGCGAGAGCCCGGCGATGCGCGAGAGATCGACAGCCGCTTCGGTATGACCAGCACGCACAAGCACGCCGCCGCTCTTCGCGCGGAGCGGAAACACATGGCCGGGCCGGGCGAGATCGACGCTCTTCGCGTGCGGATCGATCGCGACTTTGACCGTGCGCGCGCGATCGGCCGCGGAGATGCCCGTCGTGGTGCCGTCCTGCGCGTCGATCGACACGCAAAACGCCGTGTCGCGCCGAAGCTGATGGGTCGACGTTTCCAGCGGAATTTCGAGATGATCGAGCCGTTCGGGCGTCAACGCCAGGCACACGAGCCCGCGGCCGAACTTCGCCATGAAGTTGATCGCCTCGGGCGTGACGGCCGATGCGGCCATCGTCAAATCGCCTTCGTTCTCGCGGTCCTCGTCGTCAACGACGACGATCATGCGGCCGGCGCGAATGGCGTCGAGACCTTGTTCGATTGAAGCGAAGGGCGAATTCTTGCGAGCACCCTTCGCGAGACGAAGACGAGCAGTCATGGGCAGAACCTTTCGTGTCGACGATCCAACGGAGCTCGCGAACAGCGACCGGAGGCCGGCTTAACGCGCCAGCTGAGTCAGGCGAGCGGCGTACTTGCCAATGATATCGGCTTCCAGGTTCACGAGGTCGCCGGCCTTCCGGTCGGCAAGACTGGTATGCGCGCGCGTGTGCGGGACGATCTGGATGCCGAGCGTAGCCTGGCCTCCGGAGGCCGGGGGAAGGCGGGCGACCGTCAGGCTGATTCCGTCGACCGCGATCGAGCCCTTCTCCACCACCCACGACTCGATGGCTTTCGGCAGCGTCAGTTCAAGCCACCAATGATCGCCGTCGGGGCCCCACGACCGGATTTCCGCTGTCGTATCGACATGGCCCAGCACAAAGTGCCCGCCCATGCGCGCGTCCGCGCGGATGGCGCGCTCGAGATTGACGCGGTGGCCGGCTTCAAGGCGACCGAGCGTTGTCGCGCGAAGAGTTTCCGGGGAGAGCGCCGCCGAAAACGCCGACGGCGCGATCAGAACGGCCGTGAGGCACACGCCGTTGACGGCAACGCTCTCGCCCGCCGACAACTCGCCCGCAAACGGCGCAGAGACGACGATCGTCGCGCCGGCGCCGCTGACGTCGCTGACGCCGAGGCGCTCGATCACGCCGAGACTCTCAATCAGCCCTGTGAACATCCCACTCGATCAATAGATCATCGCCGATTCGACGGCTGGTTGCGCCTGGCGGCGCAGGCGGGCGGAACGCGACGACGCCCTGTCCGAGATTCACGCGCGTTTCGATGATTTGCACTCGATCAACGAGCCCGGCATCCCAGAACGCCCGATGGAGCGCCGGGCCGCCTTCGACCAGCAGAGAAACGACGCCTTCGCGGCCGAGCCGCGCGAGCTCCGCAGGAATCGTGTCCGTCGCCGCTCTCACGGGCCCGGCGTCACGAGTCGCGAACACCCGCGATGTCTCCGGCACGCGGCCGCGGCGGTCGAAGATGAGCCGCGTGAGGGGCCGCTGCCGATACACGAGTCTCGCGGTCAGCATCGGGTCATCAGTGAGCACTGTGCTTGAACCGACGGCCACGGCGTCAACTTCCGCGCGCTGCCGGTGCATCCAGCGGTCCATTCGCACGCCCGTCAATTTCGCGGGCCGGTCCGCATGTCCGGCGAAGCCGTCATTCGACATGGCGGCCTTCAGCGTCACATGGGGGCGCGCGCGTCGCACCCAGGTGAAAAACGGCGCGTTCTGCAGGGCGGCTTCGCGTTCCTGCCCGGCAGCGGCCATCTCGACCCGAACGCCGCGATCCTTGAGGTAGGCGATGCCGCGCCCGTTCACCTCTGGATTGGGATCGCCGGTCGCGATGACCACTCTCGCGATTCCGGCTGCCGCCACGCGCTCACAGCAAGGGCCGGTACGCCCTGTGTGGCTGCACGGCTCGAGCGTGCAATACATCGTCGCGCCTCGAGCCAACGCGCCGGCTGAGTCGAGCGCGGCGATCTCGGCGTGAGGGCCGCCGGCGACGCGATGCGCACCCTGGCCGACAACGATGTCTTCTGCTGAAACGATGACGGCGCCGACAACGGGATTCGGCGATGTGGTGCCGCGACCGCGCTCGG
The DNA here is from genome assembly GCA_046598935.1 of Vicinamibacterales bacterium. Classification (GTDB taxonomy): domain Bacteria; phylum Acidobacteriota; class Vicinamibacteria; order Vicinamibacterales; family SCN-69-37; genus SCUN01. The sequence continues at coordinate 42,874 of JBKJHW010000002.1, read as the reverse complement.
CAATAAACAACGCGCGCCGCATGTAGTCGCGATCAGTCATCGACCACTGACCATTGACCATTGACCATCGCTCTTATTGCCACTGACTGGCGAAGAGCGCGTTGACGTAGTCGTCAGCGTCGAACGGCACGAGGTCGTCGACACCCTCGCCGACTCCGACAAAACGAATCGGCAGTTTGAGTTCGTGGGCGATGGCGACAGCCACGCCGCCCTTGGCTGTGCCGTCCAGCTTCGTCAGGATCAGGCCGTTCACGCCACCGACGGCCATGAACTCGCGCGCCTGCACGAGCCCGTTCTGCCCGACGGTGGCGTCAAGCACGAGCAGTACTTCATGCGGCGCGCCGGGGATTTCGCGGCTCACAACGCGGCAGATCTTGTCGAGCTCGGCCATCAGATTCGCGCGCGTGTGCAGCCGGCCGGCGGTGTCAATCAGCAGGACGTCACGATTTCGCGCCTTTGCGGCGACGGCCGCATCATGAACGACTGACGCCGGATCGGCGCCGTGCTGCGCGCGGATCACGTCAACGCCGGCGCGGTCCGCCCACACCGCTACCTGCTCGACAGCCGCCGCGCGAAACGTGTCCGCCGCGCATATGAGAACCGAACGCCCCTGGTGCTTCAGCAGATTCGCGAGCTTCCCGACGCTCGTCGTTTTGCCTGTGCCATTCACGCCGACGACAAGAATGACGCGCGGCTTGCTGCCGTTGTCCGCCTTCGGCGGCGCATCTGCGAAGACGCGTTTTATCTCGGCCGCGACACGTGTCTGGATTGTTCCGCCGCCGCGCGAATCGTTCGCGGCTTTGAGAATGCGCTCCGTTGCCGAGAGACCGACATCGGCCCCGACAAGAGCGTCCTCAATATCAGAAACTGACATTTCCGCTGCACCGCTGTCACGTCGCTCCGGCCGCTCGCCAAAGCCGGCGATGTCCCGCATTTGCTGGGCCGTCCGTGCGAGCCCGTCGCGAAATTTTAAAAAGAAGGATGACACTTAGCGCTCACTCCGTTGTGGCCGGCCCATGAGCTCCGCGGCGGCTTCGCGCGGTTGTTTCCGGCCTTCGAGGACCTCCCGCATTTGCGCGGCAATCGGCAGCTCGATGCCATGCCGCTCTGCGAGCTGAAGCGCAACGCCTGTCGTGCGCACGCCTTCGGCGACCATCTTCATCCCCGACAGGATTTCATCGAGCGACCGGCCGCGGCCCAGCTCGATCCCGACTTTGCGATTGCGGCTCAACTCCCCCGTGCACGTAAGAACCAGATCGCCCAGCCCGCTGAGCCCGCTCAGCGTCTCTCGGCGGCCGCCCATCGCGAATGCCAGCCGCGAAATCTCCGCGAGACCGCGCGTGATCAGCGCCGACATCGCGTTGTGCCCGAGGCCCATCGACTGCACGATGCCGGCGGCGATTGCGATGACATTCTTCAACGCGGCCCCGATCTCGACGCCGACGACGTCGTCAGACCCATAGAGTCTGAAGGCGTCGCCGCGAAACTCCCCCTGCACGGCGCTCAACGCATCGGCGTCAGCCGACGCGGCCACAAGCGCGGTCGGCAGCCCGCGGCCGACCTCAGCAGCAAAGCTCGGCCCTGACAGCACCACGACAGGATGCCGCCCGCCGGACTCAGCGGTCATCACCTGGGACATGCGCTCGAGCGATGCGGCCTCGAGACCTTTGGTCGCGCTGACGAGCACGGCTCCCTCAGGAAGAAGCGGCGCCGCTTGTTGCATCACCGCGCGCAGGCCGTGCGACGGCACAGCAATTACCAGATATCGGACGCCGGCGAGCGCCGCCTCGAGGTCCCGAGAGACGGTCAGCAACTCTGGAAACTTCAGATCAGGAAGATAGGTGGGGTTCGCGCGGCGCGTCCCCATTTCGTCCATCAGGGCGCGATCACGGCCCCACAACACAACGTCGTGGCCGATCCCGCTCAGATGGATCGCAATGGCAGTGCCCCAGCTACCGGCGCCGAGGACCGCCGCTCGATGGGCCGCCCGGGCGGCTTCGTCACGCATGGCGGACATTTTAGTGTTTTGCAGGGGCGTGATGCAGCGCGCGTCGCACCAGGTCGAGAGCGACCATCACCGCCCAGGACCGGATCAAGTGACGATCCCCTGGGACGACGCGCTTGAGCGTCTCGCATTGGTTGCCCGGTCCGGCGACGGCGAACCAGACCGTGCCGACCGGCTTGTCTGCAGTACCGCCATCGGGCCCGGCAATCCCGGTGACCGCCACGCCGATGTCCGCGCCGACTGCCCGTCGCACGCCTTCAGCCATCGCCTCCGCCACTGCTTCGCTGACGGCGCCATGCGCGGCGATCTGGTCAGCCGCCACGCCGAGCGCGCTCGTCTTGACGTCATTGCTGTACGCCACGACGCCGCCGCGGACGTAGGCGGAACTTCCCGGCACGTCCGTCAACCGTCCAGCCACCAACCCGCCGGTGCACGACTCAGCCGTTCCGATGGTCCAGTGGCGAGCCGCGAGCGCGTCGCCGACGACGACTTCAATCGCGCGGCCGTCCGTGCTGAAGACACTCTCGCCAATGGCGCTCGTGAGCGAATCCACGGCCGCCGCGAGCGCGGCGGCAATTGCCGCTGCGTCTTCGCCCGAGGCCGAAAGGTGCAGCTCCACCTGGCCGGGATGCGCGAGTATCGACGTCTCGATCGGTACGGCGGCGCGCGCGAAGGCACTGTAGATCGGCGCGGCGATTTCGTCGACGCGCGATTCGGCCTGGCCGGCGATCCTGATCACGCGCCGCTGCACACGCCGCGCGCCCGCGCGCCGCGCCAGCCTTGGCGCGACATGCGTCTCGAACATCGGCGCCATTTCGCGCGGCGGACCGGGCAACAACACGACCGCTTTGTCGCCGCGCTCGATCCACAACCCGGGCGCGGAGCCGTTGGGGTTCGCGAGAACGACGGCGCCGTCGGGCACCTGTGCCTGCCGGCGGTTGTTCTCCGGCATCGCGCCGCTCGACTGCTTCGCAAATCGCTGCCGCAATCCTTCCAGAATCTCCGGATCTTCTTTGAGCCTGAGGTGGAGCGCGGCCGCGACAGCGTCGCGCGTCAGGTCATCGGCCGTCGGCCCGAGGCCGCCAGTGACGATCACGACATCCGCGCGGAAGCACGCCGATGCGATCGTCGTCATCAAATCGTCGAGGCGATCGCCGACGACGGATTTTCGGATGACTTCGATGCCGAGCTCGTTCAGCTTGCTCGTGAGCAGCAGTGAGTTCGTGTCGATCCGGAACGGTGTCAGCATCTCGGTGCCGGCCGCAATGATTTCGGCGGAGACGAGCGCGCGCATCAGGCGATACCGGTGAACCGCATCGTGAGATGCACGATGATGCAGCCGTAAACGCCTGCCATCAGATCGTCGGCCATGATGCCGGTGCCGCCGTGCAGCCGCTCGAGGCGGTCCACGGGAAACGGCTTGATGATGTCGAGCACCCGAAACACGAAGAACGCGAGAATCGTCGCGTAGAGCCCCGCTCCCGTGAAGGCGAGTGTCACCAGCTGCCCGGCGACTTCATCGATCACCACGTGACCCGGATCTTCCCGGCCGAAGTGTTGAGCCGCGCGCGTCGCAGCCCAGGTGCCGATCAGCACGACCGCTGCGATAACTCCCATCTGCCAGGCGATCGGCCATCCGCGGGTGAGCCAGTACACGCCGATGCCGGCCGCGGATCCGAACGTGCCCGGCGCGACGGGCGCGTAACCGAGTCCGCCGGCTGTGGCAATCAGCACCGCCACTTTATTCACGGTGTTCTCGAGCGAGTCTCACAGAGAGATGACGCGCGTGTGCGCGAGACGATCGTGAACAGCGCGCCGGTCGCCGACGAGCCCGAACCAGAAGCCCGCGCCGAGCGGCAACATCGAGACGATCGAACCGAGCGATCGCATGACGGCCTGCGCGATGGTAATTCGGTCATTGATCACCGAGCCGGTCGTGGTTCCGACGACGCGGATGCCCGCGGCCATCTTACCGATCGTTTGCCCGCACGCCGCTGTGAAGAGCACGAGGTAGCCGGCGTCGAGCAACAGGAAAAACAGCAGCAGCGGCGCGACAGGCAGCAGGTTCGCCTGGTCCGGCGTGAGGCCGCACACACTCAGCGTGAACCAGACGACAGCGGCGTTGAGGCCGATCAGCAACGCGCTGTCGAGCGCGGCCGCCGTGATTCGTTTGACGGGCCCGACGCCCTGGACCCACTCCGCCGGCAACGATGAAGGCGTTGGCTCAGACGACAGACGCTGAGCCGGCGGAACGATCCGCGGCTCCGCATAGGTGTCTGCCGCGTCGTTCAGCAGGTCGCCCGAAGTTTCGACCGGCTCGACTTTCGAACGCGCAGCCGCGCGGCCGTACTTCGCGCGAAGACGCGCCGGGTCCGGGGTGGTCCGCCGCACCGAAAGCGGCGCGCGGGGCGACGACGGCACTTGCACGAGCGGCCGGTCGTCGATTTCGTGCGACGCAACCGTACGAAGTTCACCGGCTGCGTCGGCGGCCGCTTCGATCGACGACGGAACGGGCGCGTGGACCGACATCCCCTGCATGAAGAGCGGGAGCTCCGTGGTGGCAGGCGCCGGCGCCGGCAAGGGGTCGTCAATCACGAGCTCGAGCGTCGCGACCATGGGCGCCGGCTTGAACAGCGCTCCGATTTCTGTGGGCGGCGGCGTCGCGACGGCCGACGGTGAAGACGGCGAAGACGAGGCGGACGCCGATGCCGACTGCCGGCGGCGTGCGACAGCACTGACCGTCTGGATCACCGGCGCCGTGTCGCGTCGAGCGCCTGAGAGGCTTCCACTCGCCGGACCGTTAGCGAGCAAGTCATCAAGATCAAACGGCTTCGCGCCGCGATCAAACGGCTTCGCGCCGCCCTGCACTCGCTTCGCCGGTACAACGTCGAAGATCTGCAAGTCGAAGTCGGCCATCGGGGCTTCGAGCTCAGGCTCGGTCACCAGGGTCAGCCCAGGCGCGTCGTCGATTGGCCGCGCATCTATTTCCCGATCGTCGCTCGACGGATCAAGATCGCCGTGAGTCAGCGAGAAGTCGTAGCCGCAGTTTCTGCAGCGTGGACTCGGTTCAAACCCGACGTACTGGCATTTTTGACAACGCATCAGTTAAACCTCCGAGGGGAGGCCGGGAGCGGCCGGTCAGACGAAGCCGGGAGCGGCCGGTCAAGCGAGGACGAGCGCGGCCGGTCGGCCGCCAGAAGCAATCGTTGAATTTCGACGCGCAGCCTGTCGGCCTCCGTGCGTCGCCTGTCGTCCACGCCGACGCGATCGAGTGCGAGCAACGCATCGGCCAGCCGTCCGCGCTGAAAGAGGGTGCGCGCGCGCACCAGCGCGACGTCCGCGTGCCCAAGCACCGGGAGCGGCGCCGCAACAAAAGTGACGGTGGGCGGCGCTGTGTCAATCGGCTGCCATGCTGGAAACACCAACTGCGCGACCAGCCAGAGCGTGACCAGTGAAGTGGCCGCAATCAGGGACCACCAGATGGCCGGAGCCACGACGATGCCTGCGCGAGACGAAGTGGCCGGAAGAATCGCATCAGCCGGGATGCCCCACCGTGTGCGATCGAGCCGATCGAGCCGCATCCTGAGCGCGGCCGCGCGTTCGTCATCGCCCGTCGCGGCGACCGCTTCGGTCAGGAGCTGGCGTGCATCGCCGGTCTTGCCCTGTTCAAGCAGCGACCGGCTCGCATGCAGAAGTTCGTCGCCCCGGCGCTGCCGCTCGGCAAGCGCTGTGCGCGCGCGATCGATGTAGGCCTTGGCTCGCGGATGGCTGCGGTCGAGAAAGAGCACGCGGGTCCAGATGTGGACCGCTTCTTCGTAACGGTTGGCAAAATACCGGTCGAGGCCTTCAACCAGCAGCGATTCGATACGGCCGTCCCGCTCGGGGCCGGCGCCGTTGTCGCCAAGATCGCTGCGGCGTATTTCAGCCATTCATCAACCTGGCCGCGAGTCTAGCAAACCGCCGCGAGGAGTACAAGCGGTTCCTGTGGTACAAGTTCCGGATGCCCATTGTCGAGTGCATCCCGAACATCAGCGAAGGTCGCCGCCAGGACGTCCTGGACAGATGCTCGGATGCGATCCGCGCGACCGGCGCGCGCCTCCTCGACGTGAAACCGGATGCCTCGCACAACCGCACCGTATTCTCGATCGCGGGCGAACCGGCCGCGGTTCGCGCGGCGGTGCACGCGCTTTTCGACACGGCGCTCGCCGCGATCGACCTCCGCCAGCACTCGGGCGAACATCCGCGCCTCGGCGCCGTTGACGTCGTCCCATTCGTGCCCATCGAGGGATTGACGATGGCCGATTGCGTGACGATCGCGCGGGAAGTGGGCGCCGAATTGGCCGAACGCCACAAGCTGCCGGTGTTTTTGTACGAGGACGCTGCCTCGACGCCCGCGCGGCGCAATCTCGAGGATATCCGGCGCGGCGAATTCGAAGGCCTGGCCAAAAAGATGTCGGGCCCCGACTGGAAGCCCGACTTCGGCCCCGCCGAGCCGCACGCCTCAGCCGGCGCGTCCGTCGTCGGCGCGCGGATGCCGCTCATCGCGTACAACATCAACCTGAATACGAACCGGCTGGATGTCGCCAAGAAAATCGCGAGCGCCGTCCGCCACAGCACCGGCGGCCTGCGCTTCGTCAAGGCCATGGGCATCGAGCTCGCCGACCGCGGGATCGTGCAGGTGTCGATGAACCTCACCAACTACGAGAAGACGCCGATTTTCCGCGTTTTTGAATTGGTGAAGCGCGAAGCCGAACGTTACGGCGTGATGGTTCTCGAAAGCGAAATCATCGGCCTCGTGCCGCAGGCTGCGCTCACCGCGTCGGCCGCGTGGTATTTGCAGGCGGACACATTCACCGAGTCGCAAGTTTTAGAGAATAAGCTCCGCGGCTAATGGTCAATGGTCAGTGGCCAATAGTCAGTGGAGATCTTCATTGACCAATGACCATTAGCCATTGACCATTATTCCTCTTCTTCCCTGCGCGTCTGGATTCCCAGCCCGCGCATCTTTCTATAAAGGTTGCTGCGCTCGACGCCGAGGGCGTCGGCTGTGCGTGACATGTTGCCGTCGAAGGCCGCCAGTGCTTTGAGCAGATAGTCGCGTTCCCACATGTCGCGCGCTTCGTACAGCGGGACGACGGTGTCGGGCGTCGCGCACGGCGCCGCGGCGGCCGGCGCGCGAACGGGCCGTTCGATCTCGCCGTCAAGCTGCCCGTCAACCGGTTTGCCAACCTGTCCCTTCAGGAACCAGAGGTCGTCGACCTCGATCGTTTCGGCGGGCACCATGATCATCAGCCGCTCGATGACGTTCCTCAGTTCGCGCACGTTGCCCGGCCAGCGATACGCGCGCATCGCCTGCTGCGCTTCGGAGGCGAGCCGCTTCACCTTTCGCCCGTACTCGGCGGCAAACTCCGAGATGAAATGTTCCGCGAGGCGAATCACGTCGTAGCCGCGCTCGCGAAGCGGCGGGACCGAAAGCGGGATGACATTCAGACGGAAGAACAAGTCCTCGCGAAAGCGGCCGGCCTTGATCTCTTCTGACAGATCCTTGTTCGTGGCAGCCAGCACCCGCACGTCGACACGCACACTGGCGTGCCCGCCGACCGGCTCGACCACCTGTTCCTGAAGCGCGCGCAGCACCTTGGCCTGCGTCTTCAAGCTCATGTCGGCGACTTCATCCAGAAACAATGTTCCGCCGCTTGCCAGCTCGAACTTGCCGCGCCGGTCGGCGACGGCGCCGGTGAACGCGCCCTTGAGGTGGCCGAACAGTTCCGACTCGATGAGTTCCTCGGGAATCGCGGCGCAATTTACTTCGATGAACGGCCCCATCTTGCGATGGCTCATCGCATGCACCTGGCGCGCCACGAGCTCTTTGCCCGTGCCGTTCTCGCCGGATATCATCACCCGGCCGTTGGTCGGCGCGGCCATCGCAATCTGTTCGCGAAGCGCCGCCATTATCGAGCTGTCGCCGACGATAACGAGCGGCCGGTCGACCCGCGCGCGCAGCGCGCGGTTCTCCACTTCCAGACGCCGCTGACGGATGGCGTTGCGCACAGCCAGCACGGTCTTGTCGATCGAGAGCGGCTTTTCGATGAAGTCGAACGCGCCCAGCCGCGTGGCGCGCATCGCGGTTTCAACGGTGCCGTGGCCGGAAATCATGATGACCGGACCATCCACACGCCGTTCGCGCAGACGCTCGAGCGTCGCCAGACCGTCGATGCCCGGCAGCCAGATGTCGAGCAGGATCACGTCGTACGCCTGCCGCACGACCTGATCCAGGCAGGCTTCGCCGCTTTCAACCGTATCGACGGTGTAGCCCTCGTCGCGCAGTACGCCGGCGAGCGACGACCGCACGCCCGCTTCGTCGTCGCAAATCAGGATGGTCGACATCTATCTCTAGGTCCTTCAGGCGGCCGGAAGATCAACCATGAATTGCGCGCCACGCGGTTCGGCGTCGCTGACCGTAACCGTGCCGCCATGTTCCGTGATGATGCGCCCGACAATCGCGAGGCCGAGCCCGCTGCCCCGGCCTTTGGTCGAATAGTACGGCAGAAAGAGTTTGTCGCGGTCGGCGGCCGGCACGCCGGGCCCGTTGTCCGCGACGGTGAGCCGCACCATGCCGGTTGCCGGATCAAACGACGTCGCCACCGCGACTCTCGGCGCCGTGCCGTCGGGCCCGACGACGACGCTGGCGCCGCCCAGCGCGTCGATGGCGTTGTCGACAAGATTGATGAACACCTGACGCATCTGCTCGACGTCCATGCGCACGCGCGGGATCCCGGCGGCGAGATTCTGCGTCACGACGATCGCCCCCTGCTGCAACACACCGGCGTAGAGCCGCAGCGTGTCGCTTGCGAGAAAGTTCATGTCCCCCGACGCCAGCTTCGGGCCGCGCATGCGCGCAAACTGCGCGAACTCATCGACCAGTCCTTTGAGCGCCTCGACCTCCGTGATGATGGCCGCCGTGCATTCGTCAACGAGCGCCCGTGCATTGGGCGGCGCCGCCGAGAAGTTGCGCTGCAACCGTTCCGCGCTCAGCTGGATCGGCGTCAGCGGGTTCTTGATTTCATGCGCGAGCCGCCGCGCGACGTCCCGCCACGCGGCGACGCGCTCCGCGCGAATGATCGGCGTGACGTCGTCGAACACCACCACCGCCCCTTCCCGGCCTTCGGCGCCGAGCATCGTCGCCGTCACCGCGAGGTGCACTTCGCGCTCGTCGGACGCCAGCGTGATTTCTTCCACGCGGCTTCCGGATTTTCCGAGCACGGTCGTATCCAGAATCGGCTGCAACGCCGCGAGGTCGTGGCGGGCAAACACCTCGGCCGCCGGTTTGCCGATCACGGACTCGTCCAGACCCAATAAAGAAGACGCCGCGCGGTTGACCGTCAGCACCCGGCCGTCGGCTGAGAGTGATACGACGCCGGTGGCCACGCGTTGGAGAATCGTCTCGATGTAGCGGCGCCGCGCGTCGAGCCGCTCGTGGCTCGTACGAAGCTCGGCCGCCATTGTGTTGAACGACTCAACCAGCGAACCGAGCTCGTCCGTTGAATCCGGCTCGATGCGCAGATCCAGTTGGCCGGCGCCCACCGCGCGCGCGCCCTCGGCCAGCATCTGCACCGGGCCCGTAATCCGCTTTGCGATGAACAATCCGAACCATGTCGCGCTGATGAGAATGAACAGCGTCACCATCAGGAAGAACGCGAGCAGCGTGCCCTTGAGCGGGTTCTCGAGCACCTTCAACTGTCTGTACTGGTTGAACGCGTCGGCCATCCGGCGGGCGTCCTCGTTGAGGTTACCCGTCAATCCTTCCGAGGCCACAACGACGCCGACGACGACGCCGTTCGAACGAACTGGCGCGGCCGCGCGGATCAACAAGCCGTCGGGGTTCGTGACCTGATCCTGAGCCTGCTCGGCGCGTCCTGACACGGCAACCCTGGCCGCCAGCCGGTCGGCCGAGGCGAGCGCGCGATTCTGCGACATCGTCGACTCGCCGACCGACGTCACGAACGCCGTCGTCAACGGATCGCCCGCCGCGCCAGGGACAACCCGGTACACCTCCACCAGACCGCTCGATGTCAGCGCGACATCCGCGACGAGACGCGGCTGAAGCACCGTCAGATCCGCCGCCGAGACCGCGTCCGGCGGGAGGGTCTGAGCGAGCCGCTCGGCGCGCGCGACGACGATGTCGGCCCGGCCGGAGTACACGGTTTGCGCCATGTCTCGCCCGGCCTTGACCAGCTCCTCAGCCGGCGTGCTGAACCAGAGCGACGCGCTGCTGAAGATGATCTCGCTCCCGATGACCAGCACGAGCAGCGCCGGCATGATCGTCATCAGAAGGAGCGCGACGACGAGCTTCGTGCGGAAGCGCGCGAACGGCAGTGCGCGTTTCTGCTCAACCCACAGCTTCAGCAACGTGCGCGCGAGCACGAATACGAGCGCAACGATGAGGGTGAGGCACACGCCGGACAGCGAGATCAGAAGCGCTTCGCTGATGTACTCCGGGCGCAGCTGGTCGGTGCGCGTGGCCACGAAGAACAGCGCGAGCAATATTCCGAGCAGGATGACGACCGCGAGGCCGATCAGCCGCGGGTTGTCGGTAAATGGGCGGCGCCGCGGCGGCGGCGCCGGCTCAGGCGCGGCGCGCGGAGGTTCCGGCGCGCCGCCCTGCGGCGCTTGAGGCATGCGGAGTGAAAGTTGAGTCACATCCGGCTATCGAATGAACGTGAAGTCAGCCCGGCCCGCCGCGTCGTCGCGCCCCCAGGGCCACAGAAAGAACGTCCGGTGCGGCGTCGCGCGGGCGCGAACGCGGATGTAATACTCGCCGTTTGGCTCGAGGCCGTCGCCGCTCGACAACTTCACGCGCTCGAACTCGGTCGCCCATTTTCTGGCGTCTTCTTCTTTGGCCGTGCGATCCGATGACAGGACCTGGCCGTCGGTCATGCGCGTGACCTGGAAGGACGTGCTCAGCGCGTCGTACTTGATCGCGGCGGCGACCGTCGTCGTCGCGAGCGTTCGGTCGAACCAGACGAGCGACGACTGGCGCAGCTCGACGGTGAACGTCAGCGTCGTCGAGAGGCCGCTCTGCACGGATTCACCGACGTCGGCCGAGTACGTGTCGGGCGCGGTGAAGGACGCAAAGACCTGGCCGCCGGCGATCAGCGGCGTGACGCGGACGTCGGCTGCGACGAGCGTCGCGGCCGACAGCGCGGCGGCAACTCCCACGGCCACGAGTCGGCGTCTCGCATTCACCCGCTACTCTTTGGCTTTGAGGAGGTCGTTGAGCTCGTTCTTGAACTCATCGATGTCGCGGAAGTTGCGGTACACAGACGCAAAACGCACGTAGGCGACCTTGTCCAGGTTTTTCAGCTCGCCCATCACGCACGCGCCGATTTCGTCGGTCGTCATCTCGCGCTCGGGTTTGTCCTGCAGCACGCCTTCGACCTTGTCGGCGATGGCTTCGAGCGCCGCCACACGGACCGGACGTTTCTCGCACGCCTTCAACAGGCCGGCGACGAACTTCTGACGCTCGAATCGCTCGCGGCGGCCGTCTTTTTTGACGACCATGTACGGGATCTCGTCGATGCGTTCGTAGCTGGTGAAGCGGCGTCCGCATTCGAGACACTCGCGGCGCCGGCGAATTGCTTCGCCTTCCTTGCTTTCCCGGGAATCGACGACTTTGTCGCCGAGATGCCCGCAATACGGACACTTCACCGCCGGCCTCCGTCAGATTGCACGCTGCGCAGGCGCGCGAGCGTCCATCCATCTTGTGCCAGATACACCACGCCAAGCACCGAAATCGGCAGGAACGAGATCGCGTGGGTCACGATGGCGGCGGCTGCAGCGAGGTCGCGGTTCACGCCGAAGATCGAGGTGGCGGCCAATTGATACATGAAGTGGTAGCTCCCGACGCCGGAGGGCACCGGCACGGCCACGCCGACGACCAAATACATCACGATGAGGAACGTGTCGGGGAAGGCGAACGTCAAATCGAGCGCCAGGCCTGAAAACCAGATGGTCACCGCGATCGATAACCAGAGCAGAAGCGAGTACGCGACCGCCACCGCAACGGCGCGCGGTTGACGCATCACGAGCAGCCCGTCGATCAGCGTGTGGGCAAAGCGGCCCGCGACGGCTGCGATCTTTGCGGGGAGCCGCCTGGTGATCGCGTCCGACCACGCCCGAAGCACGGCCGGGCGGCCCGCCCCGACGATGAGAAATCCCAGCCCCGAGACGGCGGCGCCGGAGGTGAGCGCGCCTGCCCACTTCACATCGTTTCCCACCTGGGCCGACGTCGACATGAGGAACACGCCGAAGAGCAACATGATCGCGGCGAGATCGAGCAACCGCTCGATCAGGATGGTCGCAAGCGCCGCGGCCGTGCTGACCGGTTCTACGCGCGCCATGAGATACGGACGCAGAATTTCGCCAAGCCGGCCGGGCAGCAAATTGGTGGCCGTGAAGCCCATCACTGTGATGCGGAAGCTGTTGCGGAACGACACGCCGCTCTTGTCCAGCCTGTCCAGCCTGTCCAGCACGATGGGCGCGAGCAGCACCTGCCATCGCCAGGCGCGAAAGATGTATGTCAGCCCGACCGACAACACGCCGGCGCCAATCCAGGCGGGATCCGCGCGCCGCAGCACGCGTTCGAGCTCATTGAGGTCCACTCCGGTGAGGAACCACGCAATGAGCGCAACCGATAACACGAAGATGAACGCCGACTGCCAACGCACGCGTGAGTTTCGTACTATAAGATTCGAGGCAAGTCTATGGGAAAACGAGAGCTAATCATCGCCGCGATCTTTATCGCCGTCGGCGTTGCCGCGTTCAAGCTGGCCGCGCCGCCCCCGAAGACCGACGATAAAGGCTTCTCAATCGGCAAGCTGGTCAACGAGATCAAGCGCGAGGTCAAGGGCCGCGAGTCGTTCACGGCGCCGCCGCGCACGTTGAACTACAAGATCGGCGCGGACGTCACTGAATTGCGGATCGAAGGCGTCAACGCCATGGTGAAGGTCACCGGCGACGACCGCCAGGACATTGAGCTCCTGCTGTCCGTGACATCAACCGGCGAGACCGAGGCCGCCGCGCACGCGGTTGCCGCCAAGGCGAACGTCATCGAAGACCGCGTGGGAAATTCGCTGACACTCCGGATGTCGTTGCCGCCAGAAGAACGCCAAACGGCCTCGGTGGCACTCATGGTCCCGGCCCGCCTCGCCGTTCGGCTCGATGCGCCGCGTGATCCCGTCGTGTCCAATGTCAGGTCCCTCGAGTTCCTCACCCCCGGACGGGGCGAAGGAGTCATTTCAAAAGTCGGCATTGTGCGCGGCGACTATACGGGCGGAGTTTTGACGATGTCGGCGGCCGACGATGTGAAGATGCTGCTGACGCGCGTCAACGCGCGCATCAGCGGGATCGGCCAGGGCTCGTTCGATGTGCGCGACGGCGAGACGGAAATCTCCGGCTCGCGCGGCCCGCTCGAAATCGAAGAGCGGCGCGGCAACGTGCAGATCACGAACCACAAAGGCCGGATCAAGGTGTCGGGCACCGATGGGCAGGTGCGCATCGAAGGCACGACCGACGAGGTGCATCTCGACTTGCGGCGCGCGGAAGCCGAGGTGGAGCTTGCCGCCGGCACGGCCAACAGCCTCGTGACCACCGACGAGACGCTCCGCGTGACGATTCCCGATACCGCCGGCGTCCGGCTGGACGCCGTGGCGACGCGCGGGTCCATCGACGGCGCGCAATGGAATCTCACGCCGACAAAAAGCGGCGAGGACAGCCGCGTTGACGCCGCGCTCGGCGCAAACACTGCGAATGCGCCGCGCGTGTCGCTGCGCAACACGGGCGGGGACATCGTCATCAGGAAATCAAGTAAAAAATAGTTCGTTGCACTTTCGAGCGAGGCCTTGACGCGCACGGACGCAACACATACGCTTCGTTTTCGTTCGATGGCCTCATCTGTTGTTCTAGAAACCAATCTCAGCGGACTCACTCTGCAGCGTCGCGGCAAGGTGCGCGACGTCTACGATCTCGGCGAACAGCTGCTGATCGTCGCGACCGATCGCATCTCGGCGTTCGACTACGTCCTCGGGTCGGGCATTCCGGACAAAGGCAAAGTGCTCACGCAGATGTCCGCGTTCTGGTTCGAGAAGATCGCCGGCATGACGCCCCACCATCTCGTTTCGATCGACGTCAACGACTTCCCCGCCGTGTGCACGCCGCATCGCGAGGTTCTCTACGGCCGGTCGATGCTCGTGCGCAAGACCGACCCGCTCCCGGTCGAGTGCGTCGCGCGCGGCTTCCTCTCGGGCTCGGGATTGAAGGATTACAACAAGACCGGCGCGGTCTGCGGGCATGCGCTGCCGGCGGGACTCGTCGATTCGTCGCGCCTGCCGCAGCCGATCTTCACGCCGGCGACCAAGGCCGAGTCTGGCCACGACGAAAACATCAGCGAGGCACAGGCCGGCGAGATCATCGGCAAAGACCTCACCGCGAAGCTCCGTGACCTCACGCTCGCGATCTACGCCCTGGGCGTCGCGCACGCGGAGACGAAGGGCATCATCATCGCCGACACAAAATTCGAATTCGGCATCGACAAAGGCGAAATCGTCCTGATCGACGAAGTGCTCACGCCCGACTCATCGCGCTTCTGGCCGAAAGACAAGTACGCGCCCGGCCGCGCGCAGCCGAGCTACGACAAGCAGTCCGTCCGCGACTATCTCGAAGAGATCACGTGGAACAAACAGCCGCCGGTGCCGTCTCTGCCTGACGAAGTGATCTCGCGCACGCGCGAGAAATACATCGAAGCCTACCGGGTCATTTCGGGCCGCGAGCTGGACATCTGATGCCTTGGAACAGGTTGTACCGATGTTGAGAGACGATCTCGACAAGTTGATCCAAGCCATGATCGACAAAGGCCTGACGTTCGACGAGGCCCAACGTGAATTCGAGCGTCAGTTCATCACGCGCGCGCTCGCCAAGAGCAATTTCAACGTCTGCAAAGCCGCGAAGATCACGGGCCTGCACCGCAATACGCTGAGCCGCAAAATGGCCAGCTACAAGATAAAGAAATCCGCGTAGGTGCGGACCTTCCCTTCGCTCACGCTCAGGGCAGGCAGGTCCGCGCGCCGCGATCGCGCCTGAGTCGCCCTCGCGCTGCGCCTCCTCTCGCGGCCCTCGAAATCGCTTCCTCCATCCGCGCGCGTTTCATCCCTCACCGTTCGGCCAACTGACTTCGAAGTCGGCCCCAGGCTCGGCGTGTCGCGCGATTCCTACTCGGCCCGACTTCGCACGCCTACGGAATCGCCCTCGAAACGCCGCGCTCCTTCCGTCGCGATTTCATTCTGTCGCAGGTCGGGCCGCTCAAAGTCGGCGCTGCGCGACGACGAGTCAGGCGCGATGAGTTACTCCTCTGGCCACCAGTAGTTTGTGGTCCCGCACGGACGCACGACCAGCTCGCGCTCGTGCGCAGAGACGTCCAGAGCGTGGAGATCCTTCTTCCACTTTCCACTGAATCCCTGAAACGCCGCTAGGGCCGAGACGGCGGCATCCCACTCATGCTCCGAGACGGTCGTCGCCGAACATCCGACCCAATCACAAAGAACCGCATTCATTTCGATGCGGTTCTCGACGAAGTTGTAACGGCTGCCGGTGCGTTGCCAGTGAAGTATTTTTGGATGGGTTTCCGTAACGCAAATACTCGGCTGTACGTCCCGAAGCCGAATTAAGAATGCCATGCCGTTCAGCCCCATTGCGCCAAACAGCGAGTTTGGCGACGCCACGCTGTTTCTCACCTCCGTGTACTTCGTACGGAGCCAGCGATCCGCCGGACGCCAACCGCAGGGGCCCAGACTCCATTCGGTCAGGGTGTCGACTCCGACGGCCACAGGCGCCACAGTCCGGCTCCGCTGAAATACTGCGTCGGCCGTTCCCATGGTGTCGGTGATTAGCCGAGCAATTGAGCCGCGCTCAACGTGCAGTTCCGCGTAACCGTGGGCCCTGTCGCCACCGGGATCGTAGCCAACGAAAACGCCAGACACATTTGACTCTTGGACCATACGCCGCGCACGTTAGCGCGCGCCGTTCCGCGCACGGCTCGCCATCGCGGTGGGCCGACTTCGAGCGGCCCGATGGGCGACAGTATGAAATCGCGACGGAAGTAGCGCGGCGTTTCGAGCGCGATTCCGTAGGCGTGCGAAGCGGGGCCGAGTAGGAATCGCGCGACAGTTGCGGTTGAGCGAAACGCGCGCGGATGGAGGAAGCGATTTCGAGGGCTGCGAGAGGAGGCGCACTGCGATGGCGAGCCGGGAGCGTCGCGAAGCGGCCGCCTCCGCGTTTCCCGCCGGCCTGTGCGGACTGAAGGTCCGCCTACGGCCCGCCGCCGGTGGCCGATCGCCAATATATTGCCGATCGCCCCTTTGCCCGATCGAACATGGCCCGGTTGCCCGATCCCCCGATTGCCCATGAACCGCGTACTTTGATAGAGTTAGCAGTCGAGCGCACTGAGTGCTAACGCTCAGGGCAGCCGACTGCTAATTTCATCACCTGAGGGGACTCATGAAGGTCAGACCACTGCACGATCGAATCATCATCGAACGGATCGACGAAGGCGAACAGAAGGTCGGCGGGATCATCATCCCGGACACCGCCAAGGAAAAGCCCATGCAGGGCAAAATCATCGCTGTCGGCAAGGGCCGCGTCGAAAAAGACGGCAAAGTGACGCCGCTCGACGTGAAAGCCGGCGACATCGTCCTCTTCGGCAAGTACGCCGGGCAGGAAATC
Source organism: Vicinamibacterales bacterium (assembly GCA_046598935.1). Classification (GTDB taxonomy): domain Bacteria; phylum Acidobacteriota; class Vicinamibacteria; order Vicinamibacterales; family SCN-69-37; genus SCUN01. The sequence goes on along the minus strand of JBKJHW010000002.1, from coordinate 26,094 downwards.
AAGGTTGACGGCAACGACTACCTCATCATCCGTGAGGAAGAGGTTCTCGGCGTCATCGAAGATTACAAACCCAAGAAGGAAGTAAGGGGAGCGAAGCGATAAATCATGGCCAAACAGATTAAGTACGGCGAAGAAGCTCGTCAGGCAATTTTGCGCGGCGTCAACGCGCTGGCCGACGCAGTGAAGGTCACCCTCGGCCCGAAGGGCCGTAACGTTGTCATCGACAAAAAGTTCGGCTCCCCCACCATCACCAAAGACGGCGTGACGGTGGCGAAGGAAATCGACCTCAAGGACCCGCTCGAGAATATGGGCGCGCAGATGGTCCGCGAAGTCGCCAGCAAGACCTCGGACACGGCCGGCGACGGCACGACCACGGCCACGGTGCTCGCGCAGGCGATCTACCGCGAAGGCATCAAGATGGTTGTCGCGGGCGCGAACCCGATGGAACTCAAGCGCGGTATCGAGAAGGCCGTCGAAGCGATGATGGTCGACCTCAAGAAGCTCTCGAAGCCCGTCAGCGGCCACATGATCGGCCAGGTCGGCACGATTTCGGCGAATTCCGACCTGACCATCGGCAAGATCATCGCCGAAGCGATGGACAAGGTCGGCAAGGACGGCGTGATCACGGTTGAAGAAGCGCGCTCCATGGAGACGTCACTCGACGTCGTCGAGGGCATGCAGTTCGATCGCGGCTACCTCTCCCCGTACTTCGTGACGGATCCCGAGCGCATGGAAGTCGTGCTCGAGAACCCGGTCATCCTCATCCACGAGAAGAAGATCTCGTCGATGAAGGACCTCCTCCCGCTCCTCGAACAGGTGGCGCGCGGCGGACGTCCGCTCGTGATCATCGCGGAAGACGTCGACGGCGAAGCGCTCGCGACCCTCGTGGTCAACAAGCTGCGCGGCACGCTCCAGGTCGCGGCCGTCAAGGCCCCGGGCTTCGGCGATCGCCGCAAGGCGATGCTCGATGACATCGCGGTCCTCACGGGTGGCCGCGCCATCACGGAAGATCTCGGCATCAAGCTCGAGAACATCAAGATCGAGGATCTCGGCAAGGCGAAGAAGATCACGATCGACAAGGACAACACGACGATCGTCGAAGGCGCGGGCGGCAACAAGGCCATCGAAGGCCGCGTGAAGCAGATCCGCACGCAGATCGACGACACGACGTCGGACTACGACCGCGAGAAGCTCCAGGAACGGCTCGCGAAGCTCGTCGGCGGCGTGGCGGTGATCAAGGTGGGCGCCGCGACGGAAACGGAAATGAAGGAAAAGAAGGCGCGCGTCGAAGACGCGATGCACGCGACGAAGGCGGCCGTGGAAGAAGGCATCGTCCCCGGCGGCGGCGTGGCGCTCATCCGTTCGAGCAAAGCGATCGACAAGGACAACACGACGATCGTCGAAGGTGCCGGCAACAAGAAGGACATCGAAGGCCGCGTGAAGCAGATTCGCGTGCAGATCGAAGAAACGACCTCCGACTACGACCGGGAGAAGCTGCAGGAGCGGCTCGCGAAGCTCGTCGGCGGCGTGGCGGTGATCAAGGTGGGCGCTGCGACGGAAACCGAAATGAAGGAAAAGAAGGCGCGCGTCGAAGACGCGATGCACGCGACGAAGGCGGCCGTGGAAGAAGGCATCGTCCCCGGCGGCGGCGTGGCGTTGCTTCGCGCGAGCAAAGCGATCGACAAGCTGCATCTCGAGGGTGACCAGAAGCTCGGCGCGGACATCGTGAAGCGCGCCGTGGAAGCACCGCTCCGCTGGATCGCGACCAACGCCGGCGTCGAAGGTTCGATCATCGTGCAGAAGGTGCGCGAGTCGAAGGACCCGAACTTCGGCTACAACGCGGCGACCGACGAGTACGAGGACCTGGTGAAAGCCGGCGTCATCGACCCGACGAAGGTCGTCCGTTCGGCGCTGCAGAACGCGTCGTCGATCGCATCGCTCCTCCTCACGACCGAAGCCATGGTCTCGGAGCTTCCGGAAGAGAAGAAGGAATCTGCGGGCGGCGCGCCGGGCGGCGGCGGCATGGGCGGGATGTACTAACGCTCAGTAAGGCAGAAATAAGAAGTCAGAAGTCACAAGTTTCGGTGGGCGTGCCCGCCGGAGCTTTAGCGAAGGCGGGCCGCTGAGGGAAACCTCGGCGGCCTTTTTTTTGGACGTTCGCGGCCGCGGTTCGGTTCAGCGTGCCCCTTACAGCCCGATGACGAGCCGCCGCCTATCGCTTCGGTCCGAGCGCCGCGGTCCAGTTCTGCCCGATCGTGATGACCTGCGGTGCGGTGATCGGGACGGGCACGTTAACGAGGAAGCGGCGCCCGTGGTCGAAGGACGCGAACTGCCTTCGATTGATTTCCCAGCGCCCGGGAGGAAGGTCGAACAATCGCCGCGCCGGCAGAGAGAGACCGTCGGGGACGGACTTCACCATGAGCGACCGCGTCCCGTCCGCCCGCGTCTCGACGAAATACAGCTCGCGCCCGTCCTCGCTCCACTCGGGATGAATACCGCCCGCTGAGGAGACCCGGACCTTCCTCGCCGATCGCGGGAACGTCTCGATGTACACCTCGAATCGGTTCGACTCGTTGGAGACGTAGGCGACCGACTTTCCGTCGGGCGAAAACCGCGCCGCGCCCTCACTGAACGACGTCTGAAGATACGGAACTGGCGTGTGATCCCCGGTGAGCGGCACGACCATCAGATCGCTCGCGGTGCCGCTGCTCTGCTGGGTGATCATCACGACGGTGCCATCGGGCGAACTGCTGCCCGGCGAATTGGCGCCAACCGGCCACGCGTCCCCAATTGCACCGTTGACCGACGCGACTCTCATCGTGCCGTAGCCGCTGTTGAAGAATACTTTCTGGCCGTCGCTCGACCAGATCGGGTTGTTCGCAAGCGCACCTTCCACGAGCGCGCGCATCGGTGTGGCGAATCCGGAGTTGATATCGACGATCCACGGATTGCCGGAATTCAGCGGGAAGTCGTACCGTTCGACCACCAGACGCGCCCGGCCGGGATCGACCACGAATCCCCAGACGTGAGCGGCGTCACCCAGGACGCCAAGTCGAGCGCCGCTCTGATCAAACCATGTCAACTGCGACAGCGGAACGGACGGCTGATTCCCGGCGGCAATGACCGAACCCGTCGTCCGACGAAGAGAACGCGTAGTTCTGGAGGTTGCCCTGATCGCGGCTGGGACGACGACAAGTTTCAGATCCTTGAAGAATCCAATCGAAAGACGATCCGCCGACCAGAACGGCAAAGACGCGCCCTGAGTGCCTGCGAGGATCTGAGACGACTGCGCATCGAAGGCGCGGATCCACAGCGCATCAGCACCCGTCTGGTCGACAGCCACGAAGGCAATGTGCCGGCCGTCAGGAGAGACAGCGGGGCGACGACGGCGAACTCGCTGACGGGTGCCGAAATTGACGTCCACATGGCGGCCGCCGACGGGCGCGGGCGGCCGAACGCAACGATCGACAGCGACACAGCGGCAACGGTCGCGATCGCCGCGACGATCCACGGCACGGCGGTGCGCATCGGCCGTGCGGCAACTGTCTCTGTGGCGGGCGTCACTGTCTCGGCGTCATCGAGCTCGAGACGTGCATCACCAATCGCGGCGAGCCGGCGCTTCGGATCCTTTTCCAGGCATCGCCGCAACAATCGAAGCACGGACGCCGGGACGTTGGCCGGCAGATATTGGCCGGCTTGAGATCGCGATGGATGATGCCCTGCTCGTGCGCAGCTTCGAGCGCGTCGATGATTTGTCTGGCGATGGGCAGCGCGTCGGGCAGTGCGATGGGCCCGCGCGTGATGATCGCGGACAGATCCTCGCCGTCAACCAGCTCCATCACGAGCGCCGTCGCGTTCGATGTTTTTTCGAGGCCGTAAATCGCGGCGATGTTCGGATGATTCAGCGCCGCGAGCGTTTTCGCCTCGCGGCCGAAACGCGCGACACGATCCGCGTCGCAGGCGAACGACCCGGGCAGGACCTTGATCGCCACGGCACGATCGAGATTGGTATCGATCGCTCGATAGACCTCGCCCATGCCGCCGGCGCCGATGGCGGCCGTGATTTCGTAGGGACCGAAGCGTGTGCCGGACGACAGGGGCATCGAGCAGGGATTCTCGGAACCCGGAACGGAGTTACCGGAGCGTAAAGGTGAGCTCGAAGGTGACGAGGCAAGCGACCGGCTTGCCTTCCTTCTTGCACGGCAGGAACGGCGTGGCCAACGCGGCTTTGCGGGCCTGCTCATCGAGACCGAATACGCGATCGAGCGAGCGCGTGACGCGAACTTCGGCGACCTTACCGTCAGCGGCGATGAGCGCTTCGAGCTCGACGGTGCCTTGAATCTTGGCGCGCATCGCCTCGGGCGTGTATTGCGGCTTCACTTCACGAATGCGCGTGGGGTTTTCGACGCCGTTGCCGGGCCGGTATGCACCGCCGCCCGTCCCGCCGCCTTCGCCCGGGCCGAGGCCGTTGCCCGTGCCCGATCCAATGCCGCCGCCGCGGCCGCCGCCGCCAACGGGCACATCAATCGCGCCCGTGACGCCAGAAGCCGTGAGCATTGCCGAAGGCGCGGTCATGACCGGCGCATTGATCGAGGGGGGAGGAGGAATCGTGGGTGTCGGCACCGGGACCGGCACCACAGGCGGCTTGGGAGTCGGCTTGGGCAATTCCAGCTTCCTGGGAGCGGCCGGCTGCGGGCTGCCGCCGCCGCCACCGCCCGGGCCCCTCGACTCGAGGTACACGACGTCGAACTTGACCTTCGTGTCTTCGACCACTTGCATGATTTCGGCGCGGTTGACGACACCGTAGATCAGGACGCCAAGAATAACGGCGTGAACGCCGAGCGAGGTCAGCTGGGCGTTGCGCGTGCGTTTTGCCTGAGCCGGGTCTTCCGGATCAAAAATCGACCTCGATCCCAGCCATCCAGCCGACACCACACCCGGACCGCTTTCAGCGGCCGGCTGGACGTTCGGCGTTTCGGGCGGCGTCATGGATGAGTCTCCGGCCAGTATAGCTGCAAGGATGGTGCCCGGGGGTGTGCTCCCCTATTAGGACGTTGCATCGGGCGGGTGGCCTTGTCCGCTGAAGCTCCGCAGAACCGAAGGCCGATGGTAGGATATCCACCATGTTTGGCCTTGGCGTCCCTGAACTCGTCATCATTCTCATCATCATTGTCTTCATCTTCGGCGCCAACCGGCTGCCGCAGCTGGCGAGCGGCTTGGGCAAGAGCATCAAGAACTTCAAAGAAGCCACCCGCGACGCCGATCTCGATAAAGATAAAGACAAAGAGCGGTAGCTCGATTTACCTCCGGCGCTTCGCGGCCTTCCCGAAGGCCCGTTCGCGTTGACCAGGGCGTTGCTGTTTGCGGCGCCCTTCTTTTTTGGGCTTCGCTCTTGATGTGCGCGGACCGCGATTGCGTTCCGAGCGGCGGACCGCGTCAAGAATCTCCGTGAGCCCGAGATCGATCTGGCGCCGTTCCATGTCCACGCGGATGACCTGCACGCGCACTTTGTCGCCGAGCCGGTAAATCTTGCCGTTCTTCTCGCCCTTGAGCAGATGCGCCTTGTCGAGGAACCGATAGTAGTCGTCGGCCATCGTCGAGACGTGCACCATGCCCTCGACAAAGTGCTCGATGAGCTCGATGAAGAGCCCGAAGGCGCTCACACCGGTCACGTAGCCCTCGAACTCGTCGCCGACCTTGTCGGCCATGAAGCGGACTTTCTTCCACTGCACGAGCTCGCGTTCGGCGTCAGCCGCGCGCCGTTCGCGCTCGGACGTGTGCTTTGCCATTGCCGGCAGGTCTTCGGTCAGCTCCACCTTGCGGGCATCCGACACGTTCTTGCGCATTTCTCGCAGCGAACGATGCACGACGAGATCCGGATAGCGCCGGATCGGCGACGTGAAGTGCGTGTAGAACTCGGCGGCGAGACCAAAATGGCCGAGGTTATTCGGATCGTACCGCGCGCGCTGCATCGTCCGCAGCATCAGGAACGCGATCGGGCGCTCTTCAGGTTTGCCCGTGATCTGCCCGACGAGCTTTTGGAAATCTCTCGGCAATACATCTTCACCGCTCGAGCCGAGCGAGTATCCGAGTGAGCCGATAAACTCCTCGAACTGCTCCACCTTCATCGGGTCGGGCTCTTCGTGGACGCGGTACAGCGTCGGCATGAAATGCGTCTGGAGATGCCGCGCAACCGTTTCATTGGCGAGCAGCATGAACTCTTCGATGAGGCGATGCGCGATGTTCCGCTCGGATGCGACGATGGCCTCGACCATACCCTGGTCGTCGAGCACGATCTGCGATTCCTTGAGGTCAAAGTCGATCGACCCGCGGCGGCGGCGCCGCGCGTTGAGAATCTCGAAGAGCTCGCCCATCTCCCCGAACATCGGCACGAGCGTCTGATACCGCGCGATCGTCGCGGGGTCTTTGTCAGTCAGGATGGCATTGACCTGGTTGTAGCTCATGCGCTCGTTGCTGTTGATCACGCCGTCGTCGATTTCGTAGCGCAGCACGTGCCCGTTCTTGCGATCCACTTCCATCAGGCACGACTGCACGAGACGGTCGACCTTCGGATTGAGCGAGCACATGCCCGTCGACAACTCCGACGGGAACATGTGTACCGCGCGCTCCGGGAAATACACGGACGTGCTGCGCTCGTAGGCTTCGAGATCGAGCGGGGATCCCGGCCGCACGTAGTGAGAGACGTCCGCGATGTGCACGCCGAGCCAGAAGTTCCCGTTCGCGAGCTTCTTGATCGTGATCGCATCGTCGAAATCACGCGCGGTCTCGCCGTCGATCGTGACGGTCTGGATCTGTCGGAAATCGGTGCGACCGGCGATGTCCTGCTCGCGTACCTGGGTGCCGATGTGCTTGGCTTCGTCGATCGCTTCGACGCCGTGCTCGTCCGGCAGATTGTGTTTCTTGATGATCACGGCCGTGTCGACGCCCGGGGCGTCGAGCGGGCCAAGCACTTCGGTGATCTTTCCCGCCGCGGGGCGCGCGGCCGTTGGCCATCGCGTAATCTCCGCGGTCACCATCTCGCCCGCCTTCGCGCTGCGCGCTTCCGCGGGGCTGCGCCCCGGCGCGCGCTCATCGCCAGGCGCGATCTGCACGTCCATGATGACGCGCCGATCGAAGGGGATCACGTATCCGGCGCCGGTGCTATCGACATCGAACCGGCCGACGATCGATTGCGACGCGCGCTCGAGGATCCGGACGATCCGTCCTTCGGGCCGAGGCCCGTCGCGTTCGAGCCGGACGACGACGCGGTCGCCGTGCATGGCCTGGTTGAGATTTCCGCCGGCGATGAAGATGCCCTTTGCCGGTTGCCCGCCCTCGGGCACGTCCGTGTCGTCGGGATCGACGAAGGCGAACCCGCGCGGGTTGGTGGAGATCGTCCCCACGATCAGGTTCATCAGGTCGGGCAGGCCGTAGCGCTCGCCGCGGACTTCGATGAGATCGCCGGAGGCGACCAGGTCGCGGAGTTGTTTTTTGAAGGCTCCGCGGGCCTCCGCCGGGACGCGCAGCATCTGCTGGAGCTCCCGGACCGTGGCGGGATGGTCCACCCGCTCGCGGATAAGTTTCAGTATTTGTTCGACTTGCAGCATTTCTCTCAGTTTATCCTTTCAAATTCAGCGAAAACGACATCGGGTGTCGTTTCTGGGAAAACGACACCCGATGTCGTTTTCTAACCCAACCAAAGGGCCAGGCGGTGTGTCTATTTCCCCAGTGTCTTACTCGATAGCCGGCGGGCTGCCGCTCCTGATGGACCGGGCGGCGAACCAGGACGGGGACCGTCTGTCGCCGTTTGCGAGCGCCGGCGATTCTGCCGAGGTGAAGGCGCTTGTCGCCTCCGCGCAAACCGGCGACCAGGCGGCGTTTGGCGCGCTCGTTGCGATGCATGAGCGCGTCGTGTTTCGCACGGCGCTGGCGGCGCTCGGCTCGCGCGAAGACGCAGAAGACGCCGCGCAGGAGGCGTTTGTCATGGCGTGGTGCCGGATGTCGGGCTTCCGCGGCGATTCCACTTTCAAGACGTGGCTCCTCACGATCACGTGGCGCAAAGCTCTCGATCGCCGCCGGTCGCGCCGCCTCTGGTGGTCGCGCCAGATCACGTCTTTCGGCATGGACGACGAATCGTCGCCGCTCGACAACGTCGCCGCGTCTGACCCCGATGCCGAGCGCGTTGCCGTTTCGAAGGATCTTGCCGATCGCGCCAAAGATGAAATCACCCGGCTCTCTCCGAAATTGCGCGATGCGTTGCTCCTCGCTGCATCCGGCGAGCACCGGTACGAAGAGATCGCCAGAATGCTCGAGATTCCGCTCGGCACCGTGAAGTGGCGCGTCGCCGAAGCGCGGCGTTTGCTCACAATCAGATTGGAAGCCTCGCTGTGACGCCGCACGAACCTGTCGACTCCGCTATCAACGAAGCTGCATCGCGCCTGACGAGCGCGAAGCCATCGGACGCGTTTCGCTCGAACGTCATGTCGCGCATTGCCGTGACTCAACCGTCGCGCTTCGCGTGGCGATATGTCTTTGCCGGCGGCGCAATGGCGAGCGTTGCATTGGCTGCGTTTGTCTCGTGGCCAAACAATCCGACAATCTCCAATCTCACAATTGCCAATCCGACAGTTATCAATCCCGCAGTGATCAGTTCAACAATTGCCGCGCATCCAACCGCCGTCAAGAACGCGTCGTCTCCTCTGACGTCGATAGCGCGAACGGTTGCGGCGACAGACGGCGAACAGTCGGTCCTCGCGGCGTTGTCGGACACCGACCCGGAATGGTCGAGCCGGATGGTTCCGGCGCTCGAACAGGCCGAGCCAATGACGATCAGACCGCTGTCAGGCGCGCCAATCAAAGCGATCGACATCGATCCGATACGACTGGCGCCTCTCGTGGTGTCGGCGATCGGCAACAACCAACAGTAACGATTCTCAGAGGAGTTTTATGTCTCGCACACTTGCAGCCGCACTCACGATCGTCGCCCTCTCGGCCTCGGCGACGCTTCTTGCACAACAGACGACGGCCCCCGTCGCCACGCGCGGCTCCACGCCGCAAGGTCAGATGCCCCCGTCGGCGGCCCCGCCCGCGGCACGGCCGATTGACATCGGCATCGACCAGACTGACGCCAACGTCAGCATCCAAATCATCGTCGTGGACAAGGGTACCGGCGCCGGTGTCGCAACGACGACGCGGTCGGGTTCGATCACGGTAGCCAATCAGAACAACGGCTCGGTGCGTGGGCTGGGCAGCAACTATGGCAACGCCGACACCAAGCTCGATCCGACGGGTCTCGATATCGACGCGAGGGCAACGCTCCGCAAGAGCGGCGTGGTCAGCGTCACGCTGACCATCGGGTACGTTCCGGCCGGCACGGATCCCGTGATGAAGTCGGTCCAGCGCCAGTCCGCCACTCTGTTCCTCAAACCGGGCCAGGAAACCGAAGTGCTCACTGCTGGATCGATGTCGGGCGTGGGGCCTGCCGTTCGGATCACCGCGAAGGCGATCGTCAGCAAATAACCTACTCAGGAAGCTGAATACTCTTCAGCGCCTGGAGTGCGGCATCCGCCGAGCTCCAGGCGTTGGCATTTTGCGACTCGGCCGCCGTGCGCGCGGTCTTGACATGCGCGACGACGATCTCGATCCGGCCGGCTAGCTCGGCCTGGCTCAATTCCCGCAGCAACCGCTGCAGTGTCTCCAACTCGGTGACCGCCGCGCCAAACAGCGCGCCGGCGCGCGCGTAGTCGTTGCCGACAAGCGTCAGGCGTCCGTCGAGCACCGAGGCTCGCGCGCGTTCGAAGTGCATCTGCTGCGCCATCCGGGCCCGGTCGCGCTCGACAGCGGCCTTGCCCGACGCGCCCCAAATCCATCCGCCGGCGAGAACGACGATTAGAGCCAAGGCAACGGCCGCAGATGTTTTCATATTGCTCGATTTTCTAGCGGCTATCTAGTGCGTGCGTTTGAGATCCGAAAAAGCCGAAAGGTTCGTGACGGCGTCAAACTTCATTAGCAGCTCACCGATGATCTGATTGGCGTCGTCCCGCTTGCAGAGGCATTCGACTTGTTCGAGCGCCCGCATCAGCGCCTGCTCTGCCTGACGGATGGCGACGTCGGAGTAATACTCGCGCTGCCGTTCGAGACACTGCTGATGTTTGAGGATTTCGCGGCGGAAGAAGTCGGCGAGACACTCACACGGTGACTCCACGATGATGTGGGTCACTGCGAACTCGTTAAGACTGGAAAGTCGTTTCAAGCCCGGCATGAATGCTGAACAAACTCAGTGTAGGCATATGACGGGGGTGTGTCAAACGGCACAGGCTCGGGTTCACAGGTTCACAGGTTCACGGGTGCCTGGTGAACTAGTAAGCGGCTTACTGATTGTTCAGTGCGGCCTTCAGCAGCTCGTTGATGACCTTTGGGTTGGCCTTCCCCTTCATGGCCTTCATGGCCTGTCCAACCAGGAAGCCGAAGGCGTTGTTCTTTCCGGCTTTGAACTGGGCGATCGCGTCTGGGTTCGCTGCGAGGATCTCCTGGATTGCGTCCGAGAGCGCGCCGGTGTCGCCGACTTGCGCCAGCCCCTCGGTGTCCACGATGTCCCTGGCGCTACGGCCGGAGTCCCACATCTTCGACAGCACGTCCTTCGCGACGGTGCTGCTGATCACGTCGGACTCAGCGAGCGCGATGAGCCCGGCAAGCCGCTTTGGCTCGACCGGCACCGCGGTCATGGTCTCTTCGCCCGCCTCCTTCAAAATCCTGCGCAATTCTCCGAGTATCCAGTTGCTGGCGCCCTTGGCTGACGCCCCGTGCGTGACCGTCGCTTCGAAGTACTCGGCGCCCCCTGGGATCAGTCGCACCAGCAGGTTCGCGTCGTAATCGCTGAGTGAATACGCGGACACGAAGCGCTTCGTTCTGGCGTCGGGCAGCTCGGGCATGCCGTCGCAGGCCTCAGCGATCCACTCCGGTGTGACGATGAGCGGCGGGAGATCCGGTTCGGGGAAATAGCGGTAGTCGTGCGCGTCTTCCTTGCTGCGCATCCATTCGGTGCGGCCCGTTGCGTTGTCGAAGAGCCGCGTCTCCTGCACGATCCTGCCGCCGGACTCCAACACGTCGGTCTGCCGCTCGATCTCGTAGGAAATCGCCTGCTCGAGGAATCGAAACGAGTTGACGTTCTTGGTTTCCGTGCGCGTGCCGAAGGGCGCCGTCTCGCCGGCGCGCAGCGACACGTTCGCGTCGCAGCGAAGACTGCCCTCTTCCATGTTGCCGTCGCTCACGCCGATCGTCACGAGCAGCTCGCGCATCCGGCTGAAATACTCGGCCGCTTCAGCCGCTGTGCGCACGTCGGGCTCGCTGACGATTTCGATGAGCGGCGTGCCGGCGCGGTTGAGGTCGATGTGCGTCTTCGACCCTGAGTCGGGAAATCCGTGGTGCAGCGATTTGCCCGCGTCCTCTTCCATATGGATGCGCGTGATGCCGATGTACTTGCCGCTCGAAAGGCGCAGGCGCCCGCCCGTCGCGAGCGGCAGCTCGTACTGCGAGATCTGGTAGCCCTTGGGGAGATCCGGATAGAAGTAGTTCTTGCGCGCGAAGACCGACCGGTCGTTGACGCGGCACTCCAGCGCAACCGCCGCGCGAATCGCCAGCTCGACGGCGCGTTTGTTGAGGACTGGCAGTGCGCCCGGCAGGCCGAGGCACACCGGGCACACATTTGTGTTGGGTTCGGCGCCGAACGATGTCCGGCAGCCGCAGAAGATTTTGGTCTCGGTGAGAAGTTGGGCGTGGATTTCCAGGCCGATGACGGGAAGCACGCCATATTCGATCATGGAATCGAGTGAGTCCGGTGAATCGCGGTGAGTCGTGTGAATCAGTCAGTGAATCCGCGAATCGGTGAATCGGGGAATCCTCGAATAAACCCGATGTGAAATCTGCAACATCAGCCCGATCGAAACGTTGCAGATTTCTCATCGCAGGTGGCGACTCGCGGCTCCGCGCCAAGACAAGTCCTGGCGCCTTCGTTTGGCAGGTCCGTTGCTCCTGGTGCGCTTCGTGAGCGACTGGCTTGATCGTCTTGAAGCACGGAGCCAGACATTTGCGGTCGAGGTCGTTCGCGTGTGCGCCTCAATGGAATCGACGCCTGGCCTGAGAGATATTGCCCGCCAGTTGAGCCGGTCGGCGGGAAGTGTGGCCGCCAACCATCGAGCGATGCGTCGCGCGCGGTCCGGCAAGGAGTTCAAAGCCAAACTTCAGATAGTCGATGAGGAGGCCGACGAGTGCGTCCTTTGGCTTGAACTGGCAGCCCGAGTTCCGGCGGTGCCTTCAAACGACGTCACGCGACGCTTGGAGGAAGCTCGTGAATTGAGGGCGATCTTTGCGAAAGCGAAAGCCACAGCTCGCGTCGGGCGTTGATTCGCCGATTCCGTCATTCACGAATTCACAAAGTGAATCACTGTGATTCACCCGAATCACCGTGATTCACCAGATTCCGACGCTCTCCCTAGACTCTTGGCCCCGCGGCCTTCACTTCGGGCTTCGCTGTGGCTTCAAACCGCTTGAAGTTCTCGACGAACATCGTCGCGAGCTTCTTCGCCTGTGCGTCGTACGCGGCCTTGTCGGCCCATGTGTGCTTCGGCGTCAGCACTTCCGGCGGCACATCCGGGCACGACGTCGGCACTTCGAGGTTGAAGACCGGATCGAGCGCGAACTTCACATGATCGAGCGCGCCGGCGAGCGCGGCCGTAATCATGGCGCGTGTGTGCGCGATCTTCATGCGCTTGCCCACGCCGTACGGGCCGCCCGTCCACCCCGTGTTGACGAGCCACACGCGCGACTTGTGCGTCGCGATGCGATCGCCGAGCAGCTTCGCGTACACGTTCGGATCCCACACCATGAACGGCGCGCCGAAGCACGTGCTGAAGATCGGCGTCGGTTCCGTGACACCGCGCTCCGTGCCGGCCACCTTCGCGGTGTAGCCCGACAGGAAGTGATACTGCGCCGCATCCGGCGACAGGCGCGCGATCGGCGGCATCACGCCGAAGGCATCGGCCGTGAGCATGATGACGTTCTCTGGGTGGCCGGCCTGCCCGCTCGCCACTGAATTGTCGATGAAGCTCAGCGGGTACGAGCAGCGCGTGTTCTCCGTCTTCGACGCGTCGTCAAAATCGACGGTGCGCGTGACGGGATCCATCACGACATTCTCGAGTACCGTGCCGAATCGCTTGGTGGTCGCGTAGATCTGCGGCTCGGCCTCGGCCGAAAGCTTGATCGTCTTCGCGTAGCAGCCGCCTTCGAAGTTGAACACACCGTTGGCGCTCCAGCCGTGCTCGTCGTCGCCGATGAGGCCGCGGTTCGTGTCGCTCGAGAGCGTGGTCTTGCCGGTGCCCGAGAGGCCGAAGAAAAGCGCGACGTCGCCGTCTTTTCCGACGTTGGCCGAGCAGTGCATCGGCATCGTGTCGCGGAGCGGCAACAGGTAGTTCATGACCGCGAAGATCGACTTTTTCATTTCACCGGCGTACTGCGTGCCGCCGATGATGACGAGCTTCCGTGCCAGATTGAGCAGGATGAAGGTCTCCGACAACGTGCCGTCAACCGCCGGGTCGGCCTTGAAGCTCGGGATGTCGATGACGGTGAACTGCGGTTCGTGCGCGAGCTGTTTGGCCGGATCGAGCTCCGGGATGAACATGTTGCGCACGAAGAGGTTGTGCCACGCCATTTCCGTGATGATTCGGACCGGCAGGCGGTAATCGGGATCCGCGCCGGCGTAGGCGTCGAGCACAAACAGATCCTTGTCGGCGGCGTATGCGACCATGCGCGCGAGCAGCGCGTCGAACTTCGCCGGGTCGATCGGCTTGTTGACCTTGCCCCAGTCGACGTTCGCCTCGCTCGACGCCTCCTTGACGACGAACTTGTCGTTGGGCGAGCGGCCCGTGTAGCGGCCCGTGCTGCACACGAGAGCGCCGTCCTTCGACAGTTCCCCTTCCTTGCGGCGGAGCGCTTCTTCGTACAACGCGGCCGTGCTGAAATTCCAGTGCTCACCGGCCGTGCGCGTGATGCCGACCGCGTCCAGGCCCACCGTGCGATTTCCCTGCGACATGTCTTCTCCCTGCAGCGTTCAGCCCGATGCGGCCAAACGGCTAATTTTAAGTTGCCGCGCCGCGCGCTGCAAGTACGGCCCGCCGGATATTCGGCAAGTCGAACGGCGGCGCCAGTACGACCGTCGCCGACTCGCGCAGGAACCGCGCCGCTTCGGGCGTGACGAGCGTGGCCTCGATAGCCACCAATTTGAGTCCGGGCGCAGCACTCGGCCACTCGGCGCGCCAGCTCGGGACGTCCAGCTCGACAATCGCCGGGTCAACGAGGAGCAGCTGACCGTCGCCCGCCGCCAGATACGCGAGCGCCTCGCGCGAGTTCGCTGCCGACCGTACGGAGTATCCCCACCCTGAGAGCACCGCGAGGAAGAAGTCGCGCGACACCGGATCGGTGTGCGCCACCACGGCCGTGTCGCTCGCGAAAAACGGCTCATCATCGAACCGCGCCGGCAGCCGCACGTGAAATGTCGTCACGCCCTCGCCGCTGTCCGCCCAGACCTGGCCGCCGTGCTCACGAATGATGCCGTAGACGATGCTGAGACCGAGGCCCGTGCCTTCGCCGACGCCGCGCGTCGTGAAAAACGGGTCGAACACGCGCCGAAGGTCCTCAGGCGCGATGCCGTGCCCGTTGTCAGAGATCGTCAAGAGCACCGCGCTCGCCTCGGGTTCAGGGACGGCGGTGATCGTCAGTACCGGCGCCGCCACGTTTTTCATCGCCTGCTCCGCGTTGAGCACGAGGTTGAGCAACGCCTGCTGGATCTGGCCGTCGTCGACGCACACGGCGGGCAGCAGCTCCGCGAAATCGGACGTCACGGCGACGCCGCGCGCGTGATGATCGTACGCGCGCAGCGCGAGCACGCGCTTGCACAGGTCGGCGACGCCGGTGCGCGTGCGTTCGGCTGATTGCCGCCGCGCGAATGTCAGGAGGTTGCGCACAATCCGCGCCGCGCGCTCCGACTCCGACAGCACCCGGCTCATGTCATCGAGCATCGCGTGGGCCGACGTTTTCCACACCGGATTCGCGCCGATCGCTTCCTGGATGAGCTGCGTGTACCCGATGATGCTCGTCAGCGGGTTGTTCAGCTCGTGCGCGACGCCGGCGACGAGCTGTCCGATGGCCGAGAGCTTCTCGCTCTGCACGAGCTGCGCCTGGGTCGTCCGCAGGCGCTCGACGGTGAGGTTCAATTCCGCGTTGGTTTGCGTGACCTCGGCGCTCAGCTCGCGCAGCTGGCGCGCGCGCCGGCGATCTTCAGTCACTTCTTTCGCAAACAACACGGCCGCGTTCTGGCCCGGCACAGGCAATGTCGTGACGGCGAAGATGCGCTGATCACTCGTCACAATCTCCGACGATTGCGCCCGCCCTTCCGTGAGCGCCCGGCTCACGAGACAGTCCGGGCCGCCGCCGCACATTCGCGCGTCGTCGCAGGTGCGGCCCTGCGTTTCAGTGATCTTCCATCCGCAGATGCCCGCGAGCGCGGCGTTAGCGCGCATGGTCCGTCGATCGCTGTCGAACACGGCGATCGGATCGCTGATCGCGTCGAAGGTGCGTTCCCATTCAGTCTTGGCGCGATGCACGCGCTCGTACAGCTGCGCGTTTGAGATCGCGACGCCGAACTGACGCCCGATCGTCAGCAGCAGTTTTTCATCGGCGTCGGTGAACGACTCGCGATTCTGCGAGACGAGCGTCACCACACCGAGCAGCGCGTCGCCGGCGGTGATCGGCACGGAAATCGTGGATTTCCACTCGGCCAGCGGAATCGTTGACGCGTAGTCCCCAGCGGAAGGCTCCGTCATGCGCAGCGGCTTTCCGGTCGCGAATACGACGTCGCTCGGCAGCGGGCCGTGCTTCTCGGCGTACACCTTCGCCAGTTGACTGACAGGAATGCCCAGCGCCGCGCGGACGACGGGTATGCCGCCGGAAAGCGGCGTCACTCGCACAAATGCCCAGCGCGCGCCGAAAGCCAGCCCGACGAGTTCGACGGCGCGGTCGAGCACCGCATCAAGCTCGAGCGACGACGTCACGACCTCCGCAACCTTATTGAGGAGCTCGAGCTCCCACGTGAGCCTGCGGCGCTCGACACCTTCGCGGCGCCGCTCCATCGCGCGCTCGACCGTGGCGAAGACATGGGCCGGGTCGAGCGGCTTCGGCAGGAATGCGAACACTTCCTGTTCGAAGCTCTCCAGCGCGCTCGACAAGCGCCGATCGGCAGAGATCACAACGGTTTCTATCGAGGTGTCGCGCGCCCGGAGGCGCTTCACGAGATCGAGGCCGGACGATTCGCCAAGCAGCAGGTCCACGACAACGACGGCGAAGGGCCGCGCGGCCATTGCGGCGTCAGCCTCTTCCGGCGTGCGCACGCCGACGACGTCCATGCCGCGCGTTTCCCCGACGTGCGTCAGCAGTCCAAGAACAAACGGGTCGTCGTCAACAATCAGGACGGGCTCGGGCGTCGCCAACGGGCATAAGACTAACAAGGAAACCAGCCGATACACCGCGAAGTGACATCTGGTAACCGGCGATCGGGCAATCTGGCAACGGTATTGGCGATCGCCCTATCGGCAATGTTCGCTGCAACCTGCGGCGGGCAGCATCAAATTCCCGCCGTGGCGCCTTCGGCGCCTGCCGTCGCGGCGCCCGCCGAAATCCGCGTGCGCGTGGCCGGTAAGGTGGTCGGCGTCGCGCTCGAAGACTACGTGGCGGCGACGGCCCTCTCCGAAATCACGCCGGTCGGAGAGTCCGCGGACACTGTGGGCCGCATTTACGACGTGCAGACGATCGTTGCGCGAAGTTACGCGCTCGCGCACCTCGGCCGCCACCGCGCGGAGGGTTTTGACGTCTGCGATTCCACGCACTGCCAGGTCTACGAACCATCGCGGCTTGCGACCTCGCGCTTCTCGAACGACGCGCGGCGCGCCGTCGCGCGAACAGCCGGTCGCGTGCTCACGTACGGCGCCGGCGCAGGCGCGCCCATCGACGCGCTCTTTCACGCCGATTGCGGAGGCCACACCGCCTCGCCGCAACAGGTGTGGGGCTCGACCGGCTTCCCCTACCTCCTCGCACAGCCGGACGACGTGCCAACTGTCAAACATCGGCCGTGGACATTGACGCTGACCCGCTTCGATTTGATGGAGGCGCTGGGCTCGGACCGGTCGCGCCGACTCGCGATCGGCAAGCGCGTGTCGGCCGTCGTTCTCGAGGAGAGCGACAGCGGCGGCCGTGTTTCCCGCGTGACGGTCAAGGGCGACGCCGGCCGCATCACGATGCGAAGCGATGACTTTCGCAGCGCGGTGAACCGAAGGCTCGGCCCCCGAGCGATCATGAGCACCCGGTTCCGCATGTCTCCCGCTGCCAATGGCGGCGATTACATACTGAGCGGCACGGGATTCGGCCACGGCGTGGGCCTCTGCCAGGTCGGCGCGCTCGCCCGAGCACGGCGCGGCGACGACGCGACTGAAATACTTACGGTCTATTTCCCAGGCGCCAGACTTCGGTGATTGCCGATTGCCCATTGCCCATTGCCGATTGCCGATCCCACATTGCCAGATTCCCCGATTGCCAGATTTGAGATGAACCGGCGCAGTAGCCGGGCCAGTGCTAAAATCCCCGTAAACGCGCCCCCTTGCAGGGCGTATCCCATGACAGACGTTAGTCCGGCTCCTCTGACGACCCGCGAACTCGATGCCATTGTGGCGATCGAGGTCAAAGCGATGCAGGCGGCCGGGCGAACTGAAGAGGCCCGGGAGCGGTTTTCCGAGCTGGTCGGGCGGCACCAACGGCGTGCAGTTCGCATCGCGTTTCACTACTTGCGCGACGCGGCGGACGCCGACGAAGCGGTGCAGGACGCCTTCGTGAAGTCGTATCTTCATCTGGGTACGTTTCGCGAGGACCTGCCCTTCGAAGTCTGGTTCACCCGCATCCTGATTAACGGGTGCCTGGACCGGTTAAAGGCGCGGCGCCGGCGGGAACGGTGGATGGCACCGACACCGGTGGACTCAATGGGCAACGAGCGCGACCCGGCCGAATACCTGCCGTCGCGAGCGGCAAGCCCCGAGGAGCAGCTCCTCCACGGTGAACGACGCGCCCAACTGGACACGGCGCTCGCCAAGCTGCCAGAACGGCAGCGGTTGATTTTCATGCTGAGCCATTTCGATGGCCAGACGTCGAGGGAAGTGAGCGCCATGACGGGGCTCAACGAATCGACGGTCCGCGTGCACTTGTTCCGGGCAATCCGGCGGCTGCGGTCGCTCGTGCAACCCGGCGCGCTGCAGGCGGCCACCACGACGAAGACTGGTAGCGCGGCGAAATCCGCGGGGAGAAAAGAACGTGCGAATCGCTGACAAACTTCTTCGCGGCGGACATGTGTCCGATGACGCGCTGGCCGAGTCCTGGTACACAGGCGCTCGCCCGCCGCACCTCGACGCCTGCGACGCCTGCGCCGAACGCGCGCTCGAAATGGCGCGCTGGCTCGAGCAGACCAAACAGCTCGGCGCTGAATCCGTCGACGCCGTGTTCACGACAGAGCGGCTCGCCGCCCAGCAATCGCAAATCATGAGCCGGCTCGAACAGCTCGACCGTCCGTCGAAGCTGCTCGCTTTCCCGCGCACGACAGCGCCCGCCACCGTCAGCGAATTCCAGATGGCCCCGCGCCCGCCGCACATCGGCGCATGGATCGCTGTCGCCGCCGCCTGCCTCGTGCTCGGCGTCATCGGCGGCCGCCTCAGCGTGTGGCAGCCGCCTGCGGCGGCTCCCGCGCAGTCAGCCCAGACCCGCCCCGCAGTTCCGGTGACCAACGCCCCGCCGCTGCCGGCCGAGCAATATCCCGGCGAAATCGATCAGCTCCAGCTCAATTCGCTGAGCGCGATCGAGGGACTGACGACGCCCCAGGTTGTTGTCGCGCGGGCAGCGACGTCCGGGCGCCGACGGTAAGCACTTGCCTTCACTGATCTTCCGCAAGGGCCTCAATATGAAGGCGGCCGTCGCGGCAGAACTCGCCGCGTCTTACGACAGCGCCGTCGTCGATGAAATTCGCGCGTCGGGATTTGTCCGCCAGACCGGTCGCCTGACGCTCCATCTCGCCAGGGAATTCGGGTTCTGCTACGGCGTCGATCGCGCGGTCGACTACGCGTATCAAACGCGCAAGCGTTTTCCAGACGCCCGGGTGGTCCTCACCGGCGAAATCATTCACAACCCCCACGTCAATGACCGGCTGCGCGCGCAAGGCATCCAGTTTCTGACGGATCCGGGCGTCGATCGCGCAACGCTTGGCCCGGACGACGTCGTGATTCTGCCGGCGTTCGGCGTATCGATCGGCGAGCTCGCGGCACTCGACAAGATCGGTTGCACGCTCGTTGACACCACGTGCGGCTCCGTGTTGAACGTATGGAAGAACGTCCGCCGTTACGCGGAAGACGGCTTCACGTCGATCATTCACGGCAAAGTGCAGCACGAGGAGACGCGCGCCACGGCGTCGCAGGCGACGCAGTATCCGAACGGCCACTTTCTCGTTGTGCTCGACGAAGCGGAAGCCGCGATCGTTTGCGATTACATTCGCCACGGGGGCGATCGCGCGGTGCTTCTGGAGCGCTTCGGCAAGGCGATATCGGAAGGATTCGATCCCGATCTGCACCTCGTTCGTGTGGGCTGCGCGAACCAGACGACGATGCTCATGACCGAATCACTGGCCGTCGGCGAGATGTTCCGCGCGGCGATCCGTGACCGCTACGGCGATGCCGAGCTTGCGGGCCGGTTTCGGGCGTTCGACACCATTTGCAGTGCGACTCAGGAGCGGCAGGACGCGGTGCTGGCAATGCTCGACGAGCAGCCGCTCAACTTAATGGTCGTGGTCGGCGGTTACAACAGTTCCAACACCTGCAACCTTGCCCGGATCTGCGCTGAACGGGTTCCGACCTTTCACATCGCGGATCCCGATTGCCTGGTATCCGGTAACCAGATAAGACATAGGCAGATAGGGGCGCCCTCCACAGCCCAGATCGAGGAGGCAGTCGCCGTCGACTGGCTGCCTCCGAGCGGCCCGCTCGTTATTGGGCTGACAGCCGGGGCCTCAACGCCTAATAATCTCGTCGGCCAGACCATTCGCAGGCTGGAAGACCTCAGCGGATCGATTTAGCGGCGCTGAAGCTCGCTGGGGTAAACAGGGGGTTCCCCTGGATCGTAAGTCCGGTGTGATTGGCGGAAAGTCCATGATTCTCAAGACGTTGTCAGTAATCGTCGCGTGCGTCGCCCTGAGTGGCGCCACCGGTCCCATTTCCGCCGAGCGGACCCCCGCCGGCCAGAACCAGGCAGCCGCGAAACCTCCCGCCGGCAGCGGCCAGCAGGCCAAACCCGAGACTCAGCCCTCCTCGCGTCCCAAGCCGTGGTGGGTCGACGAAAGCAGCAAGAAAGAGCTCGGCCTCACACCGCAGCAGGTCAAGACGATCGACGATATCTACAACTCGTCGAAGGACGAGCTGGCCGGCTATCGCGAGACCATGCACCGCGAGAACAAAGAACTCGACCGCATGGTTGCCGAGGGCAAAGTCGAACAGTGGGTGGTCCTGCGGCAGATCGACCGCATGGAGACCGCGCGCTCGAACAACAACAAGACATATTGGATGATGCTCTACCGGATGAATCGGGCGCTGACACCCGAACAACGCGTGAAACTGCAGGAAATCGAGCGCCGGATCCGCGAATCTCGCGGCGGCCGCGGCGGTGGCCGGCGCGATCCGAAACCTGCCCGCTAACGTAAGATCATGGGTCGGCGTTTCGGCCGACGCCTCAATTGGAGTAATAGTGCGATGACGACGATAAAGACAACCTTCCAGGTGGCGGCGCTCTCGCTGGTGATGACCGGCGCGGCGGCTGTTGCCGGGGCGCAGACGCCGGCGCCGAGGCCGAACGGCCCTGCCCCGGCGCAGGACCGCTACGTGGTCGGCCAGGCGAAACCGCCCGAAGTGCCCGGCACGGCGATCATGAATCTGTCGCTCGAGGACGCGATTCAGCGCGCGCTCGACAGAAACATCGAACTCAAAGTCGCGCGATACAACCCCCAGCTCACCGACTACCAGATCCAGGCGACGAAAGCGTTCTACCGCCCGAACTTCGCCAACACCACGCGGTACCAGGATTCGACCTCGCTCACGTCGAGCTCCGTCGACGTCGTCCCGAGCGTCTCCTCACGCAACCTCTCGGCCAACACGTCCGTCAACCAGCAACTGCCGTTCAACGGCATGAGCTACAACGGCAGCTTCAACACCAACCGCCTGACCTCGACCAACCCGACGTCAACGCGTCCCCTGTCGTTCGGCAGCTCGCTCTCGTTCAACGTCACCCAGCCGCTGCTCCAGAACTTCAAGACCGACTCGACGCGGACGACGCTCAGGACGCAGCAGATTACGCGCGAGATCAACGACATCCAGCTCAAGGCGCTCTCGGCCAACACCATCGCATCGGTTCGCGCCGCGTACTGGGATCTGCGCGCGGCGATCGAGAACATCGAAATCCAGCGCCGCGCCGTTGACCTCGGCCGCTCGCTCGTCGACCAGAACCGGATCAAGGTTGAAGTCGGCACGATGGCGCAGATCGATGTCATCACGGCCGAGTCGCAGCAGGCCAACGCGGAGCTGAACCTCGTGAACGCCGAATCCACGTGGCGCCAGGCTGAACAGAATTTGAAGCGGCTCATCGCGGGCGGCACCGACGACGACATTTACCGCAGCACGATCAACCCGACGGAGGCGCCGTCCATGGCGGCGCCCAACGTCGACATCGCGGCAGCGGTTGCCGCAGCGCTGGCGCAGCGCACTGATCTGCTGCAGGCGCGCAAGCAGCTCGACTCGGCGCTCCTCACCATTGACCTCCTCAAAAATCAGGTGCTGCCGCAGCTCAACATGTCCGCGGGTTACTCGGTCGCAGGCTCCGGCGGCAACCTGTTCACGCCGGAAAAT
The DNA here is from genome assembly GCA_046598935.1 of Vicinamibacterales bacterium. Lineage (GTDB taxonomy): Bacteria > Acidobacteriota > Vicinamibacteria > Vicinamibacterales > SCN-69-37 > SCUN01. The sequence continues at coordinate 4,066 of JBKJHW010000002.1, read as the reverse complement.
CGCGGCGTGCTCGGTTCGCCGATGCTCCTCGTATCGGAAGCCGGCTACATCAACTCGATCAGCGGCGCATTCGACCAGCCGACCTGGAACATCCAGGCGACGGTGAATTACCCGCTCGGCCAGACCGCCGCGCGCGCCAACCTCGCGCGCACGCGTCTCACCTTCGAGCAGTCGCAGACATCGCTCAAGGCGACCGAGCTGTCGGTGTCGTCGGAAGTGACGAACGCGGGCCTGCAGGTGCAGAACACCTACAAAGCGCTGATGGCCGCGCAGAAGGCGCGCGAGCTTGCCGAGCGGCAGGCGGACGCCGAGCAGACGAAGTTCGAGGTCGGCATGTCGACCAACTTCACGGTCGTGCAGCAGCAGCAGGCGATGACGTCGGCGCGCACGGCCGAGTTGCGCGCGATTCTCAACTACATCAAGGCGCTCGTCGAGTTCGAACGCGTGCAGAGCACCGGGCGGTAATGAAGAAAGCGATCATCACCGTTGCGGTGCTGGCGGCGGTGGCCGCCGGCGCCTATTACTACCTGCGCGGCGGCACGCCCGCGGCGGGCCTGACGGGCGCCGCGGTGGCGGCGCCGGCCGGCGGCGTGAAAGCCGGCGCGCCTGGCGCGGGCGGCGGACGCGGCAATGCCGCGCTCATGACCGTCGACACAGCGCCCGCCACGCGCCAGGAAGTCATCGACTACGTGATGGTCGTCGGCAATCTGATCGGCGAGGCGACGGTTGACGTGTCGCCACGCGTGAACGGCCGGATTGAATCGATCGCGGTTCGCCTCGGCGACCGCGTTTCGAAGGGTCAGGTCATCGCGAAGATGGACGACCGCGACGTCAGGGAACAGGTCAAGCAGGCGGAAGCCAGCCTCGAGCTGTCGCGCGCCACTGCGCGACAGCGCGAGTTCGACAAGGTCGCGTCGCAAACGACGCTCGACCGTCAGAAGAGCCTCTACGAACGACAGCTTCAGACCAAGCAGACGCTTGAAGACGCGGAAGCGCGTTTCAACGCGTCGATGGCGCAGGTCGACGTCGCCAAAGCGCAGGTCATGCAGACGCAGGCGCGGCTCGACGAGCTGAAGGTCACGCTCGGCAACACCATCATCCGGTCCCCTGTCGACGGGTTCGTCGCGCGGCGCACGCTCGATCCAGGCGCGTTTGCGGGCGCCAACACGCCGATGGTGGCCGTGGTCGATATTCGCAGCGTGCGCCTCATTGCCAACCTCGTTGAGAAAGATTTCCGGCGCGTCACGCCGGGCGTCGAGGCCATGGTTGAGGTCGACGCGTTCCCCGGTGAATCGTTCGGCGGCAACGTCAGCCGGGTGTCCCCGATTTTCGATTCGGCCACGCGCACAGCGGGCCTCGAAATCGAAATACCGAACCCCGGCTACCGGCTCAAACCAGGCATGTATGCCCGTGTGCGGCTGACGGTCGACCGCCGGCCCGACGCGCTCACGGTGCCGCGCAACGCGGTCGTCGACAGCGAAGGCAAGCGCGGCGTGTTTCTGGTCGATGACGGCAACGTCGCGCGCTTCAACGTCGTGCGCACGGGTCTTCAGGACGGCGAGAAGGTCGAGATCCTCGAAGGCCTCAACGACGGCCAGTGGGTCATCACCACCGGCGCCATCGCGCTCCGGAGCGGTGACCGCGTGCAGCTCGTGGGCGCGCGCGGACGCCGCGGCGACGGCGCGGCGAAATCCCCCGGCGCCGGCAAGTAGTTTTCAGCGGCACACCCACCCCTTGGAGCCACGCGCATGAGCATTCCGCGTATCGCAATTCAGCGTCCGGTCATGATGTTCATGCTGTCGTCGGTAATCGTGCTGCTCGGCTTCATCGCGCTGCTCGGGCTGCCGGTTGACCTGATGCCGGACGTGACTTACCCGACGATCACCGTGCGCGTCGGCTACGCCGGCGTCGGTCCGCAGGAAATCGAGCAGCTCATCGTCCGCCCGCTCGAGCAGTCGCTCGCCGCGGTGCCGGGCCTCGAACAGATCAACTCCACCGCGTCGGAAGGATCGGGCAACGTCCGGCTGAACTTCGCGTGGGGCGTGGACCTCAACGACGCGACCGACGAAGTACGAACGCGCATGGACCGCGTGCGCGGCCGGTTGCCGCTCGACGCGGATCCGCCGACCATCTTTAAATTCGACGTCTCCGCGCAGCCGATCATGACGGTCGGCGTCGAAGGCGACTACGACCGCGTCACGCTGCGCGAGCTGGCTGAGAACGATCTTGCGCGCCGCCTCGAGCGCGTCGAAGGCGTCGCGTCGGTCACGGTTGACGGCGGCCTGCGCCGCCAGGTGCGCGTCGAGCTCTCCAAAGAAAAGATCACGGCGCTCGATCTTTCTGTTGATCGCATCATCAGCACGATCCGCACCGAGAACCAGAACGTGCCGCTCGGCGAAATCATCGAAGGCGACACGAACTTCCTGCTCCGCAGCCAGGGCGAGTTCCAGAGCGTCGATCAGATCCGCGATCTCGTCGTGCTGACGAAAGCCGGCGTGCCGATCTACCTGCGCGATATCGCCGAGGTGAAAGATTCCACCGAAGACCTGCGGTCGTTCACGCGCATCAATGGCAAGCCGGGCGTCCGTTTGCGCGTCAGCAAGCAGTCGGGCAAGAACACCGTCGCGATCGCTGAGGGCGTGCACAAGGAAGTCGAGCGCACCAACCGCGAGGTGCCGAGCGTCCACCTCACCGTCATCGACGACTCGTCGGTCTACATTCACCGCTCGATCGACTCGGTCAAGGAGCACGCCTGGTTCGGCGGCCTTCTCGTCGTCCTCATCATTTTCCTGTTCCTCCGCGACATCCGCTCGACGCTGATCATCGCCACGTCGATCCCGATCTCGGTGATCGGCACGTTCGCGCTGCTCTATTTCGCCGGTTTTACGCTGAACACGATGACGTTCGGCGGCCTCGCGCTCGGCATCGGCATGGTGGTCGACGCGTCGATCGTCGTCCTCGAGAACACGTTCCGCCACATGGAGCACGGCAAGCCGCGCCTGCAGGCGGCGATCGAAGGCGCCGAAGAAGTCTGGTCCGCGATCCTGGCGTCGACGCTGACGCACATCGCCGTCTTCGTGCCGCTGCTGTTTCTCAGCGGCGTATCGAGCATCATCTTCGTGCAGCTGTCGGTCGTCGTGATGTTCTCGCTCACGATGTCGCTCTTTGTCGCCGTCACGATCGTGCCGGTGCTCTGCTCGCGGCTGTTGAGGCTGCCGCCGCCGGTTGAGGAACGCACGGGCATCCTCGGCAGAATGTTCACCATCACCGAGCGCGGCTTCGAGTCGCTCGACGCCGGCTACGCGAGACTGATCCTCACGTCGCTCAAGCATCGCCCGACGGTGATCGGCGGCGCTGCGGCGCTCACGATCGCGGCGTTCCTGATCCTGCCGTCGATTCCGTCGGAGCTCGTGCCGCAGACCGACGAAGGCGAAGTCACCGTGAGCGCGCGCATGCCCACAGGCACGCGCGTCGAGCGCACCGAAGCCGTCGTGCAGCGGCTCGAAGACATGATCAAACAGACCACGCCGGAGGCGACCACCATCATCTCGTCAGCCGGCGGCGGCGGACCGATGGGCGGCTCGGCCTCGTCGGCGAACCTCCAGATCAAGCTGGTCCCTCGCGACGAGCGCACGCGCTCGAATGACCAGATCGCCACCGAACTGCGCAAGTCGCTGACCGGCATCGCCGGCGCTGTCATCACGACGCGGACCTCGGGCGGCAATCAGACGATCAACCGGCTACTCGGCGGCGGGAATAACGACAGCCGTCTGGCGGTCGAAGTACGTGGTGAGGATCTGACGGAAGCCAGACGCATTTCGAACGACGTGCTCGCGGTGCTGAAGCAGACCCCCGGCGTCGCCAATCCGCAGCTCAGCCGCGAAGAAGGCCGGCCGGAACTCGCGATTCGCGTCGATCGCCCGAAGGCGGCGCTCCTCGGCATGACGGTCTCGAACGTCGCTAACACCATCCGCACGAACGTCGCCGGCACCACCGCCGGCCAGTACCGCGAAAAGGGCCGGGAGTACCCCATCATCGTCCGCCTGCGCCCTGAAGACCGCGACTC
>JBKJHW010000034.1:0-20344 GCA_046598935.1 Vicinamibacterales bacterium | reverse complement strand
CCCGTCGTGAACGTTTGCGTCGCCGGGTTCGTTCCGGGCGTGACCCAGGTGACCGTGCGTTCCTGCCGGGTGTACGACGGGTTGTAACCCGCGAAGAACCAGACCTTGCTCTGAAAGATCGGGCCGCCGATATCGAACACCGGGTCGATCGAATAGGTGTTCTTGTCGCGAGGCGTCCTGATGTATTCGGCCTTCGACGCATCCGACGGCAGCACGCGCAGCGTCTGGCGCACTTTGCCGAGAAATGCGTTCGAGGAATAGTACGTGCCGAAGTCGCCGTGGAACTGGTTGCCGCCGGACTTGGTGATCGCGCTGATCACGCCGCCGGTCGCGGCGCGGAATTCCGCGTTGTACCCGGACTGCTTCACCGTGATGTTCTGGATGAAGTCCGTGATGACGTCCTTTGCCGACGTGCCCCGGCGCAGGTCGGTCGTGTCCATGCCGTCAACCACGTAGCGGTTTTCCGAAGCCGACGCGCCGTCGATCATGATGCCGCCGCCGCGCGCTTCGTTGTTGGTGCCTGGAATCTGCGTCAGCGCCGACGTAAAGTTACGGCCTTTCGGGATGAGGTTGATGATGTCCGCGCTCACCGTCGAGGTCGCGGCGTTGGCCTTGACGTCGATGAGTGGCGCTTCGCCTGTGACCGTTTCCGCCACCAACACACCGGCCACTGACAACGTCAGCTCGATGCGGAGCGTCTGGCCGACGGTGAGGTCGACGTTCTCCACTTTTGCCGGACCGAAGCCCTGCAACGTGGCGGTGATGACGTATTTGCCGGGCGCGAGCGCCGGAAAACGATAAATGCCATCGGTATCAGTAACTGCGGTCTGAAGGCCAACAAGCGACGGGCTCTTGGCTTCAACCGTGACGCCGGGGAGCACGCCGCCAGAGCTGTCTTTGACGACACCCTGAATCGAGCCGCGCGTCTCCTGCGCTGCTGCCGGCACGGCCCCGCAAACAATCACCAGGGCGCCCGCCAGCATTCCAATTACGAACTTACGCATTTGTTCCTCCTCAAATATCCGGGACGGGCCACCCGTAATGAAAGGGACGAAATGGCCAGAACGCGGGATGACAAATATTAAGGTGTGGCTGCTTCCGGGGCAAGCCGTGACCGGAGAATGACGGCGATACAATCAGTTGGATGTCCGTATCCGACACCGTGATACTGGGGGCCGCCCGTACCCCCATCGGCCGCTACGGCGGGACCCTGCGGGAGACACACCCCGCCGCCCTCGGTGCCGCCGCGGCGATCGCCGCCCTCGCTCGCGCTGGCGTGTCGCCCGACGATGTCGATGAGGTGATGATCGGACATGGCCGGCAGGCCGGTTCCGGTCCAAACCCGGCCAGGCAGGTTGCCCGCCGCGCAGGGGTGCCGGTCACGGCTCCAGCTCAGACAATCAACCAGGCCTGTGCCTCCGGCTTACAGACGGTCGCGCTCGCCGCGCAAGCGATCCAACTGGGACAGTCGAAGATCTGCTTGGCCGGCGGCATCGAATCGATGAGCCGCATGCCGTACCTGATCGACAGCGCTGACGCGCGCTGGGGCCACAAGATGGGCAACTTCACGCTCGTCGACGCGATGTCGCGCGACGGGTTTTTCTGCCCGCTCTCCAACATGCTGATGGGACAGACGGCCGAGGTGCTCGCGAGCGAGTACGGAATTACCCGCGAAGAATCGGACGCGTTCGCGCTCGCGAGCCAGTTGAAGGCAGAAGTCGCGATCAAGGCAGGGAATTTCAAGGCAGAAATTGTCGCCGCGCCCGGCACTGACGCGAAGGGCAAACCGGTCGATCTCATGGACGATGAACATCCGCGGGCGGGATCGACGCTCGAGGGCTTGAAAAAGCTGCCGCTCGTGTTCGCGCCGGTCGATGGCGTTCCTGGAATCATCACGGCCGGGACGTCATCGGGAATCACGGACGGCGGCGCGGCCCTCGTCGTGGCGAGCCGCGCGGAAGCCGAGCGGCGCGGGATCAAGCCGATGGCGCGCATCATTGGCTGGGCCACCGTCGGCGTCGATCCGCGCGTGATGGGCATCGGTCCTGTCCCCGCGATGAAGAAGCTGTTCAGTCAGACCGGGCTGACGATCGATGACTTCGATCTCGTCGAAATCAACGAGGCGTTCGCGCCGCAGGTGCTTGCCGTGCTGCGCGACATTCCGATTCCGCTCGACAAGCTGAATGTGAACGGCGGCGCCATCGCGCTCGGCCACCCGATCGGCGCCACCGGCACGCGCATCCTCGTCACGCTTCTCCACGAGATGGAGCGGCGCGACGTGAAGCGCGGACTCGCGACGCTGTGCGTCTCGGGCGGTCTGGGCATGGCGATGGCAGTAGAACGCTGAAACCCTGAAACGCTGAAACCCTGAAACTTTGAAACGTTGAAACTCTATTAATATGACTAAGTTGTGCGCATAGCAGTTATTCCCGGCGACGGGATCGGCAAGGAAGTCACGGCGGAAGCCGTCAAAGTTCTGAAGGCCGTGACGAACGTCACCGGCCGGAAGATCGATCTCGAAATTCTGCCGTGGAGCGCCGATCACTACCTGGCGACCGGCGTGACGATTCCGGCCGACGGCTACACGATGCTCCGCGATCAGTTCGACGCGGTGCTGCTCGGCGCGCTCGGCGATCCGCGCGTCGCAGACAACCGGCACGCGCGCGACATCCTGCTCGGCGCGCGGTTCGAGCTCGATCTCTATGTGAACTATCGCCCGGTCAAACTCCTCGACGATCGTCTCTGCCCGCTCAAAGACCGCGGCCGCAAAGACGTCAATTTCGTTGTCTTCCGCGAAAACACCGAGGGCGTCTACGTGAGCGTCGGCGGCCGCTTCAAGGCCGGCACGGACGATGAAGTCGCGATTCAGGAAGAGATCAACACGTTCAAGGGCGTGAACCGAATCATTCGTCATGCGTTTGAATTCGCGAAGGCCAACGGGCTGACCAAAGTCTTGATGTCCGACAAGAGCAACGCGATGCAGCAGGGCCACGCATTGTGGCAACGGGTGTTCAAGACCGTCTCGGCTGAGTATCCCGAGATCAAAGCCTCGCACATGTACATCGACGCGCTCGCGATGTTCCTCGTGAAAGATCCCGGGCAATTCGAAGTTGTCGTCACCAACAACCTCTTCGGCGACATCGTCACCGACATCGGCGGCGCACTGCAGGGCGGGCTCGGCATGGCGGCGTCCGGCAATATTCATCCGGGCAAGACGTCGTTGTTTGAACCGGTGCACGGCTCGGCACCGCCGCTCGCGGGCAAGAACGTCGCGAATCCGATCGGCGCAATTCTGTCGGCGGCGCTGATGCTCGAGACGCTGGGCGCGAACGACGAAGCCGCACGAATTGAAGCCGCTGTCGAAGCGTCGGTTCACGAGAACCAGACGACCGGCGACATCGGCGGCAAACTGGGAACAACGCAAGTAGGCGACTGGATAGTTAAACAGCTGGAGATCTAGGGGACTCGATGGAAGAAGTGTTTGTAGTTGGTGGCGCGCGGACGCCGATGACGGATTACACGGGCTCGCTCAAAGACGTCAGCGCGCTCGAGCTTGGCGCCATCGCGGCGCGTGGCGCCTTTGCCAAGACCGGCGTGAAGCCCGAGTGGATCGAACACGCGGTTTTCGGCAACGTGCTGCAGACGAGCTCAGATGCGATCTACGGCGCGCGACACGTCGCGCTTAAAGCCGGCGTGCCGCAGGAAGTCCCGGCGCTCACGGTCAATCGCCTCTGCGGATCCGGCATCCAAGCGGCCGTCAGCGGCGCGCAGCTCATTCAACTCGGCGAAGCCGGCATCGTCCTCACCGGCGGAATCGAGAACATGAGCCAGGCGCCGCACATCATGCGCGGCCTCCGCACGGGCCTGAAGCTCGGCCAGGGCAAGCTCGAAGACTACCTCTACGAAGCGTTGCTCGATCCGTACTGCGGCTTGTTCATGGCGCAGACGGCGGAGAAGTGCGCGGCGAAATACGAGATCTCGCGTGAAGAGCAGGACGGGTACGCGATTCGCAGCCAACAGGCTGCGGGCCAAGCGTGGGCTGAAGGGAAATTCGCCGACGAAGTTGTGCCCGTTGAAATCAAAACACGCAAAGGTGTGACCGTCGTCGACACGGACGACCACATGCGCCCGGAGACGACGATGGAAGCGCTGGCGAAGTTGCCGGCGGCGTTTTCGAAAGACGGCACGGTGACGGCGGGCAACGCGAGCGGCATCGTCGATGGCGGCGCGGCGTTGATTCTTGCGTCGGGCAAGGCGGTGAAAGAAAAAGGCTTGAAGCCGACGGCTCGCGTCGTGTCGTGGGCCGCGGTCGGCGTCGATCCGTCGTACATGGGCATGGGCCCGGCGCCGGCGTCGCGCAAAGCGCTTGAGCGTGCGGGTCTCACCCTCGATCAGATGGATTTGATCGAAGTGAACGAAGCGTTTGCTGGGCAGTATCTCGCCGTTGAAAAAGAGCTCGGTCTCGATCGGGACAAGACCAACGTCAACGGCGGCGCGATCGCGCTGGGCCATCCGCTCGGCATGACGGGCACGCGACTGATTCTCACGCTGACGCTCGAACTCGCGCGGCGCAACAAGAAGTACGGGATGGCCACCGCGTGTATTGGCGGTGGACAGGGAATTACGATCATCGTGGAGCGTTTGTAAATGGCGATCAAGACTGTCGGTGTTTTGGGTTGCGGGTTGATGGGCGCGGGCATCGCGCAGGTGTCGGCGGCGGCCGGTTACAAGACGATCGTGCGCGAAGTGAACCAGGGCGTGCTCGACAAGGGCCTCGCGCGGATCAAGAAGTTTCTCGATGACGGTGTCACCAAAGGCAAAGTCACCGAAGAGCAGCGCACGATGACGCTCGGCAACCTCAGCGGCGTGACCGAGTTTACCGACATGAAGGACTGCGACCTCATCATCGAGGCGATCATCGAGAATATCGACGACAAGGCCGCGGCGTATAGCGCGCTGGAGAAATCAGTCGGCGCGCATTGCATTTTCGTGTCGAACACGTCTTCGCTCTGCATCACCGAGCTGGCGTCGAAGACGCAGCGGCCGGACAAGTTCGGCGGCTTGCACTTCTTCAATCCTGTTCCCCTGATGAAGCTCGTCGAGGTCGTCAAGGGCCTGTCGACAAGTAATGACACTTACGACGCGCTGATGGAGTACTCGGTCAAGATCGGCAAGGAGCCCATCACCGCGCCGGACAAGCCGGGCTTCATCGTGAACCGGCTGCTGATTCCGTACCTCCTCGATGCTATCCGCTGCTACGAGCACGGCCTCGGCACAAAGGAAGATATCGACAAAGCGATGAAGCTCGGCCTGGGCTATCCAATGGGCCCGCTGACGCTCCTCGATTTCGTGGGTCTCGACACGACGTACTACATTGCCAACATCATGTTCGACGAGTTCAAAGATCCGATGTTTGCGGCGCCGACGCTGCTGAAGCGCATGGTGCTCGCCGGGAAGAACGGCCGCAAGAGCGGCGAAGGCTTCTACAAGTACTGAACCCGTGAACCTGAATAGGTGAATCTGTGAATCGATTCTCGATCCTTCCGGCGCTTGGTTTCGTTCTCACAGTCAGCCTTGTTGCCGAGACGCCGCAGGCACCGCAGCGGCTCACGCTGCGCGCAGCCGCCGAGACGATCAAGGCCGACGATCTCTTGCGCGATATCACCTATCTCGCCTCGGATGAACTGGCGGGCAGGGCCACGCCATCGCCGGGTCAGGATCTCGCCGCGGTGTACGTCGAGAACGCGCTGAAGCAAATGGGCGTGAAGCCGTTCGGCGACAACGGCGGCTATCGGCAGCACTACATCGTCACCCGGACGACGCTTGGCGCTGCGTCGGTGAAAGTGGACGAGCGCACGTTCCGGTCCGGCGAGGATTTCGTCGTCACCAGCTTCCTCAAACACGGCACGTGGAGCGGCCGTGCCGTATACGTGGGCCACGGTATTCGCTCGCCGAAGATGGGCTGGGATCCGTACAACGACACCGATGTTCGCGGCAAATGGATGATCGTCACCGCGCCGAATGTGCTGCCGGAAGGCGTCACGCGGGCGATGCTCGGCCAGCCCGGCGTCGACCACATGCTGCCGGCGCAGGAAGCGCGCACACGGGGCGCGCTGGGTTTGTTCATCGTTCCGCCTGCGAACCTCGAAAGTCTCGACGCCGTGACGCCGCGGCCGACGACCGCGCGGGACTTGAATCCTTCGGTGGGCTGGGCGTACGCGCAGAATCCGCTGCCGCATCTGATGATGTCAACGGCGATGGCTGAATTTGTCGCCGCGAATCCCACGCCGACGATCGCGGTGACAATCACCGGGACCGCCGAGAATACCGACGCCTACAATGTCGTCGGCATTATCGAAGGGTCGGACGCGGTAGTGCCGGCCACGGCGGCATTGCCTTCGCTCAAGGACGAATACATCACCATGTCGTCGCACCTTGACGGCGCCGTCGGCCGGGCAGCCGTCGCCGGCGATGCGATCTACAACGCAGCGGACGACAACGCGTCCGGCAGTGCCGGTACGCTGGCGATCGCGCGCGCGCTGATGCAGGGGCCGAAGCCGCGCCGGACCATCGTACTCATTTGGGACACAGGCGAAGAGAGCGGTCTTTGGGGATCGCGCCACATCGCGTACGGCGCGTACTCGGAGAAGATCGTCGCGCATGTCTGCGTGGATATGATCGGCCGTTCAAAGAAACCCGGGACGAACCTGCCGGGCGAGGAGGATCTCGCCGGGCCCGGTGAAGTGTTCACGGCCGGCCCCGGCGTGCTCAGCACGCAGATGGAAAAGGTCATGCTGACCGTCGAGCGCGATTACGGCTTCGCGAAACACAATCGCAAGTTCGATCTCGCGACCGAGTCGTTCTTCTATCCGCGCACCGATGCGGCGCCGTACTTCGAGCGCAGAATTCCCTTCGTCGAGTTCTTCACGGGCCTTCACGCCGATTACCATCGGCCGTCCGACGACGTGTCGAAAATCGACCCGGCGAAGATGGAAGCCGTCGCGCGTACCGTGTACGCCGTGGTCTCGATGCTGGCAGAGGACACGGCGCGGCCGCGCATGGACAAGCCGCTGCCGGCCAATCTCCTCGCGCTCCTCGCGCGCTGAGCGTGACGTACAATCCAGCCATGCAAGAGACCGTCCGGCGTTTGCTCACTGAGATCGGCGAGGACCCGGACCGCGAAGGGCTCGTGGATACGCCGAAACGGGTGGAGAAGTCGCTCAAGTTCCTTACCAGCGGGTACGGGATCGACGTCGACGAGGTCATCAACGGCGCGCTCTTCGCGGTCGAGTACAACGAGATGGTCATCGTCCGCGACATCGATTTCTACAGTCTCTGCGAACACCACATGCTGCCGTTCTTTGGGAAGGCGCACGTCGCCTACATTCCGAACGGCAAGGTCGTGGGCCTCAGCAAGATCCCGCGCGTCGTTGATATGTTTGCGCGCCGGCTGCAGGTTCAGGAGCGCCTGACGTCGCAGATCGCCGAATGCCTGAACGGCAGAATCCAGCCGCTCGGCGTGGCGGTCGTCATGGAAGCGACACATCTTTGCAAGGCCATGCGCGGCGTCGAGAAGCAGAACTCCGTGACGGTGACCAGCGCGATGCGCGGATGCTTCAAGGACGACCCCCGAACGCGCCAGGAATTCCTACAGCTCATTAAACGCGGATAAGCGCGCGTGCAGTTGCGCGATGCCGTCGGTGAGTGACGCCGGCCCTGGCTGCAGGATGTACGTCGATTTGATCTCGTAGATGTGCCCGTTCTTCACTGCCGGCACCTCGCTCCAGCCCGGCCGCTCGATGATCGTCGCCGGACGAACTTTCTTCCCGCACCACGACGCGAAAATCACATCGGGCTTCGCATCGCGCACGCGATCGGGACCGACAATCCGGTCCTTGGCGAGCGCCGCGTTGCGGAGTTCCGGGAAGATCGGGTCGCCGCCGGCAATCTCGACCAGTTCCTCGACCCAGCGGATGCCGGAGATCAGGGGAGTGTCCCATTCCTCGAAGAACACGCGCGGGCGCCGCGTGAAGGACGCGGCCGATGCGCGGATGTCGTCGAGGCCGCGCTCGAGGCGATCCGCGAGGGCGATGCCGTCGGCGCCGAGACCGACCACGGCGCCGAGCACGCGGATCATCCGCAGAATGTCCGCGATGCTGCGCTGGTTGAACGTCATGACGTTGTGCCCGCGCCGGATCAACTCGGCGGCGATGTCGGCCTGCAGATCGGAGAACGCCAGGATGAGGTCGGGCTTGAGCGCGTCGATCTTGTCGAAGCGCGCGTTGATGAACGCCGAGACCTTCGGTTTCTGCCGCGCCTCGGGTGGCCGCGCCGTGTAGCCCGAGACGCCGACGACGCGATCGCCGGCGCCGATGAGGTACAGCGTCTCGGTGGTTTCCTCGGTGAGGCAGACGATACGTTCAGGGAACCGCGACGACACGGGTGGGTATCATCACACACACGCTCGATTGCTATAATCGCAACAATGACGCCCCCACTGGTGCTCGCGCTGTGCCTTCTGTCGGTGGGCTTCATTGATTATGCCGGGGATTATGCCGGGGATTATGCCGGGGATTATGCCGGGGATTATGCCGGGCAGGCCGGCCGGCGCGCGACGGCGCCGGCGACCAAGTTCGTCACCGAATCGGTTTGCCCCTCCGATCTTGGCCGCGGCATCAGGACTAAGCGCGCGTTCTGCGACATCACTGCCGGCACGGAAGCCATGAAGGGCGCGTCGATGCGGATCCCGCCGCACACAGGGCCGTCGACCCTTCGCTTTGACCTCCACAACCGCTTCGCCGTGGCAGGGAAGACCTTGCCCTTCGCGCGCGCGTCTGCGCTTGTCGCAGTGCTCAATGCCAATAGCGGCGCCGTGATCGACCGGGCCGCAGTCGTGAGCGAACTCCGGGCGGAGCTCGACCTGTTCGATCGCCTCCTTGGCTCCGTGGGCACCGGCCCCGGCGGCACGAAGACGATCGCGCCGGGACGCCCTCAGGCGGCGATGATCATCATCCCCGCGTCGGTCTCTGCGATCTCGATCGTCGGCGTTCGCGTGGAGCTCACGACTAGGGACGGCTCTGATGTGTTCTCGTCGCCGGGCCGCCCCGTGGCCATTGTGTCGAACCTGCGGCTGGAGTACACGCCGGCGACGGTTGGTAAGTAGCGTGCCGGCGCCTGTCTTCGACGTCGCCATCGTCGGTGGAGGCCCGGCCGGGATGGCTGCGGCCATCGCCGCCAAGCAGCACGGCCTCTCGTACATCATTCTCGAGAAAGGCGCGCTCGTGAACTCACTGCTGCACTTTCCGACGGACATGGTGTTTTTCACCACGCCCGATCTGCTCGAAATCGGCGGACTCCCGCTCGTCAGCCCGCACGAGAAGCCCACGCGTCACGAGGCGTTGAAGTACTACCGGCGCGTGGCGGACAGCTACACGCTCGATATCCGGTTCGAAGAACCTGTAACAGCCATCACGCGGAGGCGCGGAGCCAATGGAGAGCGCGGAGAATCCTTTGTCGTGAAGACCTCGGGCCGAACGATGGTCGAGCGGACGTACGAAGCCGGCGCGGTGATCATCGCCAGCGGCGCGTACGACATCCCGAATGCGGTTGGCGTTCCCGGCGAGAATCTTCCGCATGTCTCGCACTTCTACAAAGAGCCCCATCCGCACTATCGGCAACATGTGGTGATCGTGGGCGGCAAGAACTCCGCGGCTGAGGCCGCGCTCGATCTCTATCGCAACGGCGCCGCCAGCGTCACGATCGTGCATCGCCACGCCGCGCTCGGCGATTCGATCAAGTACTGGGTGAAGCCGGATATCGAGAACCGGATCACGGAGGGCTCGATCACGGCGAAGTTCGACTCGCGCGTGACCGAGATCAGGCCGACCGACGTGATCGTTGATGGGCCGGGCGGCCGCGAGACATTGCGCGCTGATGCGGTCTATCTTTTGACCGGCTACCGGTCGGATCCGACGTTGCTCAAATCACTCGGCGCGGCGGTGAACGACGCGGACTTCACGCCGGTGCTCAACGCCGACACGTTCGAGACAACGGTTCACAATCTGTTCGTGATCGGCGCGGCCGTAGCCGGCAAACAAAGCGGAAAAATTTTCATCGAGAACGGCCGCTTCCACGGCGCGCAAGCCGTAAAAGTGATCAGTTCACGCGTCCCGTCCACGCGCGCGACCCCATAATCACCTGCATTTCGACGAGCTCGATCAGCGCGCAGCAGCGCGTCGCGGCGTCCGACATCTCGAGCAGCGCCTGCCGTTCCACAGCCTCAAACCCGAAGTACTGCGAGAGCGCGTGCACGAACTCGACGTCCGGCATTGACGGCGGCAGCCGGAACGAGAAGTTCGCTGTGCCGGAGCTGACGAGCAGCGCCTCGAGCCGCGCCCGCTGTTCCTTGAGCGTGACCTTGTCGATCGGGCCCTCGGCAACGCCTTCGATCTTCGCGATCCGGTACGGCGTGTCGGATGTCTCGTCTTCTTCAAGGATCCTGAACTTCTGCAGACCGCGCAACACGATGTTGTACCGGCCGCCGTCGATTTCCTCGACGTGAGTAATCACTCCGGCGCAGCCGATCGAATAACAATCGGTCGTATCCTCGAGCGGCTCATCAGTGCCGGATTTGGCGAGCACGATGCCGAGCAGCCGGTTGTCCTCGAGCGCCGCGCGGGTCATCTCGCAATATCGAGGCTCGAAAATGTGCAGCGGGAGAAACACGTCGGGGAAGAGGACGACGTTTGGCAGCGGGAAGAGGGAGATGGTGCCCGGCAGCATGGATCAGTGCACAGTGCGTGTCTTATTGGTGAGAAAGTCGGCGAGGACGTACTGTCCGAGGGTGTGCGGCGTCGTGAAATACGCCTTGCCGCGGCAAATCCGGGCGACGCGACGAACAAACGCGACCAGGTCGTAGTCGCGCGCGAGCATGAACGTATTGATCATGATGCCGGCGCGGCGGCACGCGGCGACCTCGGCGAACGTTTCGCGCAGCACGTAGGGATCGAGCCCGTTCGGGTTGCGATAGATCTGGCCGTCAGGCCGCGTGATCGCCGACGGTTTGCCGTCGGTGATCATGATGATCTGGCGCATGTCCTTGCGCTGGCGCTCGAGAATGCGCCGCGCGACGCGCAGGCCCTCGCGGGTATTCGTGTAATACGGCCCCACTTTCACGCGGCCGAGCTCCTTGATCGGCACTTCCTCGGCCGAGTCGTGAAAGAGCACCGCGCGGATGACGTCGCCAGGAAACTGGTGCTGGATCATGTTCGCGAGCGCGAGCGCCACGCGCTTGGCCGGTGTAAACCGGTCCTCGCCGTACAGCACCATGCTGTGGCTGCAGTCGAGCATGATGACGGTCGCGCAGGAGCTTTGGAACTCACCCTGCGTGATCATGAGATCCCGATGCTCGAGCGTGCCCTGGCCGCGGTGCCGCTGAATGGATTTGAGAATGGTGGCGGCCGCGTCGAGGTTCATCGTGTCCCCGAATTCATACTCGCGCGGCGCGCCGCCCGCGTCGACACCGGTCGAGAGATCGCGCGTGTCGTGCCGGCCGGCGGCGCTCCGGCCGGTGGCGCCGAGCAGATCGCGAAGCGCGCGATAGCCAAGAAAATCCAGCGCCTTGTCGGTGACCTCGAACCGGGCGTTCGGATCGACCGGCCCGTCGCCGCCGGGGCCGACGCCGCGCTTCGACGGGGCCTGATCGCCCATGCTGATCAAACCCTGTTCGCTGAGCCGCTCGATGATCTGTTCGATCAGCTGCTCGAGCGCGGCGCGCATCTGGGCGTCGTCGCTTGGCGGGCCCTCGGCGTTCTGGGACAGCAGCTGGTTGACCATTTCGTCCGAGAGCATTCCGCCGTTGAGCAATGCGTCGAGGACCGCGTCGTGCAGCGCCTGCATCGTCCTGTCGTCTGCACTGAGCGGGTCGTAGGGATTGCCGAAGCCGCTCGACAGGAAAAAATCGGACAGCTTCGACATGAGCTGGTCGAAGTCCAGCTCGTCGATGATCCCAGGCACGTATTTCGTGTACTTGTACTTCACCGTGCGCTCTTCCTAAGTCTTGGCCCGTTCGCGGGCTAGTTGTAGTACTTCTTCTTGCCGCGGCCCGGCACGCCTTCTGCGGTGCCTCCGCCGTTCGCGTCGCTCTCGCGGAGCAGCGATTCGAGGGCGCGGTCGCGCTCGGGATTGCGCGGCGCACGGCGGTCGGCCGGCGGCGCCTGGAATCGGCCGTCTTCGCTTCGCGAGATCTTGCGGACTGAGACGAGGCCTTCCAGGATGAAATCGAAACCCGCCGCTCGGAACGCAGTGCCTTTTTTCGGGGCGAGACCGAGCTGACCCATTACGCGCTCGAGCCCTTCGATTGGCGCAACCTGCTCGAGCAAGCCCTGCGCGGCGGTGTCGTCCGAGAGCTGCAGAGTGCCGCCGGCCTCGAACCATTCGATCACCGGCTTGAGGTCGGCTGTCACGGCATAGCCGTCGAATACCGTCGCGATGGCCGCTCGCACGAGGTCCCGGGCGACGACGTCCGCGCCGCGAAGTTCGCCTTCGTATTCCAGCTCGATCTTGCCTGTCAGCGACGGGAGAGCGGCGTACACGTCGGTCACGCGCGGGACGACTATGGATTCGCCCGCCAGGATTGCGCGCCGCTCGGCATTCGAGACGGCGTTCTCGAGCGCCGTAATCGGCAGGCGCTGACTGACGCCCGATCGCTTGTCGACGCGCTGATCGCCGCGCGCTTGAAATGCAACTTCCTCCACGACTTCGCGGACGAAGACGGGAATGTCGAGCGGGAGCGAGCGGCCTTCGACCGGCAGCGACCCGTCGGTGCGGCCGATCCAAGCTTCCTGCTCGGTGATCGCCATCGCGTCAGCGCGTGACACCGGATAGTGCGTGCGGATTTCCGAACCGATACGGTCTTTGAGCGGCGTGATGATCTTGCCGCGCGCGGTGTAGTCCTCAGGGTTGGCGCTGAACACGATCATGACGTCGAGCGGCAATCGCACGGGGTAGCCCTTGATCTGCACATCCCCCTCTTGAAGGATGTTGAAGAGACCCACCTGGACTTTGCCGGCGAGGTCCGGCAGTTCGTTGATCGCGAAGATGCCGCGATTCGCCCGCGGCAGAAGGCCGTAATGCATCGTGAGTTCGTCGGCGAGGTCGAGCCCGCCGCGAACGGCCTTGATCGGATCGAGATCGCCGATCATGTCGGCGATCGTGACATCGGGCGTCGCGAGCTTCTCGACGTATCGCCGGTCGCGCGCGAGCCAGCCGATCGGGGTCGCGTCGCCGTGCTGGGCGATCGCCGCGCGGCAGGCCGCGCAAATCGGCGCGCGCGGATCGTCGTGGATCTCGCAATCGGGCATCACCGGAATGAAGTCGTCCAGGAGCGCCGTCAGCGCGCGGAGCATGCGCGTCTTGGCCTGGCCGCGCAGGCCGAGGAGGATGAAGTTGTGCTTCGAGAGTAAGGCGTTGACGACCTGCGGCACGACGGTATCGTCGTAGCCGACGATGCCGGGGAACAGCGTCGCGCCGGATTGCAGGCGCGTGATGAGGTTGGCGCGAAGTTCGTCTTTGACCGACCGCATGGCCGGACCGCGCGCGACGGCCAGTTCGCCGAGCGTCTTTGCCAGTTCCTTATTGGGCATACGAGCATGGTAGAACAGTTCCGATGGGGCTACACTGACGGCCGCCGCGCTTGGCGCGGGTGAAGCAGGAGGATCGCAATGCGTTCGATGAAATTTATGTATCTGGTTGGAGTGGTGGCGACGGTCACTGTGGTTTCGCTGGCGGCTCAAGGTGGCGCGCAGGCGCCGCAGACACCGGCGCCGGAAGATCCGGTCCAGACACTCGTGAATCAGCTCGAGCTCGGGAAATACAAGGCCACGCTGAAAGGCCTGACCGAGTTCGGCGATCGACGGCAGGGCACGCAGAGAAATCGCGACGCCGTCGATTGGATCCAGAAGCAGCTGGAAAGCTACGGCTACACGAATGCGGAACGCGTGGAATACGACCCGCCGGTGCCCACGCGCGAGTGCGGCCCGAGTGTGCCGGCGAGCGTCGTCGTGGCGCCGCCGCCACGCGCAGGCGGTGCGGGCCCGGGCGGCGCGGCCGCCGGAGCGGGACGAGGCACAGGCAATGCGGGCCGCGGTCTTGTCACAGGAGCGGGCGGCAGCCGGCTGGTCGGAAATACCGCGCCGACGAGCGTGAACTGCGATCCGATGGCGCAGCCGGACGAACGCATCCGCGCGCTCAACTCCGGGCCGTTCATCAACAAGCCGGTCCACAACGTTTACGTCACGAAGGTCGGCACGAAATATCCGAACGAGATGTACATCGTCGGCGCGCACATGGACGGCCACGGCTACAACGAGGCGGTCAATGACGACGGATCGGGCACGGCGCTCGTGATGGAGCTGGCGCGCATCTTTGCCGACCCAAATGTGCAGACGGAACGGTCGATTCGATTTGCGCTCTGGAACGGCGAAGAGAGCGGGCTCAACGGCGCGCGCGCGTACGTCGCACAGCGGCAGGCGCTGCAGGGCATTGAGAATCCAAAGGGCTCAGGGAAGTATCCCGAGCCGAAATGGATCGCGATGATCCAGCACGACATGATGATGTGGGATCACGGCATGCCGCAGCCGGTCATGGGCCCCGACGACAGGCAGCAGGTCGACGGCCGCGGCCGCGGCGTCTTCCGCGTGGCGAAAGATCAGCGGCCCGAAGCCGACGTGAACGTCGAGTTTCAGTCGACGGCGAAGTTCGCCGACGAAGCCATGAAGCTCGCGTTTTATTTCAAATACGCGGGCGAGAAATACGCGACCGACTATCCCGTCAACGTCGGCCCGCACATGACCAACACTGACTCCACGCCGTTCATGGACCTCGTGCCGGCCATCAGCCTCCGCGAGAACGAACGCGGCGCGCAAACCGGCGCCGGCTGGAACCCAACGTGGCACACGCCGCTCGATGTCTGGACGACGTTCACCGACAAAGATTTCCGGCTTGGCCTCAATGCCGCCCAGACGACGCTGTCGGCGATTGCCCAGCTGGTGGGGATGACGATCAAGAAATAAGAAATAGGGGTCGGGAGTTATTTCCGAATAACTCCCGACCCCTATTTCGTGGGTGGAAACTGCCGGGATCGATCCATCCGGCCGGAGCGCGCCAAATGCTTCTCGCACAGGCCTTTAGGGGCGCCGATTGTCGCGGCGGGAGGCTGCAGTAAACCGGAGAAATAGGGGTCGGGAGTTATTTTCGAATAACTCCCGACCCCTATTTAATGGTCGTAAACTGCGGGGCGATGTCGATCGGAAGGTCCGCGAGCTTGGTCAGGATCGCCTGCACCGGCGGACGTAGTGTCACGAGCGACGTCAGAAGCGCCTTCGAGCCCGCGTAGTCGCCCATCGCCTGCAGGTGCATGATTTCTCTGGTCAGCGACGCGACAGCGTCCCTGATCTTCGCGTCGTTCACCGCGAATGTGCCGTCGGCGTTCACCGTGTACGCGCCCTTGTCGAGCAGATAGTTCAGCTGCAGCGCGACGCCCTTGCCGTGGGCTTCGGATAGACCGAACCGAATCGACCGGAAGCTCGACGCGAGAAACGTCGTGTACATCGAGTTCGCGATCTCTTTTGAGACGACGCCTTTGTCGGCAAGCTGCTGTAGCGCCCAGAGGCCGGAGATGTCGGCCTTGGCTTCTTCGAGCGCGGAGTATGTGTCGGTCAGCGCGGTACGTACGGGGCTGCCTTTCGCCGCCGGAGAGCCGGCCGCCGGCGAGATGACCTGATGCGGGCCAAGGCCGTGCATGATTTCGTGCATCACGATATGCGTGAAGAACGCGTCGAACGACACCCTGGCCTGATCGGCCGCGCTGAGCGCGATCTTGGAAATCGGCTGCAGTATTTTCTCGAACTTCGCCTGCTGCACGTTGCGCAGCATCACGCGCTTCGATCCCTTTTCCTTGATGACGCGATCGTCGTTCGGCAGATTGAACGCCGCCGTTTGCACTCCGCGGTTGCCATCGCCGCTCGCAAACACTTCGTTCACCACGCGGATCGGCGCCAGCGCTCCGAGCGACGGATTGCGGAACGCGGCATCGATCGGCAGCGCATTTTCGAGCGCCTGCAGCTGGCCGCCGAACGACTCCAGCTTCTTCGTCTCGACGTCATCGCGGATGGTGATGAACGCCTCGAAGGCGGCTTTGTAGCCGAACCACTCGTCTTCGTACGTTTCGTACGGCCCGATGGTCGGCTCGATCGGCGCGTCGAGCTCCATCCACGCGATGTCGCTGGCGAAGTAGTCGTTCGAGAGGAACGCGCCGGCACGAAGGCTCAGATACTTCTTCAGCGACGCGTTGTTTGTCAGCGCGGCCGCATCGTTGAGCAGCTGCGACGCGCGAACAAGCGTGTTCTGAAACTCAACGCTGTAGGGCACCGTCATGAGCTGCCCGCCCTGACCGCGGCGGACGACGGAGAAGAAACCCGTCGCGTCGGCTTTCAACGGTTCCGCGAGCGACGCGATCCATTTTTCGACTTCAGCCTTCGTTGAATCGGCGGGGTAGTAGTTCCCCATTTCCGGCTTCGCCGGAGCGCCAGGAATGAACGATTTGTGGTGATCGACGCGGTCCCAAGGTCCCTTGTTGATCAAGAAGTAGTGGAGCCGGGCGCGGCCGATCTCCGAGCCGTCGGCCGAAAGGCGCGCCAGCATCGCGGTGTTGTCCGCCCACGCCTGTTGCAGGAACAACCCGTCAAACAGCTGCGCCGCTTCGACCATCTTGGCGAGCGCCTGGCGCTCGTTCTGAGGGAGCGGCGAGAGGTCGGCGGTGATCTCCGTGGGGGCGAACTGGCGGATCTTGGCCTGAAGCGCGGAAAGCTCCGGATCGGCGGCGCCGTTTGGCAACGAACCGGAGGGTGCCTGAGCGGTTCCGCAGGACGAAAGTGTGGCGAAAGTCACGCTGAGTAACGCGAGGTTTGTAAGCCGCATGGCTTACAATAGAACACTTGATCTCATTACGCGGAAAGCACTTGGGGCTTTCCGCGGGAGGAAGCCGCACTCATGAAGAATGTCGCGCCAGACCAAGCGCAGGCGCTTGAAGCCGTTGAAACTCGTGAATGGATCGACTCGCTCGACTACGTGCTTCACCAGGGTGACCACAGCCGAACCGTTCGACTGCTCCAAGCCCTCCGTCTCCGGGCCGGCCAGGCCGGCGCGAAAGAAGCCTTCACCTCTAACACCCCCTACCTGAACAGCATCCCCGTCCAGGACCAGGTTCCGTACCCGGGAAACCGCGAGATCGAACGCAGCATCAAGAGCTACATCCGCTGGAACGCCGCCGCCATGGTCGTGCGCGGCAACCGCGAATCCGAAGGCATCGGCGGGCACATCGCCACCTACGCTTCGGCCGCCACCCTCTACGAAGTTGGCTTCAACCACTTCTTCCGCGGCCGGCCGGAAGCCGGCGACCCGCACGACGGCGACCTCCTCTACTTCCAGGGCCACGCGTCTCCAGGTATTTACGCCCGCAGCTTCCTCGAGGGGCGCCTCACCGAACAGCAACTGAAAAACTTCCGCCACGAAGAAGCGCCAGGCGGCGGCCTGTCCTCGTACCCGCACCCGTGGCTGATGCCGGAATACTGGCAGTTTCCGACAGTCTCGATGGGCCTTGGCCCGTTGTCGGCGATCTACCAGGCCCGGTTCGCGAAGTACCTCGAAAATCGCGGCCTGAAAAAACAGTCCGATCAAAAGATCTGGGCGTTCCTCGGCGACGGCGAAACCGACGAGCCGGAAGCGCTCGGCGCGATCACGCTCGCATCGCGCGAGAAGCTCGACAACCTGATCTTTGTCATCAACTGCAATCTGCAGCGGCTCGACGGACCGGTGCGCGGCAATCAGCAGATCATCCAGGAGCTCGAAGCGGTTTTCCGCGGCGCGGGCTGGAACGTCATCAAGGTTTTGTGGGGCACCGAGTGGGACGAGCTGCTCGCGAAGGACAGCGAAGGCCTGCTCGCGCGTCGCATGGCCGAGGTCGTCGACGGTGAATACCAGCGCTACGTCGTCGAAGACGGCGCGTACCTGCGCAAGCATTTCTGGGGGACTGATCCGCGCCTTCTCGAGATGGTTCGCCATCTCTCCGACGAGCAGCTGAAAGCGCTGCGCGTTGGCGGTCACGATCCAGTCAAGGTGTTCAACGCGTATCGGCAGGCGATTCAGACTAAGGGCCAGCCGACGGTGGTGCTCGCGCGTACGATCAAGGGCTACGGCATGGGCGAGGCGGGTGAGGGCAAGAACATCACCCACCAGCAAAAAAAGCTGAAGGACGCCGAGCTCATGGGCTTCCGCGATCGCTTCTCCGCGCCGATTCCGGATGCTGTCGTGAATACGGCCGGTTTCTTCAAGCCCTCGGAAACCAGCCCGGAAGTCACGTACATGAAACAGCGGCGCGCGGCGCTCGGCGGCTACCTGCCCAGCCGCAGCATCACCGCGGAACCGATTGCTCCGTCAGTGACGACGTCGGTGGCGGACACCTTCAAGGAATTCCTCGAAGGCGGCGGCGACAAAAAGGCGTCGACGACGATGGTGTTCGTCAAGATGCTGAGCAAGCTCTTGAAGACGCCGGAGATTTCGAAGCTCGTCGTGCCGATCGTGCCGGACGAAGCGCGCACGTTCGGCATGGAAGGTCTCTTTCGCGACGTCGGCATCTATTCGAGCATCGGCCAGTTGTACGAGCCGGTGGACCGGGCCACGCTCCTTTATTACAAAGAAGCGAAGGACGGCCAGATTCTTGAAGAGGGCATCACGGAAGCCGGTTCGATCGCGTCCTGGATTGCGGCCGGTTCGGCCTACGCGAACCAGGGCGTCAATACGATTCCGTTCTTCATTTACTACTCGATGTTCGGCTTTCAGCGCATCGGCGACTTCATCTGGGCTGCCGCGGACGCGCGCTGCAAGGGCTTCCTCCTCGGAGGCACGGCGGGCCGCACCACACTCGCGGGCGAAGGCTTGCAGCATCAGGACGGCCAGAGCCACGTGCTCTCGCTGTCGGTGCCGAACTGCAAATCGTACGATCCGGCATACGCGTTCGAGCTGGCGACGATCATTCAGGACGGCATCAAGCGGATGTACATCGACGGTGAGTCGATTTTCTATTACCTCACCGTGATGAACGAGCAGTATGCGATGCCGCCGATGCCGTTGGGCGCGACCGAGGGCATTCTCAAGGGGCTTTACCTCTTCAAGCCAGCGCCCGATCTTTCCACGGATGCGAAGGATGCGAAGAAAGCGAAGCTGAAGGCGCAACTGCTCGGCAGCGGCGCGATCCTCAACGAAGTCGTCGCGGCGCAGGCGATGCTCGCGAAGTACGGCGTGGCGGCCGACGTGTGGAGCGCGACGAGCTACAACGAGCTGTATCGCGAAGCGAACGCCGTGTCGCGCTGGAACATGCTGCACCCGGGCGAGAAAGCCAGGGTGCCGTACGTCACCGAATGTCTCGCGAAGACGGACGGGCCGGTGATTGCCGCGTCCGACTATCTCAAGAGCCAGCCGGCGATGCTCGCGCAGTGGATCGGCAAGCCGATCACGACGCTCGGCACCGATGGTTTCGGGCGCAGCGAGGACCGCGGCGCGCTGCGCAATTTCTTCGAGGTCGACGCGCGCTTCGTGACGGTTGCGACGCTGGCCAATCTCTCGCGCTCGGGCGCCCTCGACGCGAACGTCGTTACGCAGGCGATCAAGGATCTCGGCATCAACCCCGAAAAGCCTGATCCGGCGATTTCGTAAAAAGGAAACTCATGAATTTTGAGATCCCGAATCTGGGCGAGAACGTCGACAAGGCCGACGTCTCGCGCGTGCTCGTGAAAGTCGGCGACGTGATCAAGGTCGATCAGTCGCTCTTCGAGCTCGAGACGGACAAAGCCACGGTGGAAGTGCCGTCGACCGTCGCCGGAAAAGTGACTGAAATCAAGGTTAAGGCTGGCGACAAAGTGACGGGCGGGCAGGTCGCGCTGACCGTTGACGAAGCAGGTGCTCAGGGTGAAGCAGGTGCGGCCGGTGCCGCGGGTGCCGGGTCAGCAGGTGCAAAGCCGATTGATCCTGGCGCGAATGCGGCCGCAGGCGCGCAAGCAGAAACTGCGCAGCCGGAAACCAATGAACCTGCTCACCCGGCACCCGCGGCACCAGCCGCACCCGCTCAACCCGCAGCACCGTCAGCGACGCCCAAAGTCGTCGATATAGCGTCGGCGCGCCCTGCGTCGACGAGAGCCCCGCAACAAACGGTGCCCGCATCGGGAATTGAATTGGCCGTCCCCGTGCCGGCGGCTCCGTCCGTTCGACGCTACGCGCGCGAACTGGGCGT
>JBKJHW010000143.1:0-4452 GCA_046598935.1 Vicinamibacterales bacterium | reverse complement strand
GGACGCCGACCGCGTGCTGATCCTGCTTCACAACGATCCGGATCCCGACGCGCTCGCCGCGGGCCTCGCCATGAGGAACGTCCTGCGCCGCACGAAAACGACGGCGATCATCGGCTGCCTCCAGGGCGTCACGCGCCCGGAGAACCAGCGAATGGTCGATATGCTCGACATCAAGTTCGAGATCATCACGCCCGAGCATTTCGCCGCCTTCGATCGCATCGTCACCGTCGATGTGCAGCCGCATTACTTTGGCGGTCTGCTCCCTCGCGTCGACCTCGTCGTCGATCACCACCCGGAACAGACCGGATACAACGCCGTGTTCAAGGACATCCGCACGGAATACGGCTCGACGTGCACGATCCTCACCGAGCATCTGCGCGCCGTCGACATCGACATCTCGGAACGCACGGCGACGGCGATGCTCTACGCGATCAAGTCGGACACGCTGTTTTTCTCCCGGCACACGAATCGCGTCGATCTCGAAGCGTTCACGTATCTTTACCCGCTGGCCGACGCCGCGCTCATCCGCAAGATGGAAGGCGCCGAGATCACCATCGAACGCCTGGAGTACGTCACGCGCGCGCTGCACACGAGCAGCCACCGCAACCAGGTGTTCTCGGGGTTCCTCGGCGAGACCACTCGCGAGGATCTCATCGCCTATACCGCCGACTTCTTCCTCCAGCTGGAAGACGTGAAGTGGACGATGATCTCGGGTGTCGTGAATGGGCAGTTCATCATGAGCGTGCGCAACCTCGGCTACACGCGCAACGCCGGCGAGTTCGTGAAGAAGTACTTCAACGATATCGGCTCAGCGGGCGGCCACCGCGCGATGGCGAAGGCGGTCGTGCCGATCACGAAATTCAGAGACAAATTCGGCGACCTCTCCGGCGTCGGCATCGCCGCGCGCGTCGGCGAAATGGCCGAGCAGTTCCTGCAGGATAAATCAATCTAACCTTGGAGGGCCATGGAGGGCCGTGGGGAAACCCCTCTCAGGCATTCAAAGAGCCTTTTGAAAACAGATAGGTTTTCTCCATGGCTCCCCATGGCCCTCCAAGGTTGACCGCTCTTCAGTCGAGCGCTTGTCTCAGATCGTCGACGAGGTCGTCGATGTGTTCGATGCCGACCGAGAGACGGACCATGCCGCGCGTGACGCCGGCGTCTTTGAGCTGCGCGTCTGAAAAACCGTATTGCGACGTCAGCACCGGGAGGCTCGCGAGGCTGTCGACGCCGCCGAGGCTGGCGGCACGTTTGAAGATTTGCATCCGGTCGAAGAATCGCGACGCGCCCGCGTAACCGTCCTTCGCCTCGAAGGTGACCATGCCGCCGAACCCGCCGGTCATCTGTTTCGCGGCGACGGCGTGATCGGGATGCGACGGCAGGCCCGGGTAGAACACCGCGCTCACCTGCGGATGCGATTCCAGGAACTTCGCGACGGCCATCGCGTTCTCATTGTGGCGCTTGACGCGGACGCCGATCGTCTTGATGCCGCGGCCGACGGCGAAAGCCGCGGCCGGATCGATCATGCAACCGATCAGCTTGCGCGCCGTCGATAGCTGCTTGATCATGGCGGCGCTGCCGACCAGCGCACCGGCCGTGACGTCGCTGTGGCCGTTGATGTACTTGGTCGCCGAATGCATGATCAGGTCGATGCCGAGCGCGAGCGGCGACTGATTCATCGGGCTGGCGAAGGTGTTATCGATCGCCGACGTTACGCCGCGCGCCTTGCACGCGGCCGCCACTCCGGCGATGTCGATGCAACGGAGCGTGGGGTTGATCGGCGACTCGAACCATACGAGTTTTGTTTTCTCCCCAACAAGATTGTGGAGCCGCGCCGCCGTTTGAAACTCTTCGATCGGCGCAAAGCGCGCGTGCACGCCGAACTTCTCGAGATAGTCGCGAATCACGGACATCGTCCCGCCGTAAATCGCCGCGCTGCACACCAGCTCGTCTCCGGCCTTCAGCAGCCCGAACAGCGTCGTGCTCACCGCGGCCATGCCCGACGACAGCAGCATCGCGGCCTCGGCGCCTTCGAGCGCGGCGATCTTCTGCTCCACCGCGCGAATCGTGGGATTACCGTACCGCGAGTAGATGTCTTTCGTCGACTTCCCCGCCTGATACGACTCGAGCTCGGCGGTGTTGGCGAAGAGGAACGTGCTCGTCTCGTAAATCGGCGTTGTGAGCGGTGTGGCGACGGGATCGACGCCCTCGCCGCGGTGAATCGCTTCCGTTTCCTTGTGCTTCATGTAGGCCCCGTGGATCAGATTGAATCGATGCGCTCGCCGCTCGCCAGCACCGGCTCGACAAACAGCCGGTTGGCGTCGTCGTAGCCCTGGCGGATGACATCGGCCGCTGAACGCTGCCGGTCAGACGCCTCGTCGTAGATACCCTGAAATTGAAACGGCCCGACCGGGTTATGCGCCGGGCGAATCACAAACACTCCGGAGAACCGCGTGGCCGCATGCGCAATCGCGTCGTCGACGACCGCCGTCTCGACGGAACGCTGCCACTCACCCGCACGGCCTCTAAGATCGACCGGCCGCGGGCCAAGTGCGTGTGGCGTGCCGGCCGGCGGTGCGGCGGCTACCAGGATGATCTGTTCGGCTCCGAGCGCAAGAACCTCGTCAATCAGCCGATGGACGAGTTCGGCCCTGTCGGTGAGCCGATGCGTCTCGCCCTGCCAGTAGTGGTCCACGGGAAACGTGATCGACCGGCACGACGTCACGCCCGGCAACTCCGCGCCAGCGGCGATAAGGTCGGCGACGCAGTCGCGCATCGAGGTCAGAAGATTCACCGCTTCCGCGTCGCGCGCGCCGCCGACTGACCGGCGCCCGGCAAATACGGCGCTCTGCGAATCCGGAAGTACGGCAAACGCCAGATCACGGCGCGCATCGAGATCGTGCACGGCGACGACGATCTCGCGGAAACCCGGCTGGCCGAAATTGTCGCTGACCAGTTCGACGTATCGGCGGCCGATATCAGCGGGCGTGGGCGCCGGGCCCGTCGCCGCCCCGCGGACAATCGTCCAGACGGCGGCGTTCATCGTGGCGGCGGGCTCATGCGAGTCGATCGGCGAGCTGAAGAGCTGCCACCAGAAACCGCCGCTGGCGCGACGGCGTGACGGCCTCGCCCTCCCGGCGCGAAACCATGCGGCGAGGAGAATCCCGGCCGTGACCAGCAGACTGAGCACCATCAGCCTCGGCACGACCGTCGGCAGAATCGGCGGATGGAAGAGAATGTCGAGCGTGACGGCGTACGCGCCGATCAGCCAGGCCGACACGCTGGGAAGACTGACGAGCGCCGCCAACAGGCTCGCCGCGTACAGCAACGCCGCGATGATGAGGACGCCGAGCGGGAGGAGCAACGCGCCGAGAGCCACGATGACGCCCCAACTCGCCGCGCGAAGACCGGCCCGCCAGCGGTACGATTTGAGCAGCGCCGGTGACGCCCAGGGGCTGCCGGCTTCACCGAGTTTCTGGCCGCCGTCGACGGACGCAATGCACGCATTGGCGATGCCGGGCCCGTGCGCGCCGATGAGATCGATCTTCGTGCCCGCTTCTGAGAGCGCGCGGATCACGCCGGCTTGATACGCGCCCGCGGTGCCCGCGCCGGTGAGCACGAGCGCCGTGCGCAGGCGGGGCGAGTAGGACGCGTCAGCCACGGCCGTCGGTGTTGGTCATCTCTTCTTCTTCGTGGATCGTGACGAGCGAGAGGATCTCGAACTCGCGCTCGCCCGACGGCGTCGAGACGGTGACCTCGTCGCCCTTTTCCTTGCCGGAGAACGCGCGGCCGAGCGGAGACGCGAGCGAGATCAAGCCGCGTTCGGGGCTCGCATCTTCCGGCATCACGAGTTCGTACAAACAGGTCTTGCCGTTTTCCGACACGGTGACCTTCGATCCGAATCCCGCTTTGCCGTGCGGAATCCGCTCGAGGTTCATCAGCTGAATCTCCGACACGCGCTGGCGCAGCATACTGACGCGCGCCTGGCACAGCGTCTGTCGCTCTTTCGCGGCTTGGTACTCTGCGTTTTCGCGCAGGTCGCCCAGCTCGCGCGCGCGCTGAATCTCTTTCGGCAAGTCGTGGTTCAACTCGTGCTCGTATACGGCGATTTCGTCTTCAAACCGTTTGATCAAACGCGCTTTCATAGCTGTGTGTAGAGGGTAACATGAGCCATGCTTCGCCTGACGCGCCGGCAGGACGCCGTCGTCGACCGATTTCGGCGCGCCGCGCGACGAGCGCCCGCGGAAGAGTGCGTACTGCTCGACGGCGAGCATCTCGTGCGCGATGCTGTTGCCGCTGGAATCCCGCTCGACATCGTGATGGCCACGCACGAGCGCTGGCACGAGCTCGGCGATCTGCTTTCCGCAATTCATGCGCAGGCGGCGCCGCCCGATATCTACGAAGCTGCGCCGGTCGTGCTCGACGCTGCGAGCCCCGTGAAAACACCGAGCGGCA
>JBKJHW010000115.1:0-20938 GCA_046598935.1 Vicinamibacterales bacterium | reverse complement strand
GGCGCGCGGCTCCGTCGCGATTGCGCTCGCGCGTGAATATGAGTCGTACCGGGTTTCGGACGCCGCGCTCGCCGATGCCGACTTTCGGCCGACGCTGATCGCGCTCGGCCTGAATCCCCAGACCGGTGTCGGTAGCGGAGCGGTGTCGGCGATCACTGTCGACGCCCAGCGAAACACTGTCGCGAATCTGCTCGATGCGCGCGGCGGCACGCTGCTGTCGATCCACGCCGAGGCCGCGGGCAAAGTAGCGGGCGGCGATTTTTCGTATCGAGAGATTTCGGGCGAGGGCCGCGGCTACTACTCGGCGGGCCCGAACTTCGTCCTGGCCGGGCATCTTCGCGCGGGGTCGATCGGATCGAAGGCCGATCCGAATCTCAGCGTGCCGTTCTTCAAGCGCTACTTCCTCGGCGGGGCGACGAGCCTGCGCGGATGGGGCCGCTTCGAGGTGGCGCCGCTCACGGCGGAGGGGTTGCCGATCGGCGGCTTCTCCATGTTGGAGTCGAGCGCCGAAATCCGATTCTCTCCCGGCGCCAGTAACTTCGGCGTCGTCGGATTCGTGGACGCCGGAAACGTGTGGAACAAGAGCTGGCGCATCCCCGTGAAAGACATCCGCGCGGACATCGGCGTTGGCCTGCGCTACCGGACGCTGGTGGGTCCGATCCGGCTGGACATCGCGTACCAGCTGACGCCGGACGCCGAACTGGTGATTAAAGGTTTCGCCGCCGGGCAGTATCGCCGCTTCCGGCTCCACTTCAGCATCGGGCAGGCGTTTTGATGCGCTGGCGCCGGTGGTTCAAGCGGCTGTCGATATTCACTGTGGCGCTGATCGCGCTCCTGCTGCTGGCTGCCGTGCTGCTGATTCGATCGGAGTGGACCCGCGGCGAAGTGCGCCAGCTCATTGAAAGCCAGGCCAGTAACTTTCTGGACGGTACCTTTCGCGTCGGCCGTGTCAGTGGTTCGCTCCTCCGGGGCGTGACCCTCAGCGATGTCACATTCGAGCACCGCGGCAAAACGGTGTTTTCCGCAACGCGCATCGATCTCGACTACAGCGCGTGGAGCCTCGCTCGCGGCGGACGCGAGATCACCTTCATCCGCCTCACCGACTTCCTGTTTGTGATCGAGGAATCGCAGGGCCGCTGGAGCTGGAGCGACTGGGGAAAGCCGAGACCCCCGTCTGGGCCTTCGGCGCCGTTCGAGCTTGCGCGCGTCGAGCTCGTCAACGGCCGCGTACTGGCGAACGCTCGCGAAAGCACATGGCGTCTGCCGCCGGAGCTCAACCGGGTCAACGGCGATCTGAAGGTACGCATCGGGGGGCCGACAGAGGTCACACTCAACCGGCTGAGCTTCGCCACGCCTGACGACGGGTTCCTGGCGCGGTCGGTGACGGGTGTGCTGACGTTCGGCCAGGACAACACCACGCTGACGAAGCTCCGGATCGATAGCCCGACGGGCGCGCTTGATGTCGACGGGACAGTCGGCACCAGCCCGGTCGCCAGGCCTGTCAGCCTGAACGTCGGGCTCGGCCAGCTCAACACCCGCGCGTGGAGGGTCTTCACGCCGTTGCTCGAAACTATCTCGCTCAATGCCACGGGCCCCGTGAGGGTCGGCGGCACATTCGACCGCACGACGATTCAGGGATCTCTCACGACGACAGCCGGCGACTTCGTCGTCGACACAGTGATCGCGTCGCGCCCGAATGTGCTCACGATAACCGGCCAGGCGGACCTCTCGAGGTTCGACGCGCACGCCGTGACCGGCGACCGGCGGTGGGCGAGTGTGCTCAACGGCCGGGTCAACTACGTCGTTGTCGGTACCGGCTCACCGGCGACGTGGGTGGCCGACGTCAGGCTCGCGGGCGGGCCGGTGCGGGCATTCGACATCGCAGCCGATTCGCTCAACGGACGTTTCACATATGCGAACAACCGCGTCACGTTCGATACGCAGGCGTCCGCGTACGGCGCGCACGGGCATATCGCAGGCACGGTCACGACAAGTCCCGTGTTCGTCATCGACGTGACCGGCGACACTCTCGTCCGCATTGATCCGCGGCGCCTGCCGGCCGAGTGGGGCTTTCCGAATATCGACGCGCTGTTCGGCGCCGAGACGTTTACCGCGCGCTGGACTGAGAGAGAGTGGCGCGCGACGGCGCGGCTGACCGAATCGACAGTCGAGGGCGGCACGCTCGCCGCGGGCACGCTCGTCGAGCTGACGAGCTCTCCGGCCGGCGTGACGCTCATGACCGAGGGCGATTTCAAGGGGATCAACGCCCAGCGCCTGGGGCACGCGCTTAGGATGACCGGCCTCGATGACCCGCTCTTCACGTCCCGGATGAACGGGCACGTCCGAGTGACGGGGAGCGGCGCCAACTGGACGGACATCGATTTCGCGGGCCGCGGCAACCTCGTTGATTCGAGCTTCGGCGATGCGCGTGTGACGAACGCCGAGGTGACATTCTCGCGCACCGCCCATCGCAATACCGCGCGAATCATCGGCAACATCGTCGGTTTTGATCCCGTCAAGTTCGGCGCGCCGCCATCGGGCGCCGGCAATCTCAACGGCGCCGCGGATCTCATCGTCGAATGGCAGGACAACATCCCGGATGTCGCGCTGCACATGCAGGCGCGCGGCACGCTGCGTCTGACGCCGTCGTTTCTGGCGCGGGTGCGCGTCGATCGCGGCGTGATCTCCGGCGAATGGCGCGACGGCGTGTTTAACGCGCAGTCGATCGAGCTCGAAGGGCAGGGGCTGCGCGTGACCGCGCGCGGCCGCATCGCCATCACCGCCGGCGTCTCCGCGGCGACCTTCGAAGTGACGGCCGTTGACGTCGACGCCCTGAAGCCGTGGACCGAGCGCGACGTCCACGGGCCGTTGACCGCACAAGGGGAGATCCGCGGGACGTTCGATGCGCCGCGAATCACCGCGACGGGCACGAGCGCCGCGCTCACCGATTCGATTCTTGGCACGTTCTCGAGCGTGGCCGCGAACGTGGACTTCGTCCTGCCCGAGTGGGATTCGGTCCGTACCAACGGGCCGCTGCGCGTCCAGGCGGCGACGTGGACGAGCCTCAGCGGCAGCGTGACCAATGAGTTCCTGCTCGACGGCCAGCTTGATTCGTGGACAGTGTTCCGCGGAAGCGCCGCCGGCCGCATCAACGAGTTCCTCGCGAAGGCGTCGTTCAAGGCGGACTGGGCCGGCGAGCTGACGGCCGATTTCACGGAAGCCGAGATCTCGCGCGGCACCGACATCTGGCGGATCGATCCGTCCGTCGGTCATCTGCGCGTGACGACCTCCCGGGTGATTGCGAACAACCTTCGCCTGACGAACGGCGTGCAGGCCATCAACCTCGACGGCACACTGCTGATCTCCGACGGCGAGCTGACGCCCACTGACCGCCTGTCTGCCACGGCAACCAACGTCGATCTCGCAGCGATCGACCAGTTCCTCGGGTTGGGACTCGACGTCACCGGCCGCGCGTCCGCAACGGTGTCGCTGGTTGGCCGGATGACGGATCCCCGCGGGCGCATCACCCTCGATGGCAACGCTCTCACCGTGCGCGGCTATCAAATCGCCGGGCTCGCCGGCTCCGTCGATCTCGCGAACGGCGGCGCCAGGCTGGATGTGACAATGACGCAGCCTGACGGCGTCGCGCTGAAGGCCGAGGGGCTTGTGCCGCTGTCATACGTGATGGGCGCCGCCAACCTCGCGGCATCGGTGCCGACGCCCGACTGGGATCTCAGTCTTGTCACCGAGCCGCTTGACCTTCGCATCCTCGCGCCGGTGGCGCCGCGGCTCGAAAAGATCGGCGGCGCGCTCATCGCCGACGTCCGCATCGTCGGCGCGGCCGCACGGCCTCGCGTGACGGGCACCGTCGCCGTCGCTGATGGCGCATTCGAGGTGCCGTCGGCCGGGATCGGCTTCTCGCGGATCCAGGCGGATATCGGCTTCCAGCCGGACCTGATCACCGTCCGCCGCTTCGTCGCGCAGGATAAGCACAATCATCCCGTCACAATCACCGGGCAGCTCGCGGTCGGCGGCGAGAAGGCCGGCGCGTTTACGATGAACCTCGAGGCGGATCGCGTCGGCATTGTTGACAACGCGATCGGCGACATCGAGCTGTCGGCGCTGCTGCAGCTGTCCGGCGATCTCGATCACCCGAAATTGACGGGCAATCTGGAGCTGGCCAACGGCCGAATCGAAATCGATCGGCTGCTGCGCGTGCTGGCCGGCGATCCGCTGGCGCTCGTCGCAGAAACCAATTTGCCGCCCGAGGGCGTGACGGTGGTCGATCTTCGGGCCGACGCGGCGCGCGCCGCAGCCGAAGCGGCGGCTCGGAAGCCGGCGCGCTTCAGTTCGAAATCGTTCTTCTCCGGCCTCGAGGTTGACGTTCGCCTTCTCGCCCCGGACAATTTCATTTTGCGCGGCTCGAGTATTCGTTCCGCTGCAAAAGACAGCTGGTCGCTGGGCGATCTCAACGTCACGGTCGGCGGCGAGCTGCAGGCGACGCGCCAGCCGGGAGGCGAGCCGGTTGTGATCGGCGACATTACGACGGTGCGCGGCGTTTATTCGTTTCAGGGACGGCGCTTCGAGATTCAGCGCGGCGGCCAGATCCGTTTCAACGGCGAGACGCCGCCGGATCCGATCTTCGACCTGCGCGGCGTGCGTACGGTGCAGGGCGTCGAGGCGCGCGTGGATGTGCGCGGGCGCCTCTCGGATCCGGAGCTGGTGCTCGGCAGCAATCTGCCGCTCGACGAAGCCGATATCCTGTCGATGATCATTTTCAACCGGCCCGTGAATCAGCTCGGCGAAACGCAACGCGCCGACCTTGTCGGCGCCGCGGCGTCGCTGGCCGGCGGTTTCGTCACGGCGCCGATCGCGCAGCGCCTGAGCAAGGCGCTCGACCTCGACCTCGTCGAACTCGAGACCGTCACGTTCGGCCAGAACGTCGCGCCGCGTATCCGGATCGGCGAGCAGATCGGCAGCCGCCTCTTCGTGCAATTCGCTCAGCAGTTCGGCTCGCAGAGCATCAGTGAACTCACCGCGGAGTATCAACTCGCGCGATTCCTCCGGCTGCAGGCCAACACGGCGCAAGGGCCCGGCTCGCGCGCGCAGCGTTCACTTTTGCAACGCACAGAACGCTTTGGTCTCGATCTGATCTTCTTTTTTAATTATTAAGGGGTCTGTCCCTGTAGTTCAGGGACAGACCCTCTACGCTGTAGTTCAGGGACAGACCCTTGATAGAGTGCCTGCATGCGCCGGTTCTTGATCACGGCATTCGTGGCGGCGTTCGTTCTTGTCGCGGCGGATGCGCGCGCTCAGTACTTCGGCCGGAACAAGGTGCAGTACCGCACGTTCCAGTTCCAGGTGCTGGCGACCGAGCACTTCGATCTTTACTACTATCCCGAGGAAGCGGAAGCCGCGAAGATCGTCGCGAGGCTCGCCGAACGATGGCGCGCGCGGCTCGGACGATTCTTCGAGCACGAACTGCGAGGCCGCCAGTCCGTCATTCTCTATGCCGCGGCCGCGCACTTCCGGCAGACCAACGCGGTCGACGGGTTGCTGGGCGAAGGCACCGGCGGCGTCACCGAAGCGCTGCGCCGGCGCATCGTGCTGCCGATGGGCGGCTCGCTCGCCGACACGGACCACGTGCTCGGCCACGAACTCGTGCACGCCTATCAGTTCGACATGACCGGCAACACCGAGCGGATGACCGACGGAAGTGTTCCGGCGATCCTCACCTTCCCGCTGTGGTTCGTCGAAGGCATGGCTGAGTACGTCTCGCTGGGATCGGTTGACGCGCAGACGGCCATGTGGGTGCGCGATGGCGTGCTCAGCGAAAAACTGCCCCGCGTGCAGGATTTGGAAAAGCCGGAATACTTTCCCTACCGGTGGGGCCACGCGTTCTGGGCGTATGTGGGCGCGAAGTGGGGCGACAGGTGGGTGGCGTCGCTGCTGCGGGCGTCAGCGAATCCGCGCAGCGATCTCAACGGATTCGCCGCGCAACTGGGCACGACGCCCGATGAGCTCAATCGCGGCTGGCATCACGCGATGCAGGAGGCGACGGCCGCGCTCGAGGCCGACCGGCCGTCGATGACAAGCGCCGCGCGTCGGCTGATCAGCGAGGATTCAGGCGGCGGGCGTCTGAACGTCGGCCCGAAGCTGAGCGCCGACGGCCGGGCGATGGTGTTCTTCTCGGAAAAGGATATGTTCTCGGTTGATCTCTATCTCGCGGATCCGTCGACCGGCCGCGTCGAGCGCCGGCTCACGAAGACCGCCAACGACCCGCACTTCGATAGTCTTCAATTCCTGAATTCCGCCGGCGCCTGGAGCCCCGGCGGCAGGTCGCTGGCGTTCACCGCTCTCCGCTCCGGCGCGCCAGTTCTCGGTCTGATGGACGTCGCGCTCGGCAGCATCATCCGCGAGATTCCGCTGAAAGGACTGGATGACGCGCTCAGTCCGGCATGGTCGCCGGACAGCAACTCCATCGTGTTCGTCGGCAACCGCGGCGGCCTCGTCGACCTGTACCGGCTGACGATCACGACCGGGCTGGTCGAGCCGCTCACGCGCGACGCCTTCGCGGAGTTCGAGCCCGCGTTCACGCCGGACGGAAAAGCGATCGTGTTTTCGACCGACAGGTTTTCGACGGACCTCGCCGGACTGGTGCCCGGCCCGTTGCGGCTGGCGCGGATGGATCTGTCGACGAACGAAGTGCAGCCGATTGCCGGCTTCCGCCGCGGCAAACACCTGAGCCCGCAAGTCGCGCCCGACGGCGCGACGCTGACGTTCGTCGCCGAGCCCGACGGCGTGGCGAACGTCTACCGCATGTCGATCGACGGCGGTCCGATCTCGCAGCTCACATCCTTTGCCACCGGCGTCGCGGGCATCACGTCGACGAGCCCGGCGCTGTCGATGGCCGGCTCGACAGGGCGGCTCGCGTTCAGCGTGTTCGAAAAAGGCGGCGCGGCGGTGTACGTGCTCGAAGCCGCCGACGCCGTCTCGCTGGTTTCGCCGTTCGAGTCCACACGCGGCGCTGTACTGCCGCCGCGGACGACGGCAGACGGGCCGCTGCAGCAGATCGTCACGGACTTCCGGCGCGGGCTTCCGCCCGCATCGGCATCGCCGCCCAGCACGCCGTACGGCCGCAAACTCGAACTTGACGCGATCGGCCAGCCCAGTGTGTCGGCCGGCGTGAGCCGCTGGGGCGCCTACGCCGGCGGCAGCGTGTCGGCGCTCTTCAAGGATGTGCTGGGCGATCGTCTGCTCAGCACCGGCGCGCAAGTGTCGGGGACGCTCGAGGATCTCGGGGGGTGGCTCACGTACTTCAACCGGCGGCATCGCTGGAACTGGGGAGTCAGCGCGGCGCAATCCCCGTACCGCGCAGAGTTCGTGCAGGCGTTCAGCGATCCGGAGGAGAACACCTTCATCGCGAAAACGTCGATCGACCGGCAGCTGAGCCGCGGCGTGTTCGGCTTGGCCGAGTACCCGTTCAACCAGTCGAAGCGCCTCGAAGTTTCCATGGGCGCGCGCCATCTGTCGTTCAGCCGGGAGCAGCGAACGAGCACATTCGATCTGGCGAGCGGGCAGCTGATCCAGCGAACGCAGGAGAAGGTCCCGGTCGGCCGTCCGTTGAACCTGGCGGAGGCGTCGATGGCATTCGTGCACGACACCTCGTATTTCGGCGCGGTGTCGCCGATCTTCGGCCGCCGGTACCGGCTCGAGGCGTCGCACAGCCGTGGAACGCTCAGCTACAACAGCCTCCTCGTGGACGCGCGCCAGTACATCATGCCGATCCGACCCGTCACGATCGGCATCCGCGCCATGTCGTACGGCCGTTACGGGCGCGATGCCGGCAACGAGTTGCTGGTGCCGCTGTTTCTCGGCTACCCGGAGATCCTGCACGGATATGGGTTTGGATCGTTTTCATCCAATGAGTGCCCGGATGCGAGAACCGCAGACGGCGCCGCACGACTGTGCGCGCCGCTCGACCATCTGATCGGCACGCGCGTCGCGGTCGCCAATATCGAAGTCCGCGCGCCCATTCCCGGGCTGTTTCGAGGTGAGATCGAGTACGGCCGCGTGCCGATGGAGATTGTCGGGTTTTTCGACGCCGGTGTCGCCTGGTCCGCCACGACGCGTCCCGAATTTGCGGGAGGCACGCGCCCCGTCTCGCGGAGCGTCGGCGCCGCAATGCGCGTGAACGTGTTCGGTCTGTTTGCGGCCGAGCTCTCGGCCGCGCGACCGCTCGATCGCGTCACCAAGTCGCTGCGGTGGCAGCTGGGGATCAGGCAAGGGTTCTAGATCAGTCAACCTTGGAGGGCCATAGAGAGCCATGGGGAAAACCTTAGGTTTGCCTTTAGAAAAACTGGTCTCCGTGGCCCCCCATGGCCCTCCAAGGTAAATGCCCTTAATGGACCGCTGTCTGCGTGGCTCGACTCAGCAGATTTGTGAAGCTCACTAATAGCTCGACTTGAACGCGCGCGTCGTTGAAACAGGCGCCGCCGCCGAGATCGGCGAGTGAATCCGGAGCCAGCGCGTTCGCCGTCTGGCCGTTGATCGTGCTCTTGGTCCAGAGCCCTTTGGGTATCGACACCACGCCCGGGCGAATCTCCGGCGTGATGTTCATGAGACAGTGCACTTCGCCGAGATCGTTGAAGACGCGCACTTCGTCACCCTCGGCGATCCCGCGGGCCTGTGCGTCATCCGGGTGCATGCGCATCGAGACGACGCCGGGCCGAAATTCTGCGAGCGTTGACGAGATCGTCCGCTCGCTCGCCGGCGAGATCAGCGCGAGCGGAAAGGCGGCCGTCGCCGGATCGGTTTCGTAGGTGTACGCGTCGCGCCGGCTGTCGAGGTCGGCCGGGACGAGATGCACCTTCTGATCCGCGGTATTCGGAAACACATCGACGAACTGGACCGGCCTCCCGCCCGCGGGGGCCGCGCTCGGTCCTTCATCAAGAAGCGCTGCGCGCGCAGCCGCCGGCATCCGCGACGAGGCGTCGAGCAACGCGCCCGTGTCGCCGAGATCGTCCAGATCGCGCTCGGCCAGGCCCAGTCGAACACCCAGTTCGTGAAACACTTCATGATTCGAGCGCGACTCGCCGATCGGCTCGATCACCGGCCGAACGACCTGCAGGTGGTACGCGCCGTATCCCTTGGCGACGTCGTAGTGCTCGAAGAACGTCGTGGCCGGCAGAACGAGGTCCGCATATTTCGCCGAGTCCGTCATGACCTGGTCGAAGACGACGGTGAAGAGATCGTCGCGCTGCAGGCCCTTGAGCACGCGGTTCTGATCGGGCATCGTGGAAACCGGATTGCAGTTGTAGACAAAGAGCGTCGTGATGGGCGGGTCGTTGAGATCGGTCAGGATGCGGCCGAGCGTGTTCATGTTGAGGACGCGCGTCTTCGCCTGCGGTACGGCCACCAGCTCTTCGGCCTTGATGTTCCACGATGCGGAGTTGCTCATCGTGTAGCCGCCCCCGCGCACGCCGAACTTGCCGGCCACCGCCGGCAGCGCCAGGATCGCCATCGTCGCGCCGCCGCCGTTGCGGTTGCGCTCCTGGCCCCAGCCGCAGCGGATGACTGCGGGAGATGTGTCGGCATACCAGTTGAAGAGCGTTTCGATGTCGGCCGCCGCGACGCCGGACTGGGCCGCCGCGCGCGCGAAGTCCCAGTCCGCGGCGAGCGTACGCAGCTCGTCCGCGCCGGTCGTGTGCTGCTCGAGAAACGCCGTGTTGGCGCGCCCTGACGCGAAGAATTTATTGATGAGCGCCAGCGCGACAGGAAGGTCGGTGCCGGGCCTGACCGCCAGATGAAGATCGGCCTGTTTGGCGAGCGCCGTGCGGCGCGGGTCGATCACGACCATCCGCGCGCCATTCGCCTGGGCGCGCTTGAGGTGCGGCACGATGTGGATGCCGGAGGCCGATGGATTTGCGCCCCAAACCACGATGAGCTTCGCGGCCGCGTAGTCTTCGTAGGCCACGCCGGCCATCTTGCCGTAAAGCGCGCGCCCCGCCTCGCTCGTCGGCGCGGCACACACGGTTCGGGCAAGCCGGGAGGCGCCGAAGCGGCGGAACAACCGGGCATCTTCGAGCTCGTTTGTGAGCAGGCCGTTCGATCCCCCGTAGTAAAACGGCAGCACGGCTTCGGCCCCATGCTTGGCCGCCGACTCGCGCATTTTCGACACCACCATGTCGAGCGCTTCGTCCCACGTAATGCGGTTCCAGGTCCCGCGGCCTTTCACGCCGCGCTGGACGGCCGGATAGAGCAGCCGGTCCTCAGAGTAAATGCGGCGATCGAACCGCCGGACCTTGCCGCAGATGTAACCGTCTGTCGACGGAGCCACGCGGCTGCCGTCGATCTTCACGACACGCCCGCTCTTGATTGTGACCGCGAGGCTGCAGCAATCAGGGCAATCGAGCGGGCAGGCCGTGTGAACAACGGAGTGTCCCCACGAACGCGGCGCCCCGAGAGGCGGATCTGCAGTCGGCTCGTCCATATCGAGAAATAGTACTCTAGCCTGATGGTGCCGGCTTCCATGGCGAAAGCCTCCGCAGGCGCGGCCGAGACGAACACCGCGCCGCACATTGTGATTCTGGGCGGCGGTTTCGGCGGCATGAGCGCCGCAAAGTCGCTCGCCAACGCGCCGGTCCGCGTCACGCTCATCGATCGCCGCAACCATCACGTGTTCACGCCGCTCCTTTATCAAGTCGCCACCGCGGGTTTGTCGCCGGGGGACATCGCGTCGCCGATTCGCTGGATTCTGCGGCATCAGCGGAACGTGTCCGTGCAGCTCGCCAACGCCGTGCGCGTCGACGTGGCGACCCAGGCCGTCGTCCTCGATGACGGGGAAGTGAAGTACGACTATTTGATCGTGGCGACCGGCGCCACCCATGCCTACTTCGGGCACGACGAGTGGGCGCGCGTCGCGCCGGGCCTCAAAACGCTCGAAGACGCAATTGCCGTGCGCCGCAAAGTGCTGATCGCGTTCGAACGCGCCGAGCGTGAGCTCGATCCGGCGGCGCAGAGGCGTCTGCTCACTTTTGCCGTCGTCGGCGGCGGTCCGACCGGCGTGGAACTCGCCGGCGCGCTCGCGGAGATCTCGCGGCATGCGCTCGCCAATGATTTCCGATCGATCTCTCCGGAGACGGCGCGCATCCTGT
This sequence comes from Vicinamibacterales bacterium, assembly GCA_046598935.1. Lineage (GTDB taxonomy): Bacteria > Acidobacteriota > Vicinamibacteria > Vicinamibacterales > SCN-69-37 > SCUN01. Next base: position 9,782 of record JBKJHW010000115.1, on the reverse strand, counting down.
TGATCGAAGCGGGGCCGACCGTGCTGTCGTCGTACCCGGAGCATCTCCGCGCGTTTGCGCGGCGCGCGCTCGAGCGGCTCGGCGTTTCGGTGTGGACGGGCAGCCCGGTCTCCGATATTTCGCCGGGCACGCTGACGGTCGGCGGCGAAACGATCGAAGTGGGCACCATCCTGTGGGCCGCCGGCGTCGCCGCGTCGCCGGTGGGCGCGTCGCTCGGCGCACCGCTCGATCGAGTCGGCCGCGTGATCGTGAACCCGGATCTCACGATTCCCGGTTCGGATCGAGTCTACGTGGCGGGAGATTTGGGCTCGTTTGCGGGCCCCGACGGCCGTCCGTTACCGGGCGTTGTGCAGGTCGCAATGCAGCAGGCGAGGCACGCGACGAAAAATATTTTGCGCACGATCAAAAATGAATCCCGCGCGCCATTTGTGTATGACGATCTTGGCATCATGGCGACGATCGGCCGAAACTCCGCTGTCGCCGATTTAGGCTGGATTCGCTTGAAGGGGCTGGTTGCGTGGCTCGCCTGGGTCTTTCTTCACGTCTACACGCTCATCGGATTTCGGAATCGTCTGTCGGTCATGATCCAATGGGCATTTTCGTATGTGACCTACCAACGATCTGTGCGCCTGATTACGCACGAGGCCGAAGCCGATAATGAATAAGACGATGACCAAGCGAGTTCGAGGATGGTGGTGGCCGCCCGCCGCGGCGCTGTTCCTGTTGTCGGCGCCGTGGCCTGCCGGCCTGGTCGACACGTTCTACTCTCGCGGGATCTACCGCGTCGGCCAGTCGTTCCTGACGACGATCTCGAACCTGACGCCGTGGACGTGGATGGATGTGCTGGCGTTTATCGCCATCTGCCTGGTCATCCGGCGCCTCGTGCTGCTGATCCGTGACGCGCGCGCCGACGGCGCGTTGTCGGCGGCGGGCCAGCTTTTTCGGCGTTCCCTCCGCGCCTCCGGCATTGTGCTCGGCATCTTCTGTCTGTTCTGGGGCCTCAATTACCGGCGGACGCCGCTCGGCGAGGCGCTCGTCGCGGCGCAGGCAAGCGCGCCGGCGCCGCCGGCGACCGTCGAGTCGCTTCGCGCGCTTGCGGTCGACGCGGCGAACCTCGCGGCGCGCACGCGGTTGAACGCGCGCCAGGCGCTGCTCAGTTACGAGCAGGTCGCCAAGGCGCTGCCGGGCCCCTTCAATGTGGCGTTGGCCAAGCTTGGCCGGCCGGCGTTGTCTGTGCCGGGCCGACCGAAGTACACCGTTTTCACGCCGTTCTTCACGCGCGCCGGCGTGACAGGCATGGTCGACCCGTTCGCGCTCGAGTCGCTCGTGCATCCGGATCTGCTTCCGTTCGAACGGCCGTTCGTACTTGCGCACGAATGGGCGCACCTGGCCGGTTTCGCCGATGAAGCCGAAGCGAGCGCGATCGGATGGTCGGCGTGCATGCGCGGCGACGCGCCGCTCGTCCACAGCGCGTCCATGTTTCTGTTTGTCGAAGCCGGCGCATCGCTGCCGCCGGCGGTCTGGAGCGCGGTGCTCGCGTCAACCGACGCCGGCGTCCTTGAAGATTTGCAGGCGCTCGAACAGCGGCTGCGTCAGGTGCAGCCGCGCGTGCGTGACGCGTCGTTCAGGTTGTATGACGGTTATCTCAAAGCCAACAGCGTCGAGGACGGGGTGCAGAGTTACAGCCGCTCGCTCCAGTTGGTGATGCTGCCGATCTTCCGCGACCAGCTCAACGGTCTTCGTTTCGATCGAGTCGGTCCAGGTCGTCAGTAGTGATCGGCCTCGATGAGAGGCCCGTGCGCAAGTCTTCAGGCTCGGCGTCCGGGCCTTCCGTCATCGGCAGGCTGATGTCCTGCCACATCCGATGGTTGCAGGCATGACAGCGGTAGGGTTGTTTCTCGCTGAAGATCCGGCGGATTCGTTCGACGATCGAGCGCGCCCTGGAGGGATAAACCCGTGAGGATCCGCACGCCACGCACTTCTGCACTGCTCGAATTGTATCCCTGAACGCTTCGGCGCTCAGGGCGCGGCCGTATCCAGCAATTGCCGGATACGCGCGGCGAGACCGTGTGGTGTGTACGGTTTCTGAATGAAGTTGACGTCCGGCTCGAGCACACCGTGTCGTGACGTCACATCCTGCGTGTAGCCCGACGCAAACAGCACCTTCATCGTCGGGCGCAGCGCGGTCAGCTGCGCCGCCAGTTCACGACCGCTCATGCGCGGCATCATCACGTCGGTGACGAGTATCTCGATGTCGTCGGCCGACGTGCCGAAGCGATCGAGCGCCGTCGGGCCGTCGCCCGCGCTCAACACGTTGTAGCCCAGGCGCGCGAGAGCGTTCGTGATGAGTGTGAGGATCGTCTCGTTGTCTTCAACGACAAGCACGGTTTCGGTGCCGCCGACGGCGCCCGATGAAGCGGAGGACAAGATCTGGGTGGAACGCCGCGCTGACGCGCGCCGGATGAGCTCGGCGAGCGGCTCGCTGATCGCCTCGAGGTCGGCGCCGGCCGGCGAGCCGGGCTGGAGCTTTGACTTCGCAGCGTTGCTCAGGCTCAGCACTGAAGTGAGCAACGAGATTTCATCGACCGGACGGCTGGGGTCGCCCATGCTGGGGCGATTCTAGCCTAGGCGGTCTTAAAGGGTCTGTCCCTGGGGTTCAGGGACAGACCCCTTCTCCGGGGCCCTGAACGGGCGGAGCTCCCGCGTAATGCCTACCCAGGACAAGGCCTTCAGGATGTAGAAGGTCACGTCGACCTCCCACCACCGGATACCCTGGCGAACGCTCGACATATAGAAGTGGTGATTGTTGTGCCACCCTTCGCCGAGCGTGACCAGCGCGAGGAAGAAGTTGTTGCGGCTTTCATCGGGCGTCGGGAACCGGCGCGATCCCCACACGTGCGAGAGCGAGTTGATCAGGAACGTGCCGTGGTAGAGGACGACGGTTGCGAAGACGAAGCCCCACACAAACGCGTCCCACCCGCCGATGAAAAATACCGCCGCGCCGTACGCGACGGCCGGCACGAGGTGGTACTTATCGATCCAGCGGAGCTCCGGGTACTTGCCGAAGTCGGCGACGCGCGACGGATCGTAGTTGTCGTATTCGTCCGAGAGAATCCAGCCGACGTGCGACCACCAGAAGCCCTCCTGCACCGCCGAGTGCACGTCCGCCTTGCGGTCGGACATCAGATGGTGATGGCGATGATGCGCCGCCCACCAGAGCACGCCTTTTTGCGCCGACGTCTGCGACATGAACGCGACGACGAACTGCCAGAAGCGGTTGAGGCGGTACGACCGGTGGCTGAAATAGCGGTGATAGCCGGCCGTCACGAAGAACATGCGCAGCAGGTACGAGCCGGCGAGCCAGCCGACGAGCGACCAGTGGAACGGGAAAAAGAAAATCGAGAGCACCGCGGCGTGCATGAAAAAGAACGGCCAGGACGTGGCCTTGCTGTAGCGCCGGCGGCTCAGAACCTGTTCAACCATCCGGTCAAGTTTATCATCTCCTCGGAGGCCGGGCCGGGCCCCCTACTTGATGGTGAGATCAGCAGAAGCGGCGAATGCCGTGAGCCACGCGCGCACGATGTTCCTGCGCTCGCGGCCGAGCAGTAGGAACTGTTTCTGCACGGGCTTGAGCGCGCGCAAGGTGTCGTCCGCGTGCTCGAAAAATCCCGCGCGGCGGAGCAGCGTCGGCTCGTCGGCCGGCTCCGGCGTCGACATGAGCATTCGGATGGCGCGCGTCAGCGACTCGTCGAAATTGCCGCCCGGATGCCCGAGGTCGGCGTACGCCGCGTCGAAGAGCGGCTTGAGATTGACGTAGAGCTGCACGGCGTCGAGCGCGCGTACGCTGGTCAGCGCGCCGATGTTGCTTTCCCACCGTACATACGCCGCGGGATCGATCCGGCCGGACTCGGCGCCGAGAATGACGAGCCGCGTCGGCGGCTTCAGCACGTTGAGCGGCGTTGCGGGCGTCTTCCCGTCGGCGATCTGTTCGACGGTCAGCACGGTGGCGCGAATCAGGCCGTCGGTGGCCAGGAGCCGCGCGATCTGCGGGTGGCGCGAGAGCGTCGAGACGAATTCGCGAACGATAACGTCCGACGCGTCAAGCGGCGGGAGCTCGATCGGTTGCGGCGACGGGCGGTTCGTGCCGACGGCGACGTCAGTCGCGGTGGTTGGCGGCGGCGTCGATGGGATTGCAGCCTCGCGCGTCAACCACCAGAAATACAAACCGCCGCTGGCCGCGACGATCGCCGCGGCCGCGATGATCCACCGCGACGCCGACGAGCGCCCCGGCAAAGACGACCCGCGCGGCCCGCGAGGTCCGCCGGGTGATGACGGCAGCGGCGGCGGCGCGGGGCGCCCGAGGGGGAGATCGTCGTACGGCATCAGCGGTGTTCCCACCCCATGCTAGTCCGGATCAAACTCATCCAGCCGGGGGTTTTCGTGAGCGGCGCCGCCGTCGCTGCGCGACGACAGGCGCACGAGAATCGGTTCGCGGCTCCAGAACGTATGGCCGCACGCGTTGCAACGCACGGGCAGTTGCCGCGTGACAAGAGACCGAAAGCGCTCGAAGGTCGAGTGCCGGTGCGTGCGATGAAGAAACGGCCCGTGGCACTTCGGGCACTGGGTGAGCGTCGAGACGTTCGCCGCGTCGCCGCTCGGCGCCGGCGGCGTGTGCGCAATCTCGCCGCCTTCACCGGGCTCAGGCGCGGCGCCGTCCACCCCAGCGGCCGGATTCGGCGTGAGCGCGCCGTCGTGCCAGTGGCGCGCGATCACGCCGAGCATGCGCGCGCCGCCTTCGATGTTGCCGCTGTGCACGATGGGCGGCGCCGACGGCCAGCGGCCCGTCTCGGCCATCCACGCGACCAGGTCATAGCCGGTCGGCGTGTGCTCGCAGTGCCGCCGCCCCGAACTCTTGAGATGCTCTTCGCGCGAAATGCACTCGGCGCACCAGCCAAGGTCGTAATCGAGCGAGATCTCGCGCACCAGGCCAGCTTCGACAAGCCGCCGCGCGTTTCTCACGGTCGTGACGCGCAGCCACCCCGGCGGCGCCGGCCGGCTGTCATCGAGCCACACGCGTAATGTGCCCCGCAGCGTTTCGGCCTGCTCGAGCACCAGCCCGGTCAGCGCATCTTCATCGCGTTGCTGCAGCGGATCGACGTTCAGATCCTTGTCGAGCCGGAGTGCGGGCAGGTCCGGAAACGCGTGCGCCGGTTTCCATTCATCGCGAATCCGCCCGCGCCATTTACAGGTGTCGCACCGGAACCACTCGGTGCCGCTCCACCACGCCTGGAACCGTTCGCCGGACGAGTGAGCGCGCGACGTCCGCAAGTGCGAATAGCCGCACTGCGGACAGACGCGAGGGATGCCCGTGCCGGTCATCGGCGAGCTACTTGATCCCGGCGATCGGGAGACGCGCCCAGTCCCAGCCTTCGAGCCCGCGGGCGTTGACGGCCTTGACGGCGATGACGGCGCCGGCGGGAAGGGCGGGCAGGCTGGCCCGATTGGCCGCAACCGTCAGGCGCGTACGCAGCGGATCGGTCGCCGGTCCGTACGCCACGATGTAACTCTTGACACCTTTTTCCGGGCTCGCTGTCCACGTGACATCGAGCGTGCCGTTCCTGCGCTCCGCTTTGAGATCCTTCAGGCGCGACGGGCTCGACGCAAGATACACGAGCGTCGCCGCGGTCACCTTCGCGGTTTCCGTGATCTGCCGGAAATTCATCGTCTCGATCAGGTCGGTCGGCTGGTGGTAATTGGGATTCGCGAGCACCGGATACGAGCCGATGCCGCCGACGATGTCGCCCCATCCGTCGTAGAACGCCGCGGCGTCGGTGCCTTTGTAGTACTTGGCGTCGTACAGGATGAGATCCGTAAAGAGGAACGCCGCGCCGTGCTGGATATCGCGGATCCCGGGATTCGAATAGCGAATCGTATTGTCGATCCGCGATCCTTCGCCGGCCCAGCCGATCATGTCGTTGTTGAGGGCGCCGACGATCTTCCATTTCTTCTCGGCGGCGAGGCGCACGAACTCTCGGCTGCCGAGCAGGCCGGATTCTTCGCCGGTGAATGACGCGAAGACGACCGTTGCCGCGAGCGGCACGTCCGCCAGGATTCGCGATGCCTCCAGCAACGCCGCCGTGCCCGACGTGTCGTCGTCTGCGCCGGGGCCGATCGCGACGGAGTCGAAGTGGCTGCTGACGACATAGATCAGCTCGGGATTCTCGGTCCCGAGTTTGACGTTGATGACGTTGGCTGTTCGGCCGCCCTGCGCCTGCGTCGGGGAGAACCACTGCTGTTCGGGCGTGTAGCCGAACGAGGCGTAGGTCTTCGTCAGGTACTCGATCGCTTTGTTGTTGCCCGGTTGCGACACATGCTTCGAGTCGAAGTCGAATTGCGTCTTTTCGTACTCGTAGACGCGCGCGACCGAAGCTTTTGCCATCACGCGCTTCGTGAGGTCGGCGATGGGCGCGAACGCCCTGGTCATGCGCGACCGCAGGTCGTTCTCTGCCGCGCCCTGGCGTTCGAGGCGCGCGACGACGTCGGCGGCGGAGACTTGTTTCGTCAGCTCGAGCAGATATACGCCGCGCTCGACCGATACCGTGTCGCCGTCTCGCTCAGCGCTCACGACAAGCCGGTGACCGTCATCAGAAGGGAGCCACACGTATTCGGGACTGATCGTGCGGATGGTGTTGTTTGCGAACAGCCGCTGGCGCGTTGACGACGGTGCAGAAGCGGTCAGGTCGTACACCTGCGATCGGCGATGGCGCGCCTCGCCCATCATGCCCAGCAGCACGTCGTTGTTGAGAAAGCGGGGAAGCAGGTCGTGCTGAATATCGCGCGTGACTCGGGCGTGTACGTAGGGCGGAGTGGTCCCCAACGCCGCCGCATTGGCCTTGCTGATGTAAATCTCCCAATCCGTATTGGCCATGAATTCGTAGGCCACCTTGGCGCCGTCGGGTGAGAGCGACGGCGCGTTGATGCGTTCGCGGCCCGCCCGCACGACTGTCGCCGTGTCGCCGAGCATCGCCGACATGTTCAGCGCGTAGCTCTGGTCGGCGCCGCGCGCGATCCAAGAGATTGATTTGCCGTTGGCGGAGATCGCGGGCTGCGCGCCCTGGATGACGCGTGTCGTTTTCGCGGCCAGGTTCACGACCGCGAATGCCGGCGGCGGTCCGCCTTGACCGCCGCGTCCACCCGCGCCGCCGCGGCCTCCGGCCGCTCCGGCAGGGCCGGCGCCGCCTCCGCGAATCGGCGATGCTGCAGCGACGGTGTAGATCAGGGCCGCGCCGCTCGGATCGGCGATCGGCGCGGATTTGAATCCGGGTTCGGTGGTCACGCGTTGCGGCGCGCCGGTCTCGCTGGCCATGTAGATGTCATTGCGCGTCGCGTCGGCAGGATCGGCGCCGACGAAATACAGCGCGCCCTTCGCGCCGAAGAACGGCGTCGCCTTCTGCAAATCGCCGGTCTGCATCTGGGTGACACGTCCGTTCGCCAGATCGACCGTCACGAGGTTGCCGCCGGTCACGACGATCGCGGCGCGTCCGCTCGCATCGAACGCGAGGCCCGTGCCTTTGACTTCCGTAACCACCGACGGCGAGGGATCGAGTTTGACGACGCGCGTCGATGCGTCAGCGGCCGCGCCGAATTCATACGAAATGAACTGGCCGTTCGGCGAGATCTTCGGATTGCGGCCGTCGGTGGTCAGTTCGGTAGAAGCGTAAAGCTCGCCGGAGAGAAGGGCGACACGCTCGAGGTACTCGCCGGCGGCCGGCCCCTTCATGAGCGAAAGGAGATTGGTGACCGCTTCGGGATATTTCCCGGCTTCCCACGCTTCGGTGGCGCGCCGATAGAGCGCATCAGGCGCGGTCGCCACGGCGGGCCGTGAAACTGTTTGCGCGGCGACGAGCGCCGCCGCCGAAAGCATCAGAAGAGCTGTTGCCAGCACCCGTCGAGACATGACGGGATTCTAAAGCAGGACCCGTGATTTGGCCCCAGGAGATAGATCAGTTGCCGGTGATGGCGTCGGCGACAGACGGGTATCGGCTGAACACGCCGTCGAGCCCGGCCATGCCGAGCAGCTCGGCCACTCGAGTTGGAACGGCCGCGAGCGAGAGGCGCCCGCCCTGACGGCTCAGCGTGACGTGCGCGGCGATCAGCTCGCCGAGCCGTGTGCTGTCGATGTATTTCACGGAGCTCAAGTCGAGCACGACATGCTTTGCGCCGCGGCCGACCGCGGTCGCCACGGCGCCTTTGAGCAGCCCCGGCTTGTCGTTCACGGTTAACCGCCCGGTCAGCGTGATGACCGTAACGTCGCCTTCTTGTCGTTCGCTTAGCTCCATGTGTCGCGGACAGGATAATATTACGCGTTGTATGACTGAGATTGCGTCCCTGAGTGCCCTGCGCCGCGTGCCGGCGCCCATCAACGAACCCATCAAATCGTATGCGCCAGGGTCACCTGAGCGTGCCGAGCTCAAAGCGCGGCTGGCCTCCATGGCCGGCGAGCACGTCGAAATCCCCCTGATTATCGGCGGCAAAGAGATCCGAACCGGCAAGACGTTCGACGCCGTGATGCCCTTCAACCACGGCCATAAGCTGGCCACCTGCCACTCGGCCGGCCCCGCGGAAGTACAGCAGGCGATCGACGCGGCCGTTGGCGCTCGGCGGGAGTGGGCCTCATGGGCGTGGGAAGACCGCGCGGCTGTGATACTCAAGGCCGCCGAACTGCTCGCCGGGCCGTGGCGCGCGACGCTCAATGCGGCGACGATGCTCGGCCAGGCGAAGACGGCGTTTCAGACCGAAATCGACGCGGCGTGCGAGTTGATCGACTTCCTGCGGTTCAACGTGTCCTACGCGCAGGATCTCTACTCCGAGCAGCCGCTCAGCGGCCCGGGCGTGTGGAACCAGCTCGAGTACCGCGGCCTCGAAGGCTTCATTTACGCGGTCTCGCCGTTCAACTTCACGGCGATCGGCGGCAACCTCTCGAGCGCGCCCGCGCTCATGGGCAACACGATCGTGTGGAAGCCGGCGTCGAGCTCGATGCTCTCGGCCTACTACGTCATGCGTCTGTTCGAAGCCGCGGGCATGCCCCCGGGCGTCATCAACTTCGTGCCGGGCAATGCGGGCCCGATCACTGACACGGTCCTCGCGTCGCCGAATTTCGGCGGCATTCACTTCACCGGCAGCACGGCGGTCTTCAACAGCATGTGGAAGACGGTCGGCGCGAACATGTCGACCTACAAGACCTATCCGCGCCTGGTCGGCGAAACCGGCGGCAAGGACTTCATCATCGCGCATCCGTCGACCGATCCGCTGGAGCTTGCGGTCGCGATCGTGCGCGGTTCGTTCGAATACCAGGGACAGAAGTGCTCGGCGGCCAGCCGCGTCTACGTGCCGCAGTCGCTCTGGCCGAAGGTCAAGGAGCATGCGCTCGACATGATGCAGCACATCAAGATGGGCGATCCGCGCGACTTCCGCAATTTCATGAGCGCGGTCATCGACAAGAAGTCCTTCGATAAGATCGGCGAGTACCTCGGCGACGCGAAGAAGAACGCGACGATCGTCGCCGGCGGCGGCGCTAAAGGCGACGAAGGCTATTTCATCGAACCGACGATCGTCGAGACGAAGGATCCGGGCTATCGCCTGATGTGCGAAGAGATCTTTGGACCGGTCGTCACGGTCTACCCGTATGCCGACAACAAGTGGTCCGAGACGCTCGAGATCGTCGACAAGACGTCGCCGTACGCACTCACCGGCGCGATCTTCTCGAACGACCGAAAGGCCGT
>JBKJHW010000111.1:0-52841 GCA_046598935.1 Vicinamibacterales bacterium | reverse complement strand
AGTTCAATGAGGGTGAAACCCTGCTCGGATGCATGCGATTTGGGAGCCATAACTGACCTCATTAGACGCAACGCCGCGAAAATCAGTCGGCGACTGACCAACTTTAACGCAGTTGCGCCTCGCCCCCGCGGTGTTTCACATCCTCATGGCTCTGGGAATGCTCTACGGGTCGATCAAGTGGCTGGTGGCCGACGGCTTCATCGAAGAAGCCGCGGCGAAGGGGAAAGCCCCCGCCAAAGAAGACGAACGGCGCAAATACTACCGGCTGACTGCAGAGGGCCGCGGCCTGCTGAAAGCCGAGGCGTCGCGCCTCGAAGCCGCGGTCGGCCTCGCCCGCAGCCGCCGCGTCCTTTCGAAGAAGGCGTAGCGAGATGCCGGATTCTACAGTGGTCTCAAAGATCTTCATTGACCAATGACCATTGGCCACTGACCATTATGGCAATGTCCTCCGTCCGACTCGACGTGTGGCTCGACGTTGCCTGCATTTTCAAGACCCGCTCTGAAGCCCAGAAGGCGATCAAAGGCGGCAAAGTCAACGTCAATGGCCAGAACGCCAAGGCCCAGAAACCCGTCAAGGCCGGCGACGTGCTCGACATCACGAAGCAGTTCGGCCGCAAGGTTCGGGTCATCGTCGAGGCCGTCACAGAGAATCACATCCCCAAGGCCGACGCGAAAAAGCTCTACGAAGACGTCACGCCGCCGCCGAGCCCCGCCGAACAGCAGCTCCTCGAGCTGATGAAGCTGGCCGGCCCGAAACGGCGCCACCAGGCGCTGGGCTCCCCCACGCGTGACGAGCGGCGGCGGCTCCGGCGCGCCAAGGAAGGCGACTTCTGACCGGAGGGCGTCCGCGTTTGGTATAATTTTGTGTTTGCGGGTCCCCATCCGGGCCCGACAGTGAGGACTTCGAGTGGCTACCAGACACGCATCCGCGGTAAAAGCACACCGCCAGACCATCAAACGCACCGAGCACAACCGCCAGTTGCGGTCGAAACTTCGTACCGGCCTGAAGGACATTCGCGCCGCGATCGACGCAGGCGACGTGACGAAGGCCAAAGCGGCGCTGAACAAGACCTACTCGCTCATCGACAAGATGGCGACCAAGGGCATCATCCACGACAACGCAGCCAGCCGTTACAAATCCAGGCTCGCCAAACGCACGGCGAAGTAGAAGTTTTTTCCGCAGTAACCGGGCCCCCGCCGGCCTAGAATACGGGCAGGCTGATGCGACACATTAAGTCTTCAGCGCTCTCTTTGGTCTGCGTCGTCGCCCTCGGGTGGCCACACGCAGTCCGATCGACGCTGTACCGGGCCATCTATCCGGTGGTGGCGCTCGACAGGGCGTCGCTTGCGGCTCCGCCTCACGTATTGGGTTCGCTCGGTTACACCGTCGACCCGGCAGAGGAATTGACCCGGTTTCGCGACGCGGCTTCTCCGCTGGTTGCCGGCGTCGATGACGAAGCCCTCCAGCTGCGCAATCTGACCGATTTCATCTACAGCTACCACCCAAGCCGCGATCCCTTTCCGCGCATTGCTGGCGGCCGCGAACGCGGCGTACACGCCATCTTCGAAGAAATCCAGGCTGGCAAGTTCGCGCTCTGCGGGCAGAAAACGTTGGTGCTCGCGGCGCTGTGGCGCAGCCTCGGCGGCGACGTCCGTCAGATCCGATTCTCGGCGGGCGATCAAGTCGCTTGGTACGCCGCGCACTACGGCATCGAGGTGTACTCCAGCCAGTGGCGCAAGTGGTTCTATTTCGACGCCACGCTCAACGGCTACGCGTCGAAACCGTCGAACGAGCCGCTCTCGCTCGCCGAGATCAACGACCACCTCGAAAGCGGCGACACCCTGAGGATAATCTCGAGCGGCGAGTTCTTCGATTGGGACGCCACGCAATTCCTGACGGCTCTGCGCGCCAATCGCAGGCAGGTGTACTCATTCGATAACCGCCTGCGGGTGCACGATCCGGATCGACGCTTCGGCGCCCTGAACTTCGGGTACGCGGTGTTCTCGAAGCTCCCGAAGCCCTTCGACAGAGTCATCGACGCGATGACCGGCGACGCCGCGACGCGGTTTATCGCGCAGCCCGCCGGGGCCGGGTCAGCACCAATGCAGGTCAGCGCCAGCCGGATCGGGCAAGCGCCTTCCCAGTGAGATCCACTACCAGCCGCTCGAGCAGGACGCGGTCGTCACCGCCGGAACTTTTAAGCGCAAGGTCCGTCCGGAGCAACGCCTCGAGCGCCGGCCGCACACGATCCGGCTCCGCCTCCGCGAGCCGCGACGACACCCACCACCGCAGCTGACCGACAATCCCGTGCGGCGAATCCCCGCGCTCAAACCGCTGCGCCAGCGCGCGCAGCGCGCGCGCCGCATCGCCGTCGCCGATGGCGTTGATGACCGCCCAGTCATCGACGAACGCGTGCTCGCCGACGACTTCCCTCACATCGTCAACCGTAATGGTCTTCTTGCCGCCCGCGTACAGCAGGAGGCGCTCGATCGCGCCGCGCAGTTGCGTGATGTCGAGCCCGGTGCGGTCGATCAGCAACTGCAGCCCGGACGGCTCGAGCGTCCGGCCCATCTGCACCATCTCGTTTTGAATCGTCGATCGCACGGTATTGATCGCCTCGCGGCGATCCGCGGCGCTCGCGGTCTCGAGGCCGTGGCACTCGACGAACTGCGCAAGCTCCTTGAGTTTCTTCGACGTGCGGCGCGTCAGATCCACGTCGGCGGCCACAAACACCAGCGTGGTGCTGTCGAGCGGCGAGGCGAGGTAGTCGTCGATCGGCGCGAGATCGGCGGCTTCGCCCGGCCCCGTGTCGGCGGCGGCGGCGTCGTTCTCGTCAACCTCCGCCTTCTTCCCCCCGCGCTTCGGCTTGAAGAATCGCTCGGACCGCAGCACGACGATGACGCGCTGGCCGCCGAGCATGGACGGCGTCCGAGCGGACGCGATGATGTCGACCGGCGCGCCGCCGCCTTCGGTCGCGTACACGCGATCGACGGAGAATGCGCGGTCGGCAGGATCGATCGTCGCCTCGATCCCGTCCACCAGGCCGTCAACGAGCTTCGTGTCTTCGCCGACAATCACGTACACAGGCGCGAGCTTGCCGGACTTGATCTGCTTGCGAAGGGCGTCGACCGACAGGAGCGGCACGGCCTTAGAAGTTCTCGAGAATAGACGTCACGACGGACTTCGCGAAGTTCGTCGCGAGCCGGGTCAGCGCGGTCGTGTTCTGGCCGAAGAACTGGTTCACGTCGCTCGTGACAGCTGTGTTCGACGAGACATCGTATTCCTCGGAAAACGACATCGCCGGGTTTGACCAGATCACCTTATTGGCGTGCGTATCCTTGAACTCAACGCTCGCCGTCACCGTCACACGATACTTGGTCGCCTGCTGATTCGCGTTGAACGCGGACGGCGTGAGGTTGATCGCGGCGATCGTGCCAATCAGAATCGCGTCGCCCGTCGCGTCGGGCAGCACGCGGAAGCTTCCGCCGCGATTCTGCAGCTCCTGCCGCACCTGGGCCGTAACGATCTGATCGAGGTTGAAGGTCGAGGTGTTGTTCGTGAACTGCGGAACACCGATCACGCGGATGTATGCCGGAAGAAAAGATCCTCGTCCGGCCAGGGAATAACCGCAGCCGCTGAAGGCAAAAGGCAAAAGGCAGAAGGCAAAAGTCCTGAGCGCTCTGGCGATCGCCATCTGTCTCTTCACTTTACGACCACGCTGACCAGTTTGCCGCCGCCGGCGACGATCACTTTGACGATTTCCCTGCCGGCGATGAAACTTACGAGCGGCTGAAAATCAAGTGCCGCAACCTTGATCTGCTCCTCGGTGTAATCGGCAGGCACTGTTAGCTTTGCCCGCAGCTTTCCGTTCACCTGCACGGGGATCTCGATCGCCTCTTCCCTCGCGGCCGCGTCGTCGGACTCCGGCCACCCCGCGGACACGACACCCCCGTCGTGCCCGAACATCAGCCAGAGCTCTTCGCACATGTGCGGCGCGAACGGCGAGAGCATCAGGATGAGCGCCTCCGCTGCCTCGCGCGCGACCCACACGTCGGTGTCGGACGGCGACGACTTGAGACGGTCGCTGAATTTGTAGAGCTCGTTTGTCAGCTCCATCAGCGCCGACACGGCCGTGTTGAGCTGCACCCGCGGATCGACGTCGAGCGTGACTTTCCGAATCGTCTGATGCGTCTTGCGCCGCATCGCACGGGCTTCAGGCACCAGGATGCCGGTGCTGCCGGGGCCGAGCTCGCGGATCTGATCGGCGATCGTCCACACGCGCTTGAGGAAACGGAACGACCCTTCGAGCCCGGAGTCCGTCCACTCGACTTCTTTTTCCGGCGGCGCGACGAACATCACGTAGAGCCGCAACGCGTCGGCCCCGTACTTCTGGATCATGTCGTCGGGATCGACGACGTTGCCCTTCGATTTCGACATGACGGCGCCGTTTCGCAGCACCATGCCCTGGGTGAGCAGGCGGGTGAACGGCTCATCGAGTGTGACCATGCCCAGGTCGCGAAACACGCGGCTGAAAAACCGCGAGTAGATCAAATGCAGGATCGCGTGCTCGACACCGCCGCTGTAGAAATCAACGGGGCCCCAGTAGGCGACTTTCTTCGGATCGAACGGCAGCTGGTCGTTGTGCGCGTCGCAGAACCGGTAGAAATACCAGCTCGAGTCGAAGAACGTGTCCATCGTGTCCGTTTCGCGACGCGACGCGGCGCCGCACTTCGGGCACGGCGTGTTCACGAATTCCGGAATCTGGGCCAGCGGCGAGTCGCCCCGGCCGGTGAACTCGACGACATTCGGCAGCCGCACTGGCAAGTCGCTGTCGGGTACGGCGACCGGCCCGCACGACGGGCAGTAGATGATCGGGATCGGCGTGCCCCAATAGCGCTGGCGCGAGACGCCCCAGTCTTTCAGGCGGTACTGCACGGTTCCCTCGCCGATGCCCCGCGCCTTTGCGTCCGCCGTAATCCGACGGTTTGCATCCTGCCAGCCGAGCCCGGTGTAATCGCCGCTCTCGATCAACCGTCCTTCGTCGTTCACAACGACGGGAATCGGCAGACCGTATTTCTCGGCGAACTCGCGGTCGCGGTCATCGTGCGCAGGGACACCCATCACCGCGCCGGTGCCGTAGTCGACCAGCACGAAGTTCGCGATCCACACCGGGACCTGCTCGTTCGTGAAGGGATTCGTCACCGTGAACCCGGTGTCGAAGCCTTCCTTCTCGACTTCGCCGGTCATGCGCGCGGTGCGATCCTGCGCGCGGAAGCGCGCGACCCGGGCGCGGAACGCCGCCGGATCGCCTGACTTCTCCGCCAGCGAATCGGCGAGCGGATGCTCAGGCGCGAGCGTCACGAACGTGGCGCCAAAGATGGTGTCGATGCGGGTCGTGAACACCCTGATGTGGTCAAACTGAACGAAGGCCCCTTCAGACCTTCCGATCCAGTTTTTCTGCATCGTCAGCACTTTTTCCGGCCACTCGGGCAGCGCATTCATCGCGTCGAGCAGCTCGTCGGCGTAGGCGGTGATTTTCAAGAACCACTGTTCCAGTTCTTTGACAACCACGGGAGTACCACACCGCCAACACGCTCCATCCACAACTTGCTCGTTGGCAAGCACGGTGAGATCGACCGGGCACCAGTTGACGTTCGACTTGCGCTTATAGGCAAGACCGCGCTCGAACATGCGCGTGAACAGCCACTGGTTCCAGCGGTAGTAGTCCGGAAGGCATGTCGCCAGCTCGCGTTCCCACGAGTAGCTGATGCCGAGCCGCTGCAACTGTCCCTTCATGTGACTGATGTTGTCGAGCGTCCACTTCTCGGGATGCACGTTGTTTTTGATCGCGGCGTTTTCCGCCGGCAGGCCGAACGCGTCCCAGCCAAACGGATGCAGTACGTTGAAGCCGCGCATCCGCTTCGTTCGCGCGATGATGTCGCCGATCATGTAGTTGCGCACATGACCGACGTGCGCGTGGCCCGAAGGGTACGCGAACATTTCGAGGCAGTAGAACTTTTGCTTCGTGGGATCTTCCGTGACCTCAAAGGCCCGGGTAGAAGTCCAGTGGTGCTGCCACTTCTTTTCGATTGAATTGGGACGGTAATCAGCCACGACTGAACAATTGTACTGCCTCGTTGATGCACGCTCGGAGGGCCGCGAGGTCGTAGCCGCCTTCGGTCACGAGCGCGATGCGCCGCCCGCACAACTGCCGCGCCGCATCGTCGAGGATGGACATCAGGTTCACGAAACCGGCGGTGGTGACTTTCATCCCGGCGAGCGGATCCGCCGCGTGCGCGTCGAACCCGGCCGACACCAGGATGACGTCAGGCCTGAAGTCCTGAAGCGCCGGCACGACCTCGGTGGCGTAGGCCAGCTCGTAACCGACGTCCCCCGTGCCGGCAGCAAGCGGGATGTTCACGGTGTAGCCACGGCCGGATCCTTCGCCCATTTCGGCCGCGGATCCCGTTCCAGGCCAGTAGGGATATTGCTGACTGGAGACGAACAGCACCGTCGGGTCCGTGTAGAACGCGACCTGCGTGCCATTGCCGTGGTGCACGTCGAAATCGACGATGGCCACGCGCGCGGCGCCCGCAGCTCGAAGCGCCGCGGCGGCGACCGCGACGTTGTTGTAGAGACAGAAGCCCATTGCGCGATGCGGCTCGGCGTGATGCCCCGGCGGCCGAACCAGGGCCATCGCCGGCTCGCCGGTTTTCCATGAGTGCATCGCCGCGTCGATGGCCGCGCCGGCCGCCAGAGATGCGACCTCGTGCGACTCCGGGCTCGTAAACGTGTCGTCGTCGATCATCGTGGCGACGCCCGCGCGGGCTGCGATGTCATCGAGATAGGCGTCCGTGTGGATCCGGGCCAGTTCGGCGCGCGTTGCGAGCCTTGGCTCCACCACGACGCCGCCGGCTGCGGCGAAGGCCTGAAATACCGCGGTGAAGACGGCCGCGCGCTCGGGACGCTCGGGATGGCCGGGCGGTGTCGAATGCTCTTCGAACCGTTCAGACGCGAAGAGGCGCATTGAGCGTGTTCTCCAGTTTCAGCCGCTCGGCGTCGAGCCCTGCTTCATCGATGCCTTCAGGTACATACATGGGCGGGCCAAAGGCCGCCGTCACAGTTGCGCCGGGCGCTGGAAACTGATGCGCGTCCCACGTCGACGTCGTGAGGAATCGGTCCGCCTCGAGGCGCACCGGCAGAATGGGACAGCCGCTCTCGCGGGCCAGCCAGATCGCGCCCGGCTGGGCCACGCGCTTCGGACCGCGGGGGCCGTCGAGCGTGAAGAGCAAACTATCGCCGCCGGCCAGCAGCCGTTTCGCCTGCACCAGCGCGCGTGCGCCGCCGCGCGACGATGACCCGCGGAAGGCGCCGAAACCGAAATGCGCGCTCAATCGCGCGATCCACTCGCCGTCAAAGTTCTCGCTCACGAGCGACACATAGCCGCGGTCGCGCAGCGCGAGCATGACTTCGAGAATGCGGCCGTGCCAGAGCGCGAGGATATGCGGCTGGCCTTCGGCGGTGAGCTGGTCGAGATGCTCACGGCCGACGAAGCGGTAGTGGTAGCCGCCGCCAAGAAACTCGAGCACCGGCCACATCGCCATCGGAATCATCGCGGCCTGGACGCGTTTGGCCCGCGAGTCACGCCAGCTCATTTTTCGGAGCCGCTCGCATCCGGCGTCCTGCTCTTCTTCTTCATCTGGCCATCCACGTAGGTCATGAGATCGACCATCTGCGTAATTCCACTACCTCGCTGTTCGCTCGTCCCCGCATTGGCGCTGGCTTGCGCGCCCTTGAGCATGATCGAGCAGAACGGACACGCCATCACGACGGTGCCGGCGCCGGTCGCCTGCAGCTGATCGAATCGCTCGGCGCTGATGCGCTTGCCCTGCTCGTGCTCTTCGAAGAGCAACCCCCCGCCCGCGCCGCAGCAGAACGGGTTGTCACCGCTGCGCACCGGGTCGGTGACGTCGGCGCCGAATCGCTTCAAGAGCTTGCGCGGCTCTTCATGCTTGCCCGCGTACCGGCCGAGGTAGCAAGGGTCGTGGTACGTCACCGGATCCCGCTCGGCCCAATGCTCGTGCATATCGCGCGTGAGTTCCTCGACCAGCTGCGCCGAATGGACGACTTCCACCTCGTAACCCATCAGCCGGTAGTCGTGACCGATGGTCTTCAGGCAGTGCGGGCAGGACGTCACAATTTTCTTCGTGCCCGACGCGCGCAGGTTCTCGATGTTGTCCTTCGCGAGCTCCTGGTACATGTATTCGTTACCCGTGCGCTTGGCCGGATCGCCCGTGCACTTCTCTTTCGACAGCACGCCGAAGGTTTTTCCCTTCGCGCGCAGAATGTCGAAGAGCGAACGCATCGACTTCTGGTAATCGGCTTCGAACGCGCCGGCGCAGCCAAGCCAGATCAGATACTCGTGTTTCGTTGGATCGAACGTCTCGACCTCGGCCGAGCTCACGAACTTCGTGCGCTGGTCGTACATCAGACCCCAGATGTTCTGTCGCCGTTCGAGATTCGTAAACATCGGCGTCAGGAACTCCGCCGCTTCGCCGTTCGAGACCAGCCCCCGACGCGCGCCGATGATCGTCGGTAAATGCTCGACGCCAACCGGGCAGGCCTGCTCGCAGGCGCCGCACGTCGTGCACTGCCACAGCACGCCGGGGTCGTAGACATCGACCAGCTTCTTGTCGCGCTCGCCGGCGAGCAGCGCCGCTTCGTTGTCGAGAATCAGCTTCTTCGGGTTCAGCAGCTTGCCGGTGGCAGTCGCCGGGCACATGTCCTGGCATCGGCCGCATTCCACGCACGTGATCGCGTCGAGCACGGCCTTTGACGGCAGGTCCTTGACCGTTTCGAGGCCGACTTCTTCCTTCTCGAAATCCAGATTCGGCACGGTGCCGAGCTTCGGAGACTTCAGGAAAATGTTCAGCGGCGAAAGAATCAGGTGCAGGTGCTTCGAGTTGGGGATCAGCCCGAGAAACACCAGGATGATCACCATGTGGAGCCACCAGTTCACGCGGCCGGCCGGGCCCGCCTCGTCGATCACGAATGTCAGCAGGAACGTGATCATCAGCGCGGAGATCATGAACGCGATGAGGATCGATTCCTTCGACACCGTTTTGCCGAGCGCCGCCGGGCGCACGATGCCGCGCCGGATGCCGAGCGAGATGATGCCGCCGAGCACAGCGAGCGAGAACGGGATCAGGAGCAATTTGTAAACGTAGAACCAGCCCTCGTGCGTGAGATCGACGAGGCCGACGCCCCGCAGACCTTCGACAAATGTGAAGCCGCCGAAGGCGACGAATCCCCAGAAGACGCCGAGATGCGCGAGGCCCACGAGTGGGCGCCCTGCGATGGTCTTCGTCTGGAAGAGGACTTCGAGGATAAAGCGGTCAGTGCGCTGAAGCAGGTGGTCGAAGCGGAAGTTCTGTGGTGCGCTCGCGATCAGCTGTGTGCGGAACGCCATCTGCTGCGCGAACCAGCCGACAAACCCGATGACGACCAGACGGAACGCCCAAACCTGCCAGTCCATTGGAGGGCATTGTACAGATGATCCTGAAGGCGCATACAAGCAGAGCCAATCGTTGACATATTAAAGCATAGGATTTAGCATTATTTATATGCGCACCACATTGGATCTCCCTGAGGATTTGCTGAACGATGCCCAGACGACGCTGGGTTTCCGGTCGAAGACCGACACCGTGATCATGGCCTTGCGCGCGCTGGTCCGTCAGCATCGCATCGATGAGCTGAAGGGCCTGATGGGCAAGGTCAGGATGGACATCGACATCGCCGGCAGCCGGCGCCGTCCTGCCGTCAAGTGATTGTCGTCGACACCTCCGTCTGGGTCTCGACCCTGCGTTCGAGTTCGAGTCCCGAGGCGCCGTTGCTGGCCGCCCTGTTGGACGCGGACGAAGTGGCGCTCCCGGTGCCGGTACGTGTGGAACTCATGTCGGGCGTGCCGGCTAAGGACCGCGCGGCCTTGCGGCGCGCCCTCTCCGCGCTGCCGGTGCTCTACCCGACCGATGAGACGTGGAAACTGATGGAAAGCTGGACCGAGAAGGCCGTTAAGGCCGGCCAGCACTTTGGCGTTGGCGATCTGATGATCGCTGCGCTCACCGCCGAGAACAGCGCGCTCGTCTGGTCGCTCGACAGCGACTTCGGACGGTTGGAAAAATTGAAGCTGGTCCAGTGCTACGAGCCGTAACCTATTTCGCGGCCCGGAGCGCCGCGATGTCCTTGAGCATCACGGCAAGCGCGGCTTCTGTCAGCAGCTGACCTTTTTCTCGCGTGGCCAGTGTCGGATCACCGAAGCTCCCCGACGGCGAGTAGCGCCCGGGTTGATCCTGGCGGCGACGCAACGGCCCGGTCCCGTTCGGCGCGTGGATATCCTTGACCGCCTTCGTCATGTCGACCGACGCCGGCGCGATGAACAACATCATCGATGTCTCGCCTTCGTCGGCGTGCGTGCCTTCCGGCTGCTTCAGTACGGTCTTGTCGACCTCGTCGATCGACGACCAATTGAAGAACGTCATCGTGATGCCGTTCTTCGCGAGGATCTCGACAGCCGGCGTCAGCGCGCGAACGGTCGACACGCCGGTGTTGAGAATGTAGAACTTCTTCGGGCCGTGCCCGGCGAGCGTCTGCACGATGCCGACCACCGTGTCCCGCGCCGTCTCGAGCGACACGGTTGTCGATCCCGGATAGTCGACGAATGCCGGGTAGAAACCGTAGTTGATCGTCGGCGCCATCACGACGTCGGCGGCGGCAAGAACGCGGTTCTTGAAATACTCCGCCATCACAAAGTCGTTGTTGAGCTTGAGGTGCGGGCCGTGTTCCTTGGCCTGCGCGCCCATGGGAATGACCACCACCGCGCCCGGCGTCAGCACTCTCTCGGCTTCCTGCCAGGTCAACGCCTCGAGCAGCACGCCCAGGCGGGCGGATTGAGAGTCTTGGGATTGATCACTTTGGGATTGGATCCCAGCGATCGTCACGAGACCGACGACAACAGCGAGGCATGCGGTTCGCATGCCGGAAGACTACTTCAGCGGCAGCGTAAAACGCAGGGTGGTGCCCGGATCCTGATTGCGCTCAGCGCTGACCGTCCCGCCGTGCGCTTCGACGAAGGTCTTCACGATCGCCAGGCCGAGTCCGGTGCTGCCGGGTCTGGCGGGATCGCCCGCGCCCTTCTCGAACACGGTGCTCAGTAATTCGTCTGGAATCCCCGTGCCCGTGTCGCTGACCCAGCAATCAACGGCGCTTTCCGCGGCGTCGACCTCGGCGCCAATCACGACCTCCCCGCGCGGGGTATAGGCGATGGCGTTGGCGATCAGGTTCTGCAGAATGCGGTTGAGCATCGCGGCGTCGGCAAACACGATCAGGTCGCCGGGCACCGAGTTGATGAGCACCGTGCTGTCCGTCCCGGCCACAGGATGCAGATCGTGGATGAGCGCTTCAACGGCGGGCCACAGCTCGAAGTGGCGCCGCTCGAGCTTCACGCCGACCTCCGTCTCCAGGTTGCTGTTTTCCTCCAACACCTTGGCGACGAGCCCTTCGAGCTTCTGCACGTTGCGGCGCAGCCTGACGAGCATCTCGGCGCGGATCGCCCCGCCTGCCGGCGTGTCGGGCGCCTGCTCGATCACACGCGCGGTTAACGCGATAGCGCTGAGCGGCGTGCGCAAATCGTGCGCGACAAACGCGAGGTATTCCTCGCGGCGGTGCTGCACTGCCAACGCTTGCTCGGTCGCGTAGGTCTCGACCGCGAGGCCGATCGCGCCGTCGAGCACCTGATTGAGGATGTGAAACGCGCGGCCCTCGAGACGCAGGCCTGCTGCCTCCCCAAGATCATGGACGCAGCCCCGGAGGATGTTGTACTCCGCGACGACTTCGCCGATATTGAAACCGTCCTGCACGCGCTGGGATCCGTGCGCGGGCGAGCTGCCGAGCTCGATCGCAACCGCGATCGTGGCGTCCGACGCTGTCTCGAACGCCAGCGCCAGCTCGTCGACCAGAAACGGGATGTGATCGGTCAGCGTCGGCGTATCGAGGCGCTTGGCCGACGAGAGCTCACGAACCTGCGTGCGCCAGTTGAGCAGCAGCGGCTCGCGCTCTCGGCGAATGAGCACGGCAATCCGGGTGAGGTCGTCGCCGCCTTGTGTCTTGGCCAAGATGCGCGGCCTTATTTTAACTCGTTGATGATGGCAGGAACAATTTCAAACAGGTCGCCCGCGATCCCGTAATCGGCGATCTCGAAGATCGGCGCTTCCGGATCCTTGTTGATCGCGACGATCGTTTTCGAGCCCTTCATGCCGACGACGTGCTGGATGGCACCGGAGATGCCGAGCGCGAGGTACATCTTCGGGCTGACGGTCTGCCCGGAGCTGCCGACCTGGCGCTCCATCGGGAGCCAGCCGGCATCGCAAATCGGGCGCGATGCCGAGAGCTCCGCGTGCATCGCCGCGGCGAGCTGCTTCGCGAGTTCGATGTGCTCGGGCGCCTTGATGCCGCGGCCGACCGAAACGATGCGCTCAGCCTGCGTGAGATCGACCGCCTGTTTCGCTTCGCGGAACGGCGCCTCGGCTGTCTGGCGGATTTGGGACGCGTCAATATTCAACGCAACGGTTCTCACCGTTGCTCCCGCGCCCTTCTTCACGGCATCGGCGCGCAACGAACCGATCTGCATCGTGAAGATGTGCGGCAAGGGGCCGACGAGGACGACGTCCGCGTTGACCTTGCCCTGAAACATCTGGCGGACGTAGACCGGCCCGTCCTCCCCGGCACGACCGGAGTCCTTGACGGCGATCACATCGGTCGCGATGGCGCGGTCGAGACGCGCGGCGACACGCGGCGCGTAGTCGCGCGTCTGATACGTATGCGCGAACACCACGTGCGACGGCGATTCGGCGCCGATCAGCGCGACGACGGCCTGCGTGAAACCGTCGGCGGTATAGCCGGCCAGCGCGTCGTGCCCGGCGGCGATGATTTCAGCGACATCCGCCGCAGCCAGCTCGGCGGCGGCCGCCGCCACGTTCGCGGCGCTTCCGAACACGGCAACGCGCACGTCGTTGCTGCCGGCGCCGGTCGTTTGCGCGGCGGCGATGGCTTCCCAGGACGCGCGGTTGAGCACGCCGTCTTTCTGTTCAGCGATGACGAGGATCATGCGAATTGGTGAATGCGTGGCCATTAGAAGACCCTCGCATCTTCGCGCAGCGCGCGCACCAGCTCTTTGGCGGCTTCCGCCGGCGTGCCGGTGATCATGCGCGTCTGCTTCTGCTTTTGCGGCAGGTAAATCGAAACGATTTTCTGTCTGGGAGAACTCTGGACCGCTGGAACGCTGGCACCCTGGATGGTTTTGATTTCTTTCTTCTTGGCCGCCATGATGCCTTTGAGCGTGGCGTAGCGCAGCTGGTTGATGCCGCTCTGGATCGTGAGCACGGCGGGCAGCGGCATCGAGATCCACTGGAAGAAACCCGCTTCGAGCTCGCGTTTGACCTTCAGCGTCGTCCCATCGATTTGCACTTCCATGATGATCGTGGAGTGCGCCATGCCGAGTTTTTCGGCGAGGATGACGCCGACCTGCGCGAAGCCCTGGTCGTCGGACTGCAGCCCGGTCAGCACGAGATCGATCTGTTCGTCTTTGAGCGCGCCGGCGAGCGCATCGGCGGCGATAAACGCGTCGGCGGTGGCGAAGAGGTCGCCGTCGACATGAATCGCGCGGTCCGCGCCGCGCGCGAGCGCTTCACGAATGACCTGCGTCGCGCGCGACGGGCCGGCCGAGACCACGACGACTTCGCCGCCGTGCTTCTCTTTCAGGCGAAGCGCCTCTTCGAGCGCGTACGCGTCGGGCTCGTTCAGCTCCCAACTCGCGTCGCCGTCCTTGACCCATGTAGCGGCCTCGTTGACACGGACCTGCCACCCTCGGGTGACGACTTGCTTGATACAGACCGCAATCTTCATGACTTAATCGTACTTCTTCAACAAAAGTGTGCCGTTGGTGCCCCCGAACCCAAAGGAGTTCGACAGGGCGTAGCGGATATCCATCTTCCGCGCGACTTTCGGGATGTAGTCGAGGTCGCAGGCCGGGTCCGGATTCTCGAGATTGATCGTCGGCGGCGCGATCTGGTGCCGCACGGCGAGCGCCGTGATGCCCGCTTCGAGGCCGCCGGCCGCGCCGAGCAGATGCCCCGTCATCGACTTGGTCGACGAGATCGCCAGCTTCTTCGCGTGGTCGCCGAACACGGTTTTCACAGCCAGCGTTTCCGTCGGATCGTTGACGGGCGTCGACGTGCCGTGCGCGTTGATGTAATTGACTTCGGACGGATCGATGCCCGCCTTGCGCAGCGCCATTCGCATGGAGCGCACGGCGCCGTTCGCGTCATCGGGCTGGCCCGTGAGGTGATACGCATCGCCTGAGAGTCCGTATCCGGCCAGCTCCGCGTAGATCGTCGCGCCGCGGCGCTTGGCGAACTCGAGCTCTTCGAGGATCACCATGCCCGAGCCTTCGCCGATGACAAAGCCGTCGCGGTCCTTGTCGAACGGGCGGCTGGCCGTCGATGGATCGTCGTTTCTGGTCGACAGCGCGCGCATGGCCGCGAAACCGCCAACGCTCATCGGCGTGATCGCCGCCTCGGAGCCGCCGGCGATCATCACGGTCGCGTCGCCGCGGCGGATGATCTCGAACGATTCGCCGATGGCGTGCGCCGACGCGGTGCACGCGGTGCACGTCGCCAGGTTCGGGCCCTTGGCGCCGAACTTGATCGACACGTGGCCCGCAGCCAGGTTGATGATCGACGCGGGGATAAAAAACGGGGAGATGCGGCGCGGGCCCCCGTTGATCAGCTCGAGATGCTCGTCTTCGATCGTGCGGAATCCGCCGATGCCCGACGCGATGAACACGCCGGCGTCGTCCGCGAAATCCGGCGTGACCGTCAGCCTCGCGTCCTCCATCGCAAACTGCGATGCAGCGAGCGCGAACTGAATGAAGGTGTCCATCTTCTTGACATCCTTCTTCGCGATGAACCGCAGCGGATCGAACCCTTTGACTTCGCCGGCGAACCGCACGGCAAAATTCGACGCATCGAAATGGGTAATCGGTCCGATACCACTCTGGCCCGCCAGCAGCGCGTTCCAGGTGGCATCGGTCCCGACGCCGACTGAAGACACCAGTCCGACGCCGGTGACCACGACTCGTCTTGTCAAGCTGACCTACTTCTTTTTGGAGTGGCCTTCGATGTAGCTGACGGCTTCCTTCACGCGGGTGATCTTCTCGGCGTCTTCATCCGGAATTTCGATCCCGAACTCTTCCTCGAAGGCCATGACCAGCTCAACCGTGTCGAGGGAATCCGCGCCGAGGTCGTCGACAAACGACGCATCCGGGGTCACTTCGTCTTCATCCACCCCGAGCTGCTCGACAATGATTTTCTTGACCTGATCTGCAACTGCCATTCTGCCTCCAAAAAGAATCGCGGCGATTCACCGTGAATCACCGCGATTCGCTGTGATTCTAATAACTTTATAGGTACATCCCGCCGTTCACACCGAGAACCTGTCCCGTAATATACGACGCTTCGTCCGACGCGAGAAACGCAACGGCGGCGGCAATGTCGTCCGGCGTGCCGAGCCGCTTCAGAGGAATCCGGGCCGCCCACTCTTCCTGCGCGCCGGCGGAAATCCCCTTGGTCATATCCGTGTCGATCAGCCCAGGCGCCACGGCGTTCACCGTGATGCCGCGTGACGCCACTTCGAGCGCCAGCGCCTTCGTAAACCCGATCAATCCCGCCTTCGACGCCGCGTAGTTGACCTGACCGGCGTTGCCGGCCTGGCCGACCACCGAGGTGATGCTGATAATCCGCCCGCTGCGCTGCTTGACCATCGACTTCAACACCGACTGCACGCACGTGTACGCGCCGGTGAGATTCGTCTCGACGACGGCGTCCCAGTCGTCGCGCTTCATGCGCAGCATGAGCTGGTCTTTGGTAATACCCGCGTTGTTCACCAGGATGTCGATGCGGCCGTGCGCCGCGAGCGCGGCGGCTGCCGCGGCCTCCACTGAGGCGGTGTCGGTGATGTCGAGTGCCTGGGCCGTCGCGTGATGCCCCGCGGCCGTGATTTCTTCGGCGACGGCGTTCGCGTTCGTGCCGCGCGCGCCGGCGATCACGATCGCGCCGTCAGCGGCCAACCGCATGGCGATGGCGCGGCCGATTCCACGCGACGCACCCGTCACCAACGCGACCTTGCCGGCCAGTCTCATCCGTGTCATCTAGTTCAGCACACGCCGAACGGATTCCGCAACCTTCGAAACGACGTCGCCGTCAGCCAGTTTTGCCGTGAGCGCAATGCCGGTGGCGATCGCACCGGCGCCTGAGCGGCCATGGCCGACAACGAGGAGGCCATTCACGCCAATGAGCGGCGCCCCTCCCTCCGTCGCGTAGGACAAACCACTCAACGCTTTGGAGGGCAAGCCCAGGTTCGCTTCGGCGAGCTTCGCGGTCATCATTTCCACAACCGCCTCGCCCACTTTCAACGCGATGTTTCCTGTAAAACCGTCGGTGACGACCACGTCAGCGTCGCCGTGAAACCAGCGCGCTGCGTCAATGTTGCCCACGAACCGAATCGGCATTGCGGCCAGCAGCACCGCCGCTTCTTTCACGAGCTCGTTTCCCTTGCCGGCTTCTTCGCCGATCGAAAGCAGGCCGACCCGCGGGGCTGCGGTGCCAAGAGCGATCGACGCGTACACGGCGCCCATCAGGCCGAACTGCGCCAGGTGTGACGCGCGGGAATCGGCATTGGCCCCGGCGTCGACGAGCACCGAACGGCCGCCGCGCGTCGGTACGACCACCGCCAGCGCAGGGCGCTCGACGCCGGTCACCATGCCGAACGCCGCGTGCGCCGCGAAGAGCGACGCGCCTGTGTGCCCGGCGCTGTAGACGCCGCAGGCCCTGCCGGCGGCGACCAGATCGCAGGCCACGCGGATGGACGCGCGCGGCTTGCGGCGCAGCGCGGCGAGCGGCGACTCATCCATCGCCACGCCGTCGGGCGCGTCTTCGATTGAAAGATTGGTGACGGCTGCGCCACCCTCCTTCGCAATCAACGTACGGATTGTTTCGGAGGGTCCCACGAGGATGATGCTGCATCCATCGCGGGCCGCCTGGAGCGCGCCGGAGACGACGACACCCGGGGCATCGTCGCCGCCAAGCGCGTCGACGGCTATCGGGAGCTGCAAACTAGTCTTCGGCGACCGCGCGGACCTGGCGGCCCTTGTAGAAACCGCACTGCTTGCACACGAGGTGCGCCGGCTTCGGTTCCTGACACTGCGGGCACACGCTGAGCGAGCCCTGCTTCAGCGCGTCGTGCGTGCGGCGCTTTGAAGTCCGCGATTTGGAGTGGCGTCGTTTGGGATTCGGCATTGTCTTTTCCTTTGAACCTAGTCTGGCTTCCTGAAGTTCTTGAGCACTTCAAATCGCGGATCGACCCACGTCGACTCGCACGAACACGTTTCGCGGTTGCGATTCTTCCCGCACACCGGGCACAACCCCTTGCAATCGGGCTCGCACAGCGGCTTCATCGGCAACGCCAGATAAAACTGCTCGCGCATCATCTGCCCGAGGTCAATCATGTCGCCCGAATACTCCGACAACCCGAGGTCATCGCCAGCGACTTCCGCGCCGTCGAGCTCGACGTCGTCGTGCCCGTGACGCGGCGCTTTCTTCTGCCGCGCCGGCGCCGCTGTTTCGACCACCGGCTTCGGCGGCTCTACGGCAGGGACGAACGTCAGATCGAGCGTCGCATCGACCGGCACCTCAAACATCTCGAGACACCGGCTGCAGCCCAGCTCCAGCGTGGCCGTCAGCCGGCCCTTCAGAAGGAACTTTGCCCCGCTCTTTGTCAGGTCCGCGGCCAGATACACCGGGGACGTAATGCGAAAATCTTCGGACTCAGCGCCGAAAGCCGCCGGCTCATACGTCCGGTCAATTCGATCTGTGCCGCTTTTAAACCAGCTTAAGTCGTAGCGCATGTGGTCTTTACACGCTCCCATGGAGCGCGCGCAAACCCTGATCATATCAAAGTCAGGACCGCCTGAGGGCGATCCGGTCTACACGTTCCAGGACCGGGGCACGAACAGGTCCTCGAAGAGGCTGACCGCATATCTGTCAGTCATCCCGGCGAGGAAATCACGCGTGGCGACATCCAGCCCGTCGGCCTCGACCGTCTCGCGGTCCAGAAACTGCTCGGGTCGCTGACGGACCTTGTCCCAGAGCCCCCCGAGGATGCCGGCGGCCTTCTCGAATTCGGAGGTCGCCCTCGGGTTCTCGTAGACCGCTTCGAACAGGAAGCTCCGGAGCCTGAGCGTGGCGTCGAGCACGTGCTCGCTCATTCGCACTTCACCGTGTTCAGCGGCGAGTGTCTGGGTGACCGCGTCGGTGACCATCGTGTTGATCCTGAGTGACGACGTCGTCCCGAGCGTTTTGACGGCGTCGGCCGGGAGATCGCCATCCTTCAGGATGCCGGCGCGAATCGCGTCGTCGATGTCGTGGTTTACATACGCGACGATGTCAGCGACGCGCGCGATCTGCCCTTCCATCGTGCTGGCGCGATGCTCCGGCGGCGCGCCGATCGGCAGCCCGTTCTTGCCTTTGGAGTGCCGCGCGATGCCGTCGCGAACCTCCCAGGTGAGATTGAGCCCTTCGCGCCCGTGCTCGAGCACGTCGACGATGCGAAGGCTCTGTTCGTAGTGCCGGAAGCCGCCGGGCATGAGCGTGTCGATGACGCGCTCGCCGGCGTGGCCGAACGGGGGGTGGCCGAGATCGTGGCCGAGCGCGATCGCCTCGGTGAGCTCTTCGTTGAGCCTCAGGACTTTTGCGATGCTGCGCGCGATCTGCGACACCTCGAGCGTGTGCGTGAGGCGGGTGCGGTAGTGATCGCCCATCGGCGCGAAGAAGACCTGCGTCTTGTGTTTCAGGCGGCGGAACGCCTTGCAGTGAATGATGCGGTCGCGGTCGCGCTGGAACACGGGCCGGATGGGATCGGGCGGTTCGGGCCGGACGCGGCCCTTGCTGTTCGCGCTTCTCGCGGCGAGCGGTGAAAGTTGGGCTTGCTCGAGAGCTTCGAGGTCTTCACGGATCGAATTCATGAGGAGAGAATCTCTTTCGCGAAACTGATTCCGTGTGGAAGCGGCTCGACGCCGAGCAGCTCGGCGAGAGTCTGGCCCAGATCCGCGAACGACGCGCGCGTGCCTGCTTCGACGCCGGCGCGGATGCGATCCCCGGCAATGAGCACGGGCACGTATTCGCGCGCGTGATCGGTGCTCGGCGTTGTCGGATCGTTGCCGTGATCGGCCGTCACGACGAGGACGTCTTCTTCTCGAAGACCCGGGAGCAGCGCCGCGAGGCGCGCGTCGAATCGCTCGAGGTTTTCGGCGTAGCCCGCAGTGTTGTTGCGATGGCCGTATTGGGTGTCGAAGTCAACGAGGTTTGCGAAGATCAGACCGTTGTCGACCGAGGCCATCGCGGAAGTGATGACGTCCATGCCGTGATCATCGCTCCTGGTGTGGACAGCCTGGGTCAGACCCTTGCCGGCAAAGAGGTCGTCGATCTTCCCCACCGCGAACACCTCGTGACCGGCGGCCTTGACGCGGTCGAGCAGTGTCGGGCCGATTGGCTCGAGCGCGTAGTCCCGGCGGTTGCCGGTGCGCGAGTAGCCGCCGGGCTGACCGACGAACGGCCGGGCGATGACGCGGCCGACGCCCATGCCGCGGCCGACCAGATCGAAGGCGACGTTGCACATGCGATAGAGCTCGTCGATCGGCACGACGTCCTCGTGTGCGGCGATCTGAAACACGCTGTCGGCTGACGTATAGACGATCGGCGCGCCGGTCTTCACGTGCTCGGGCCCGAGTTCGTCGATGATGGCCGTGCCGGACGCGACGGTGTTGCCGATGGACTTGCGGCCGACCCGCCGATCGAACTCGTCGATCGTCTCCTGCGAGAAGCCGTTCGGAAATGTCGGGAATGCTTTGGGCAGGACGACGCCCATCATTTCCCAGTGGCCGGTGACCGAGTCTTTGCCGGCGGATTGCTCGGCCATGCGCAGGCATGCGCCGCGCGGCGCAGGCGCCGGCGCGCCGATATCGACGAGCTTCGCGAGACCCAGCGACCGGAGCGTGGGAATTTTCAGCGGAAATTGCTTGTGAATGTTGCCGACCGTATTGCTGCCTTTGTCACCGTACGCGTTGGCGTCCGGCAGTTCGCCGATGCCAACAGAGTCCATAACGATCACAATTGCGCGGGTTGGTTTCATGCCGAAAACTTCATGGCCCTTCACGGCCCTTCATGGCGACAGCTCTCGCCAGTGTATGTCAGGTTCATGGCGGAACCATGTCAGCTGGCGGCGCGCGTAGCGCATGTTTTCCTGGATGATCAACGCGCGGGTCTCTTGTTCCCCCCGCGCCCCGTTCAGCATCTCGATGATCTGGCGATAGACGAGCCCGCTGAACGCGTGCGCCGTCTGAGGCACGCCGGCCGCGATCAGATTTTCCACTTCGGCAACGACGCCACGGGCGAATTGCTGATCGACACGCGCGGTGACGCGCTCGCGCAGGACATCGCGCGGTGCGTTGAGGCCGACGGTGCGGATGTCCCATTCCGCCAGCGGGGATGTCGTCGCGGCGAAATGCGCGGAGAGCGGCTTGCCCGTGAGGATGTAGACCTCGAGCGCGCGCACGAGGCGCTTCTGGTCGCGCGGCATGATCCGCGCGGCCGACTCCGCGTCGATGCGCGCGAGCCAGCGATGGAGCGACGTCACATCGCGGCGCTCCGCGATGCGATCGAGCCGCGCGCGCAGCTCGTCATTGCGCGGCGGGCCCGGAAACAGGCCGCGCACGAGCGCGCGGTAGTAGAACCCCGTGCCGCCTGCAAGAATCGGCACCTTCCCGCGCGCGTGGATGTCGCGAATCGCCGCCGCCGCGTCGGCGGCGTATCGCGCCGCCGAATACGTCTCCGTCGGCCCGACCATATCAACCAGATGATGCGAGATCCCCTGCTGCTCGTCGACAGGAACCTTGTCGGTGCCGATGTCGATGCCGCGATACACGGCCGTCGAATCGCACGCGACGACTTCACCGCCAAGTTCCAGCGCGAGCCTGATCGCGGCGGCGCTCTTACCCGTCGCCGTCGGCCCAACGAAAGCGTGAAGAAGACCTGTCCCCAACTGTTGAAAACCTGTGGAAAAGGGGTACGTCCCCTTACCGGATGCGCTCGTTATACAGGAAAGTGACCGTGAAGAGCGCTCTGTCTTCTGGATAACCCGCCGGGAGCGGGTCGACGGGGTTCGAGAGTCGAAGTCCGTTGAAAGCGGCCGAGTCGAATGAGTCGATGCCCGAGACCTTGACGATCTCCAGCTCGGTCAAACTCCCGTTGCGATGGACGTAGAACGTGATGGTCACCCGGCCGTGCAAGGTCATCGCCGCTTGCGGAATGAGCGGAATCCAGTTGCGTCGCACGCGCGCCTCGAAACGGCGCAGCCACGGACCGAAGTCAATGCCCTTCGAGTCGAACTGGATTGCCGCGTCGGTGTCGCTCTTCCCGCCCTGCTGGTTATCGAAGTGCTGATCCTTGATGTACTGCTGGAGGTTCTTGAGCGACTGGCCCAGGTTACCGCCCGTCGGCTTTGGCGCCGGCTCGAGGAGCCCGTTGTCGGCCGCCTTGGGCTTCGGGGCGTCGGTCGGCTGCGAGGGATTTGGCGATTCAGCTCCGCGCATCTTTTCCGCGGGCGGCGCGCCTTCGACTTTTTCCGGCGTATTGCCCTTCGAGTACGGATCCGGTTCCTTGGCGTCCGGCGGCCGGACAACGGTCGACGCGCTGCGGTCCTGATCCGATCCGGGGGCTGGCAATTTCGGCATTCTCGGCGGGAGCTCGCGCATCGGCTCGATGCGCGTGTAGGTCACCTGCGGATCGGCCGGCGGCCGAACCGGGACGAAACGAGCGGCCTGCAACCACTCGGCCGGCGTGATGAGGTACGCGATCACGATTACCGCGTGCAGAAGCAACGCGAGCAGAACCGCCTCGCGCCGTGTCATCGGCGAAGTCAGCGTTGGTGTGTCGGGACGATAATCCTCGAAGTCGAAGTGCATGAATAACTTACAGCCTCAGTATACCGACCGCAGGCGCCTGCATCCTTAGACGTGCCGGCCCCGGGATTAGTCCGCGCCAATCCGCGCGACTTGGCCGCGCTGTCGAACTCTATTTGGTCGCGATGTGCAGATAGACCGTGCCGAAGGTCTGCGCGTGCCATTCGACTTTGGAGAAGCCCGCGGCGCGGAGGCCGTCGGCAAACTGCGCGGGATCGGGAAACTGGCTGATCGACGCCGGCAAGTACGCGTAGGCCACGCGATCGCCGGAAATAGCCGCCCCAATACGCGGCAGCACTACGGATGAGTACCACTGATAAAACTGCTTCCACCCCGGCATCGTCGGATTCCCGAACTCCAGGACGGCAAGACGGCCGCCGGGTTTGAGCACGCGGCAGAACTCGCGGCACGCCCGATCGCGGTCGACGACGTTGCGAATGCCGAACGCGACAGCGGCGGCATCGACCGACACGTCCGGGAGCGGCACGCGGGTGGCGTCACCGCGCACAAGCCTGATGCGCTTCTCGAGGCCGGCGGCCCGCACCTTGATCAAACCGTGCCGCAGCATTTCACCGGAAAAATCGATCCCGACCACATCGCCCGCCGGCGACGCACCGCGGAGCGCGGCGAAGGCGAGATCGCCTGTGCCGGTGCACATGTCGAGAAGCCGGCCGCCGGCCGGCATCGCCAGCGCGCGGATCGCGCGGCGGCGCCAGATGAGATCGAGGCCGCCGCTGAGCACGTGGTTCAGCGTGTCGTACCGGCGCGCGATGCCGTCGAACATGCCGGCGATCTTCGCCGGTTCGCGCGAGGTCGACACTGATGCGGGCGCCGTCACACCGAACCGCGCCACTTCCTTACGCATGGCCGCGCCATGCGGGAAACAACGTCTGCTCGAAGCCGAGCGCGTTGAGAATCTTCCCCGCCAGAAACGCCGCGAGGTCATCGATCGACTTCGGCTGCTGGTAGAACGCCGGCATCGCCGGCAGAATCATCGCGCCAGACTCCGCGCAGAGCACCATGTTGCGCAGGTCCGGCAGGCTGAGCGGCGTTTCGCGCGGAACCAGCACGAGCCGGCGCTGCTCCTTCAGCATCACGTCCGCGGCCCGTTCGATCAGGCTGTGCGATAACCCGTGCGCGACGCCCGCCATCGTTTTCATGGAGCACGGCACGATCACCATGGCTTCGCAACGGTGACTGCCGCTCGCAATCGTCGCGCCCAGATCCTTGTTCGAGTGCATGACGAACGATCCGCGCCGCACGTCGTCGCCATATTTTTCGACGAGCAGATCGGCAAGCCGCTCGACCTTCGCATCTTTGCCGAGCTCGTCGAGCATCAGGCGCTTGCCGTAGTCGCTGAACACGAGCTCCAACTCGCAGCCCTCGGCGAGCAAAGCCGCAATGGTGCGAACGGCGTAGATTGCGCCGCTCGCGCCGGTGACGGCCACGACGATGCGTCGTGCGCTCATGCGTTCACCGCCAGAACGGTCGCCGCGAGATACAGCATCCCGACCCAGCCGTTGAGATCAAACGCGCGTTTCACCTGCGAAAGGTCGTTGGCCGTCACGAGCGACTGCTCGTAGACAAGCAGCAGCGCAACGCCCGCGACGCCCAGCATGTAGACGAAGTTCAGGCCCGACACCACGCCGACGGCTGCCAGGGAAACGATGGTGACCAGATGCAGCACTCGCGAAAACACCAGCGAGCCTTCGATGCCAAATCGCACAGGAATCGATCGCAGCCCTTCGCGCCGGTCGACATCGAGATCCTGGCAGGCGTAAAGAATGTCGAAGCCGGCGACCCACGTGCCGATCGCGACACCGAGGAGACACGGCACCGGCGACAGCGGCCCGCCCATCGCGATCCAGCCGCCGACCGGCGCGACCGCCATCGACAGGCCGAGAAACAGCTGCGCGTAGTTTGTAAAACGCTTCGCGAGCGAGTACCAGAAGATGATGCCGAGCGCGACCGGCGCGAGCGCGGCGCAGAGCGGGCTCACCATCCAGGCGGCGCCGATGAAGAGGATCGACGAGATGACGACGAACGCGGCCGCCTCGCCGCGCGACATCTTGCCGCTCGGAATCTCGCGCATCGCCGTGCGGGGATTTCGGGCATCGTAGGCGGCGTCCGCCAACCGGTTGAAGCCCATCGCGGCGCTGCGTGCCGTGATCATGCAGGCCACGATCCACGCCAGCCGCGCCCATGACCACGCGGCCGGGCCGGTCGCGCGCGACGCCAGCACCGCGCCGACGAGCGCAAACGGCAGCGCAAACACCGTGTGGCTAACGCGAACGAATGAGGCGTACGTCTTGAGGCGCCCGAACATTTCCACCAACGAGATATTCTTCCACATCGACGATGCCGCGCGGGATGGAGACCGAGATCAATGCCGCGCGCTTCCCCGGCTCGATCGTGCCGTATTCAGCGCCGAAACCCAGCGCCTGCGCGCCGCGCCGCGTGGCGCTGTCGACAAGGAGCGACGCCGGCACGTCCGGGGCAATCCGCCGCGCCTCCGCCAGTTCATCGAACATGTTGAGCGTCGACGCTGAGGCGAGGCTGTCGGTGCCGAACGCGACCGGCACGCCGGCGCGATAGTACACAGCGAGCGGCGGCGCGCCGGATCCGACCCAGGCGTTACTGCGCGGACAACTGACCAGAACGGCGCCCCGCGCGCGAAGCCGCTCGATCGCGCCGGCGCCAAACCGCGCGCCGTGAACCACGAGCGTCCCCGGCTGCAGATAGCCCAGGCGATCGACATACTCGGCGGGATCACACCCGGGGACCTCCCACGCGTCGGTCCAGACGCCGAGATCTTCGAGCAGGCGCCGCATCGGTCCGCCGCCAGCGGCGATGAACTCCATCTCGTCGGCGGATTCACCGAGATGGATCGCCAGCGGCGCCGTGCGCGGCGCGCGAGCGATGGCCGCGATGAGGTCACGCGAAACCGAATACGGCGCGTGCGCGACGACGCCGAACTCGAGCGGCAATGTACGAAACTCGTCGAGCCGCGCGTCCGCATCACGAACAATGCGATCGGCGTCGGTTGCGCCAAAACCGATCAGCTCATGCCACACGACGCCGCGCAGCCCCGACGCCGCGATCAGGCCCGGCGTGATAAGCGAATTCGAGATGTCGCCGACAAGCACCGTGCCCGACTCGACCATCGACATCGCGCCCGCGAGCGCGGCCTTCGCGATCTCAGTGTTCTGGCCGGCGGGGTCACCGCCGGAGCCCCCGGCCGGGCCAGCGCGGCGCACCGACATCAACGACCGGATCCATTCGTTCATCGACGGCGTCGGCGGGACCACGCCCGCCATCCAGCTGAGTTCCAGGTGCGTGTGGGCGTTGACCAGGCCGGGCAGGAGAGCGACGTGTCCAAGGTCGGTCCACGGTCCAGTGTCGATCCCGGGTCCAGTGTCGGTCCCGGGTCCAGGGCCGGTCCAGGGTCCGGGGCCGACCGACACAACCTTGCCGTCTTTGATTTCTACGACGCCGTCTTCGATCGGGGGCTCGGCGATGGGCAACACCCATCTCGCGCGGAATCGTTCAGGTGCGGCCGAGCCGGTGAGCGACACCTAGGAACTGCGAACGCGTTTACCGGCCGCGCTGCGGGCCGCGTAGGCGCGCATTTCATCCGTCTCGCCGCCGCGTCCGTCAGATCGGGCGACGGCCAGCTCGAGCATGCGCGGCATCTCGCGTTCGCGGAAAATCGGGTCGCCCAGCACGTCGTAATGCATGTTGCGCCGCTTGGCGACAAACCCGGCGCTCTCGATGTTGCGCACGACTTCGAACTCGTCCATGCAGTACTCGGCGCCGGCGGCGCGGACGACGTTCTCTTCGATCATCACGCTGCCCATGTCGTTGGCGCCGTAGCCGAGGCTCATCTGGCCGACCTTGCCGCCCTGTGTCACCCACGACGACTGCATATTGTCGAAGTTGTCGAGCACCAGGCGCGCGATGGCGAGCGTCCGCAGATAGTCGACGCCCGTCGCTTCCGTGCCGCCGAGCTCCGTGTGCTCCGGTTGATAGCTCCACGCGATGAACGCCGTGAAGCCGCCCGTTTCGTCCTGCACCTCGCGCAGGCGGAATAGATGCTCGAGGCGCTCTTCGACCGTCTCCACCGTGCCGTACATCATCGTCGCCGTCGTGCGCAGGCCGGCCCGGTGCGCTTCGCGCATCACGCCGAGCCACTGATCCGCGGAGGCTTTGTGATAGCAGTTCAATTCCTTGCGCACGCGATCGACGAGAATCTCGGCGCCGCCGCCGGGCACGCTGTCGAGACCGGCATCGATCAGCTGCCGCAACACCTCGGCGGTCGGCACGCCTGAGAGACGCGAAATGTGCACAACTTCCGGCGGCGACAGCGCGTGCAGCTTGAACGACGGGAAGCGCGACTTCACCTCGCGAAAGAGGTCCAGGTACCACTGCAGCGGCACATCGGGATTGTGACCGCCCTGCATCAGCAACTGCCCGCCGCCGAGCGCGATCGTCTCCTCGATCTTTCTGAAGATTTCGGCGAACGACAGCGTGTAGCCTTCGCTCGATCCAACATCGCGATAGAACGCGCAGAACTTGCAGCGCTCGAGGCAGACGTTCGTGTAGTTCACGTTGCGATCGATGATGTAGGTGACGAAGCCGTCGGGATGTTTCGCGCGGCGCGCCTCGTCGGCCATCCGGCCCAGCTCGACCGTCGGTGTCTTGAGATAGAGCTCGAGCGCAGTTTCTCGCGTCAGCCGAACGCCGGCCCCCTCAACCGCTTGCACTATCGAACCTTCTCAGGCTGATACGTCGGCAGCGTGAACACGTGCCACGAGACGCCGACCGCGACGGCCGTCAGTAACGCTCTGCCCCACCACGCATCAACGGCAAACACGATCGAGAGGGTGATCGTCGTCCACAACAGACCGATCGTGCAGACCTTTTGCATCATCGGCAGGCCGCGGCCTTCGCGATAGCTCTTGATGTAGCCGCCCAGCAACCGGTTGTTGATCAGCCAGCTGTGAAACCTCGGCGAGCTTTGGTCGAAGCACACGGCGGCCAGCAGCAGCGGCCCGGTCGTCGGGACGAGTGGCAGAACGATGCCGATCACCCCGACCGCGAGCGACACACAACCGAGCATAAGGATGGCCATCCGCTTCATTGGGGCGCTGGTAAAAGTATAAAGCCAGACTCAGCGGGAACTGGAACGCGGAATTCTGAACCCGCGGAACAGTAAAAACACTGTGCCGGCGACGCCCGCCAGGAGCAACGTTGCGGGCAGAGCGATGAAGACGTCTGACGCGCCGAGCGTCGGCGGCTGGATCACATTCGCGCGGTAAATCCCGATGTTCACCACCAGAAGAAACGCCTGCACCAGCGTGGCGAGCCAGAGGCCGAACCACAACAGGGAGTCGTATGTTCTGGCCCTGCGCTCCGGCGCCAGCCAGTAACTCTTGTTTGGCACGCTCAGCATCGATGCCGGCAACACGCGCGGCAGCACGCCGACGGCCGCGACAATAAACGTCGGCACCATGAACGAAACGAAGCTGCCGAGCACGATGAACTTGACGCGGTCCATGAAGCCGTCGGCGCGGCCGTCGAGATCGAAGTGCACAGCCATCTGGGGCGGGAAATCCTGGCCAAACGAGATAAAGAATGCGATCGACGCGCACGTGAGGACGACAAACAGCGCCAGCGGAATCGAGATCCGCCGCGGCGTCACGCGAACCACTCGAGCGGCCGCGCGTTGACCAGTCCGAGCGCTGCCGCCTCGCGAAAGTACGTCTGCAGACCTTCCGCGGCGCGTTCGTCGAGTGAAAATCGCAGATTCTCGCGCAGGTAACGTCGCGCGATCGGCTGCCGGTCGGGTTGGCCGGCGCAATACGCGTCGGCAACCTCATCGAGGTGACGGGCGCCCTGCCGCGCGGCGTCGTTCAACACGTCCACGGTCGACAGACGGGAGTTGTCTGAACTAACTCCCGACGTTTCACTCTTTTCACTCGTAGCCGGGCCGGACCAGAATGCCCACACAAACGGCAGTCCGGTCATCGACGTCCATTCGGCGCCGAGGTCGATCTTTGTGGCGCCGAGCGACGCGTGATCGGCAAAGAGCGCCGGATCACCGATCAGCAGCGCGGCATCCGCCGTGGCCAACATCGCCGCAAGATCCGGCGCATGCGGCACGAACGCAGGCGCGATGTTGAACCGCCGCGCGCACAGGATTCTCGTGAGCGTCGCGGACGTTCGCGAACTGGTGTCGAGCGCGATCTTCCGAACGTCAGCGAGCGGTTTCTTCGTATACAGCGCGACCGACGCCACCGGCCCATCGGATCCGATACACACGCCGGGCACGATGCGATCGTGGGGACGATCGAGGTACGTGATCGACGGCACCATCCCCAGGTCGATCTCACCGGCTGCCAGCAGCCGCGCGCACTCCGACGGCACATCGAATCGCAGCGACACGCCGTCGCGTCGTTCGAGCCCGAACACCAGCGGGCGCACGTTCAGATAACTGACCGCGCCCAGCCGAATCACCGGGTCCACTTTCGCCAAGGGCTCAGCGGACAAGCTCGTACCGGCCGTTGCGCTCGGCGGGCTCAGCGAACGCCGAGCGGATCTGCCGCTCGATGTCGGCCTTGGGCGAACGGCGGGCACCGAGCTTCTCGAAGTCGACCGCCGCGACGCCGTCGATGTCGTCCGCGCCGTATTCGATCGCAACCTGCGCCAGCTTCGGCCCGTACAAGACCCAATCGACCTGCACCGAATCGATCGACGGCGCCAGGAGCCGCGTCATCACAATCGTCTTCACATCGTCGTAGCCGGTCGACGGCACGTCCGTCGGATCGACACGCGGCAGCGGCGCAAACGCCGAGAATGCGCCGGTCTCGCGCTGAATGGACTCGGCCAGCTCGATCAGGCCGAAGCGCGCCGCGAATTCCGCTTCGACAATCGTCGCGCGCTTCGCCGTCAAACCGCCGTGAAGCACGGCGCGAATGACTTCGGCTGGATCCTCGCCAAGCTTGTCGACCGGAACCTCCGCGATGCCCTCGAGGCCGGACGCGTGGAGCGCCTGCGCCAGTTCCGCCAGCGCCATGTGATCCCCGCCCGCCACGGTGAGTAGATCAGCCAGAGAGAACCCCGTGAGCCCCGCGTTCCCCGCGTTCCCCGCGTGAAAATCCTTCGCCGCATTCGTCCAGGCAAGCGCTTCGTCCACTGACGCCGGTGTGCCGGTGATTCGCACTTCACCGGCTTCGATTTCGTGTGCGCGCGAGGCGACGTCCGCAGCCGCCACGCCGCGCTCGAGCGTCAGGACGCGGCCGTAGGTCACGCGCGATCCGTGCTTGGCCTTCCGTGCAGCCGCGCCAATCTCGCCGACGCCGACCAGGTCGGCCATCTCGACGACGCGCTGCGCGGATTCTCTGCCTTTGGAACTACCGAGCGTCATCGATGCTTCCCGATCTTCGCAACCACGGCCGCGGCTTTGGCGGCCGCCGCGTCGGACATCTTCAGGCGCTTCGGCCACTCGCGCGAGAACCCTTCTGACGCCCACTTGCGCGTGCCGTCGACACCCATCTTGCCGCCATACGCCGGCATCAACGACGCGTCGTCGAGGTCATCGACCGGCCCCTGCGTGATCATCACGTCGCGAATTGGATCCACGTGCGTGCCAACGATCCACGCGACTTCCGCCGGATCCTGCACG
The DNA here is from genome assembly GCA_046598935.1 of Vicinamibacterales bacterium. Classification (GTDB taxonomy): domain Bacteria; phylum Acidobacteriota; class Vicinamibacteria; order Vicinamibacterales; family SCN-69-37; genus SCUN01. Next base: position 23,030 of record JBKJHW010000111.1, on the reverse strand, counting down.
TTCACGTCCTTATCCACGATGACGACGCACTTCGAGAACATCAGTTGCCCGAGGCCCCACACCGCGCTCATGACCTTGCGCGCGTGGCCCGGGTAACGCTTATCGATCGAGATGAGCACGAAATTGTGAAAGATGCCGGCCGCCGGAAAGTGCATGTCGACGATTTCCGGCAGTGTCTTTTGTAAAATCGGCAGAAAGATTCGCTCACTCGCCTTGCCGAGATACAGATCTTCCATCGGCGGAATACCGACCACCGTCGTGAGGTACACCGGCTTCTTGCGCATCGTCACACACGTGAGATGGAAGACCGGAAAGTCGTCGGCGAGCGAATAGAACCCCGTGTGATCGCCGAAGGGCCCTTCGCGGCGGCGCTCACCCGGTTCGACGTAGCCTTCGAGGATGATCTGCGAGTTGGCCGGCACCTGGAGATCGACGGTCCGGCATTTCACGAGCTCGACGCGGCGCTTGCCGAGAATGCCGGCCAGCATCAGCTCGTCGAGTCCTTCGGGCATCGGTGCCGTCGCGCAGTAGCTCAGCACGGGCTCCGGGCCGAGGGCGACAGCCACTTCGAGGCGTTTGCCGAGGCGCTCGGCGACGCGGTGATGCTGCGCGCCGCCCTTGTGCCGCTGCCAATGCATGCCGGTCGTCTTGTTGTCGTAGACCTGCATGCGGTAGGTGCCGATATTGCGCATCCCGGTTTCGGGATCCTGCGTGAAGACAAGCGGCAGCGTGATGTACGGGCCGCCGTCTTCAGGCCAGGTTGTCAGCACGGGAATGGCGTCGAGATTCGCAGCGGCGCCTTCGAGCACGACCTCCTGGCACGGGGCGTCCTTCACCGTCTTCGGCAGCAGATCCTTGAGCCGATTCGCGAGCGGCAGCATCTTGAGCGCGTCCATGAAACCCTTGGGCATCGCAGGCGTGATCAGCTCGCGCATCTCTCCGGCGAGGTCGTCGAGCTTGTTGACGCCGAGCGCGAGAGACATGCGCGCGTCAGAGCCGAAGAGATTCGCTGCGACGGGCATGTCGTAACCGGCCGGGTTTTCGAAAATCAGGCCGGGGCCGCCGTGCGGTGACTTCGACACCTGATCGATGACCGCGGAGATTTCCAGATTGGGACTGAGCGGCTCGGTAATCCTCGCAAGTTCCTTGCGGCGTTCGAGCTCGGAGATGAACGAGTTCAGATCGGCAAACATCGACTGTCTATCGTATCGCCATCGCCTCGTTGACACGCGTCGCAAGCGCGAGCGCGCGGCGGCCGTCGGCGCCGGAGACGGTGGGCGGGCGTTTTTCAGCGACGGCTGCAACAAAATCGGCGAGCTCGGCTCCGAGCGCCTCGCCGGCCGGCACCGCGACAGAACCGCCCTCGATCCGCGGCCGGCCTTCAGCGTGCGGCGTGCCCGCCGACGCCTCAGCGGAGGCGGGCGTCACACGCCACGCTTCAACTTCCTTCGCGGCGTAGTCGATCGACACGTAGCTGTCCTGCTGGAAGAACCGCACTTTTCTCACGGGCTCGCGGCTGATGCGGCTCGCCGTAATATTGGCGACGCATCCGGACGCGAACTTCAGCCGCGCATTGGCGATATCGACTTTCGGCGTCAGCACGTTGATGCCCACAGCCTCGACGCTCGTGACCTCGCTGCCGTCCACAGACAGGATGATGTCGAGATCGTGAATCATCACATCGAACACGACATCGACGTCGAGACTGCGCTCGGGAAACGAACTGAGCCGATGGACTTCGACGAAACGCGGCTGCGACAACAGCGGCCGGGCCGCAATCATGGCGGGATTAAACCGCTCGGAGTGGCCGGTGGCGAGCACGGCGCCAGACTTCGCGGCCAGCTCGACGAGCGTGTCCGCATCTTCCAGAGTAGGCGCGATCGGTTTCTCGATCAGCACCGCGATACCCCGTTCGAGAAATGGCGCGGCGACCGACAGGTGGTAGATGGTCGGGACGGCCACGACGACGGCGTCGACGAGTCCGATCAGATCATCCGCATTTGAAAATGCGCGCGCACCCGGCGACGCGGCCACCGCGGCCTCCGCACGATCGAGCAGGACGTCCGCAGCGCCGATGAACTGAACGTTGGGCATGGAACCGAGAATCCTCGCGTGATGCTTTCCGAGATGCCCGACTCCGATCACCGCGACGCGAATCATGACGCTGGACGCCCAATCACCACCATGCCGGCGGCATTGGCGGCGTCGATGAACTTGTCGCCGTCGAGAATCAGTGTGCGCCCCGCGTCAATCGTCAGCCCGTCGGCGCCGGCCGCCTTCATCGCGTCGATCGTGGCAACGCCGACGACCGGCACGTCGAATCGCATGTCCTGCCGCGGCTTCGCAACTTTCACCACGCGCGTGCCGGGCCCACCGAGCGAGCCCGCGCGCACGATCGTCGCGTCGGTGCCTTCCATCGCCTCGACCGCCACGACGGCCCGCTCTTTCACGACGATCGTCTGGCCAACGTCAATCCCGGCGATCTGATCCGCCATCCTGTAACCGAAGTCGAAGTCTTTCTGCATGGCCTCGTCCGGTGCCTTCGCCGACAGGACGCCTGGCTTCGCGAGTAGATCCGACAACAACTCGGTCGAGTCCATCAGCGTGATGCCGCTCTCGCCGAGCACTTCGACCACGGCGGAGATCAACGCGTCTGTGTTCTTCGACGTCAGCTTGAACATGACCTTCATCAGCGTCATGTCGGGCACGACGCCGCCGAACAGCTTCACATGCTTGACCTGCCCCGCCATCACGGCGCGAGTCACGCCCGCGTTCTTGAACGCCGCGATGCACTTACCGAGTTGGCCGAGGGTGATCCAATGCACCGTCGTCCCGCCAAGTTCGGCGGCCAATGCGTTGATCTCAGGGAATGTCTCGTCGTTGATGGCGACGACCGTGACGTCATGGCCGAGCTGGCGCGCGGCGCGAAGCACCAGAAACGGGAATTGCCCGTTACCCGCAATCAGCCCAATCACCTGTGCACCCGCGCACCCGTGCGCCCGAGCCGTTCATCAACCACTGACCATTGGCCAATGGCCATGGCCCTAGGCCTCATCGTCGGCATCAGCCGACTAGGCCTCGTCGTCGGCATCGGTCTTGCGGGACGGGCGCCGAAGGATGACGCCTCGCGTCGCCGCACTCTTGATGAAATCGACCAGATACTGCACTTCCGGCACCTGCAGGGTCGCGTCCTTCTGAATCAACGCGATCGCGCGGCTGGTGTTGTGATGAATGAGCTGGCGGTAGGCTTTGCGCAGCTTCGTGAGCAGCTCGCGCGAGAAGCCGCGCCGCTCGAGGCCGATCGAGTTGAGGCCGTAGATGCGCGCGCGGTTGCCGACCGTCTTTGCATATGGCAGCGCGTCACGAGTGACCACGGTGTAGCCGCCGATGAACGCGTACTTGCCGATACGGCAGAACTGGTGAATGCCGGAGTAGGCGCTGATGGTCGCGAAGTCCTCGACGGTGACGTGGCCGCCGAGCGTCGCCGCATTGCCGAAGATCGAACCATCTCCGACATGGCAATCGTGCGCGACGTGCGCGTACGCCATAAATAAATTGTGGCTGCCGATCGAGGTCTGACCGCCGCCGCCAGCGGTGCCGCGGTGAATCGTCACGAACTCGCGGAAGACGTTGTTGTCGCCAACGGTGAGACGCGTCGGCTCGCCGCGATACTTCAAATCCTGCGGCTGCAGGCCGATGGACGCGAACGGGAAAATCTGATTCTCATTCCCGATCGTCGTCCAGCCATCGACCACCGCGGAGGCGCCGATGCGGCATCGCTCGCCGATCCGCACATGCTCGCCGATCGTGGCAAACGCGCCGATGACGGTGCCGTTGCCGATCTTCGCGCCGGGCGCGACGATGGCGGTTTCGTGAATGATGGGGCCGCTGGCCGAGCGCGACTCGAGCGTTTCAATCCCGATGACGAGGTCCATCTCGGCGACGACATGGCCGCCGACGCGCGCGATGCCCGCGGCTTTTGACACCCGGCCGCGCCGCGCGCCGAGCGTCACTTCCAGCTCGAGCTGATCGCCGGGCACGACCTGGCGCCGGAACTTCGCCTTGTCGACGCCGCGCAGGACCGCGCGCTCGTACGGCGCGTCGAGCCCGCTTTCGGTCGCCCTGGCGCCTTCCTGCCTGAACAACAGCACGGTCGCCGCCTGCGTCAGCGCCTCGATCATGAGGACGCCGGGCATCAGCGGAGTGCCCGGGAAATGCCCCTGAAAGAAGTCCTCATTGACGCTCACGTTTTTCGTGGCAGTGATGCGACGTCCGTCGGATTCCCGGACGTCGTCGATCATGAGCGAAGGGTAATGGTGATGCAGGCGGGTCAGGGGCATGGATGAAAGGCAGAAGTAAAAAGGCAGAAGTCAGAATGGCGAACAGGCGAAATGGTTTCTGCCTTTGGCCTTCTAACTTCTGCCTTTCTCAAGTGTTTCTTACTTCTTGACCGCATCCAGACGCTTGACGATTTCCGGGGAAATATCCATTCCCGCGGCCGCCCAGGTCGGACCGTTGCGCAAGTCCAGCACGAGGGACAAGCCCTTTTCCTTCGCGAACGCTTCGAGAAGGGGCTGCATCTTCGCCGCGAGCTCGGAGAAGAGCTCGCTCTGCAGATCGCCAATCTCCTTCTGCGCCGTCTGGGTCTTGTACTGGATCTCGAGATTCTGACGCTCGATTTCCTTGTCGAGCTGCGTCATCGCCTGCGAGGTCAGGATCGAACCCTGAGTGTTTTTCTTGGTCTGGAGCGCCGTCACGGCGGTCTGCATGTTCTGCAGCTCGTTCGTGCGCTTGTCGGAGAGGGTCTTCAGCTGCGCGAAGATGGCCTTACCGGCGGCGGACTCCGAAGCAACGTAATCGGGGTCGATGACCGCGATCTTGGTGCCTTCCGGAAGCGGAACGATGGCGGCCGGCGGCCTCGGAGCCTGCGGCGCGGTGGTGCCCGCCGGCGGCGGGGTCTGGGGCTTGGGCGGGGTCTGCGCCCCGGCCTGAGCGAAAGCGGGAGCCGAAATCAGGGTCAAACCCAGGAAAGCAACGGAAACTAGCTTCATACGGGACATGCAGTCTATACCTCGTGAATCCAAGAGTTTAACAGAACCCGGCCATCGGGCGCGACCGAGCGTCCACACTAGACACTCTTCAGACGGATTTGTGGTGACCCCAGTCTGGAGTCCGGCCCGATACGCTAGTAAACTGGAGATTCGATGAGTCGTCTGACTGCCCGTGTGAGCCCACTTCTTCTCGCCCTTGCCATTCCAGCCCTCGGGGCTGCCGGGTGCGAATCCACCCAGGCCCCGACCGGCAGCAACAACTCCCAGACGCCCACCAGCATCACGGAGACGTTCCAGGGCACGGTCGCGGTCAACGGCGCGGCCACCTTTTCGTTCGGGGTCACCGCGTCCGGCACGGTCACGGCCACCTACAAGAGCATCTCCCCCACCAGCGGCGCCACCATGGGCCTCGCGCTGGGCATCTGGAACGGCAACAGTTGCAGCGTCGTTATCGCCAACGACAACGCAATCCTGAACTCCACGGTGATTGGAAATGCTTCCGCGGCCGGCACTCTCTGCGTCCGCGCCTACGACGTCGGTCGCCTCCCGGCGACGCAGACGGTTGAGCTGACGATTACCCACTTCTAGGCCGGCGCTTCCCATCGTCGGTCTATCGGCGATGTGGGAATCTGGCAATCTCGCCATGTGCCTAACGGCAATCGGCGATGGGCAGTGGAACGGCAATGTTCAATGGGTCATCGGCAATCGCCCGATGACCCATTTCACTTTAGACATCCATTAGAGATTGGCCTTTGCCCGATCGGACATGGCCAGATTGCCAGATTCCCAGATTACCCATGAACCGGGCGTGCCGGTCGGCCAGCTAGAACGTGGTGCCCACGGCGAAGCGGAAGGTAAATCGCTTGGTGAAGTTGAGATTGTTGTCGAGCACGCCGCCCCGAGACGGGTTGAACGCCGCGATCAGCCGGAACGGCACGTTGACGACCGGCATGAAGAAGCGCAGTTCGAGCCCCGTTGAGGTCTTGAACGCGTCGCGATGTCCGATGACCGTGGTCGTCGTGGCGGCCGCCGGCACGATGCCCGCCGCAAGAATCTGCTGCACCGTCGGGTCAAAGAGCAGCGGCAGCGCAATCGTGCTCGTCGTGGTCTTCTCCACCGGTTCCTTCCACGCGAAGCGTTCGCCGACGTTTCTGACCTGGCCTGCGTCGAAGAATGCGAGGATGCGCACCGGGCCCGCCACCGCGACGATGTACTCCGCGTTGAAGAGCAGATTCTTGTTGCCGCCGAGCACGAGACCCGTGGTCGCGTCGCGCGGACCGACCGAGCGCAGGTCGAAGCCGCGGATGCTGTACTCACCGCCGATGAAGATTTTTTCGAAGATCGGGAGCGTCGTCGCGCCGAACGGGCGGATGTGCTGGGTCTGCACGCGGATGCCCAGCGACTGGCGCGGCGTGAACTTGAAGTATTGAATGACCTCCGCGCTGGTCGTGACGTACTTCGTGTTGCCGCCCGGGCCCGCCAGGTCGAGGCCTAACGTGTACTTGTGCCCGCTCGACGGGAAGATCGGCTCGTTGATGGTGCTCGACACGAAGCTCGGCGAGATCTTGCTCACCGTGCGCCGGCCGCCTTCGTTGATCAGCAGCGAATCCTGCAGGTAGAGGTTCCGCTTGAGCAGTTCCGGATCGGTATACACCGGGTTGACGTCCGACACCTTCACGCGCTGGTAGCTGTATGCGAGGTAGATCCGGTTCCACGACCCGACTGGCAAACCCGTCGTCGCCGTTGCGCCGGTCGTCGACTGTGTGAATTCGTTGATGTAGTTGAGCTGCCGCGAGAACACGTTCAAGCCGGCTGTGATCGGACGGTTGAAGAGGAACGGCTCGGTGATCGCGACTTCGTAGTTGCGCGCGCGGTAGCCCTTCTGCGCGTTGATCGACACCGTCTCGCCGCGGCCCAGGAAGTTCGAGGTCTGGAAGCCAAGTTGGCCGAAGAAGCCGTCGATCTGCGAGATGCCCGCGCCGAACGTGAGCTGGTTGCGGTTCTGCTCTTCGACCTTGAGGCCGACGTTGACGCGATTAGTGGATCCCGGAACCTTCTCGACATCGATGACGCCCGACGTCGGCTCGATCGGCTTGAAGTAGCCGAGCTGGTTGAGCCGGCGCACGGAGAACTTGAGCGCCTCCTGGTTGAAGATGCCGTTCTCAAGCAGGCGCAGTTCGCGCCGTACGACTTCGTCATGCGTCGTCGTGTTGCCGGTGAGCGTGATGCGGTTGACGAAATACTGCTCGCCTTCCTGAAGGCGCAGCGTGACGTCGACGATGCCCTTGTCCTCTGGTTTGCAGTCCGGATCGGCCTTGAGCGTCGTCTCGTCGAAGCAGCGCGCGTCCATCTCCGGGAACGCGAGGAACTCCATGTAACCGGCGCCGCCGTACAGCTCCTTGGCTTTCTCGTAGCCTTTGCGGACGCTCTTCTCGGAATAAATGTCGCCTGAGTCGATCTTGAAAAACGGCCGCAGGGCTTCCGGCTTCAGCACCTTGTTGCCGCCGAACTCGAACTTGCCGACGCGGTAGGCGCCACCTTCGTCGACAGGAATCTTGAGCGACACGTAGCGCGTCTTTTTGTCGGCCGAGTCGCGGACGACTTCGAGCTGCGGCTGTCCGACGCGCGCAAAGATGTAGCCGTGATCGCGGTAGTAGCCGACGACGCGCTCGGCATCTTCAGCGAACTTGGCTTCCTGATACGTCCCGGCGCCCGAGATGAACGAGTGCCAGGTGCGCGCCTTGTTGTCCTTCATCTGGCTTTCGAGCTTGCCGTCGGAGAACGCGCGATTGCCGACGAAATCGACTTTGCCGATCTGCACCTTCGGGCCCGGCGTGATGTTGAAGGTGAGATGCACGAGCTTCGGCCCGTTGGGCATCGGCGCGATTTCCGGCTTGACCTCGGCGTACTCGTAGCCCTTTTCGGCGTAGAGATCGCGGATCGCCGTCGTCACCTTCTTGACCACCTGCGGATCGATGAACGAGTCGAGGCGGAGATTGATCGAGCGGCGGCGCAGCTCTTCTTCGATCTTCGCGCTGTCGACGATTTTGTGCGGCTCGTAATCGACGATCTTCACGCGCTGGCGCTCTTCGAAATGGAAGATCACGAGCTTGCCGATGACGCCGTTCGAGAACGGCACGTCGAGGACTTCGATCCAGAGGTTATCGAGGAAGTTGGTCGCCCAGAGCCGGCGGTAGTCGGCGAGCAGCTCCGTCTCGTTGTACGGCTGCCACTGGTCATTCAGAATCGGCCGCGTCTTGATGTAGTAGAGGTAGGTGTTTGTGTCCACCATCGGCGCGTTATCCGGGTGGAATCGCAGTTCCATCCCGGCCAGCACCGTCGAGCCTCCAGGGGCTGGCGCCGGCGGCGCTCCTTGCCCCTGATCGGGGAATGCCCGTTGCGAGGGTGGCGGAGCTTGCGGCGTCAGCGCCGCCGGGGCGGGCTGCTGCGCCAAAGCTGGCACCTGAGCAGGCTGGGCCAGCGAAGGCGAAGCGCCAGCCAGGATCACGAGGAGGGTCGAAAACGCACGTTTCATGAAGGTATCGGCCTATCGCTTAGACGGTGGCGGCCAACCGGTGGCCGGACGATTCGCCCACCGGACGCCAGGCAAGCGCGCCGTTCTCGAGGTAAATCTCGATGCGCCCCTGCGTCAGCTCGCCGCGAATCAATGCCTCGGAGAGCGGATCTTCAATATATCTCTGGATGGCCCGGCGGAGGGGCCGCGCGCCGTACGACCGGTCGTCGCAGGTCACGGCGATGATCCAATCCACGGCTTCGGTTGTCACTTCGACCATCAGCTGGCGGTCGATGAGATACCGGTTGAGCTGATCCACGAGCAACAGCGTGATCTTCCGCAGGTCGTCGTCTGAGAGGGGTTCGAACACGATGAGTTCGTCGATGCGGTTGATGAACTCGGGGTTGAACGTCTTTTTAACTTCCCCGAGCACCATGTCGGTCACGGACTTCTGCAAATCTTTGGCGTTGTCGGTCTGGAAACCCATCGAGGCGCGCTTCTGGATGAAGCGCGCGCCGATGTTGGACGTCATGATCAGGATCGTGTTCTTGAAATTCACGCGATTCCCGAGACCGTCGGTGAGATGGCCGTCTTCAAGCACCTGCAGAAGAATATTGAAAAGATCCGGATGCGCCTTCTCGATTTCGTCAAGAAGAACCACAGAGTACGGGTTCCGCTTGATCTTCTCCGTCAGCTGACCGCCCTCCTCGTGCCCGACGTAGCCGGGCGGCGAGCCGATCAGCTTCGAGACCGCGTGCTTCTCCATGTATTCCGACATGTCGAAGCGGATGAGCGCAGCGTCGCTGCCGAAGAGGAAATTCGCCAGCGCGCGCGCCAATTCAGTTTTGCCGACGCCCGTCGGCCCGAGAAACACGAAGCTCCCGACCGGGCGATTCGGATTCTTGAGACCCGCTCGCGAACGGCGAATGGCCCGCGACAGCGCCGAGATGGCTTTCTCCTGGCTGACCACCCGGCGATGGAGCTCGTCTTCCATTCGCACGAGCTTGTTGCTCTCATCTTCGCTGATCGAGGTCATCGGCACGCCGGTCCACTTGGCGACGACGTCGTCGATCTGAGCCTTGCCCACCGGCACGCGGCGAATCGTGGCCTTCAAATCGATGCGCTCGCGGACGACCGCACCGGAGCCGTCCTGCTTGCCCGCCGGCTTGTCCCCGGGAGCGAATGCAGAGGTGGAAGCCTCGGCGAAGGCGGGCTCCACTGCCATTCGGATGCTTCGGCTCACGTCGCCGAGCTCGCCGGCGGTGTGCGCTTCCTTCAACTTGGCGCGCGCGCCCGCCTCGTCGATGAGGTCGATGGCTTTGTCCGGCAGGAACCGGTCCGTGATGTACCGGCTCGACTGATAGACGGCCGCCTCGAGCGCCTCGCGCGTGTACTCCACATGATGGAACGACTCGTAACGCTCCTTGATGCCGAGCAGCACTTCGATCGCTTCGAGCTCGCTCGGCGGCTCGACCTTGACGGCCTGGAACCGGCGCCCGAGCGAGCGATCCTTCTCGATATATTTTCTGTATTCGGCCGGCGTCGTCGCGCCGATGCACCGGATCTCGCCGCGTGAAAGCGCGGGCTTGAGAATGTTGGCCGCGTCGAGCGAGCCTTCCGCCGAACCGGCGCCGACCAGCGTGTGCAGCTCGTCAATGAACACGATGATGTTCGGGTTCTCGACCAGCTCCTTCATGATCGCCTTGAGGCGTTCTTCGAACTGGCCGCGATACTTGGTGCCGGCCACGATCAGCGAAAGATCGAGCGAAAGGATGCGCTTGTCCGCAAGAAAGTGCGGCACTTCGCCGTACACAATCTTTTGCGCGAGCCCTTCGACGATGGCCGTCTTGCCGACGCCCGGCTCGCCGATCAGCACGGCGTTGTTCTTCGTGCGGCGGCAAAGCACCTGCTGCACGCGCTCGATCTCGTGCTCGCGCCCGACCAGCGGATCGAGCAGATTCTTCATCGCCGCTTCCGTCAGGTCGCGGCTGAATTCCGACAGCAGCGGCGTTTCCTTGGGGCGCGGCGGCGCGGTCTTCTCATTGAGGAGCTGAACAATGTCGTCGCGCACGCTCGCAAGGCGCATCCCCTTCTCGTAGAGGATCGTCGCGGCCACCGAGCGCTCTTCGCGGAGGATGCCAAGCAGCAGGTGCTCGGTGCCGATGTAGGTGTGAAGCAGGCGGTCCGCTTCTTCGGCGGCAAACTGCAGCACGTGCCGCGTCTCGGGGCTGAACGGGATATCGACCGAAGTCGACACCTTCTCCCGAAAGACCGTGCGGCCTTCGATTTCCTTTCTAATGCTCTCTAATGAGAGCGACGAGCGCGCAAAAATGCGGCTGGTCAGCCCCTTCCCTTCACGGATGAGGCCCAGGAGGAGGTGCTCGCTCTCGATTGACGCGCTGCCGAGCTGGGTCGCTTCGTATCGCGCGAAGAACAACACGCGTCGGGCGCGTTCTGTATACCGCTCAAACATCGATACCCAGATTATACCGGCTGGACCAGCCCGGAATGGAGCCGCATCACGCGATCGCAGGCGCCGGCGACCGCCGGATTGTGCGTGACGATGACAGAAGTGAGGCGGCGCTCGGCATGCATCGCCCGGATGAGCGCCTGGATGTCGCCGGCAGTCTCTTCGTCGAGGTTGCCGGTCGGCTCGTCGGCCAAAAGGAGCGCGGGCTCGGTCACGAGGGCCCGCGCGATCGCCACGCGCTGCTGCTCTCCGCCGGACAGCGCGCTCGGCAGGTGGTCGAGGCGGCCTGTGAGGCCGACGCGCTCAAGTATGGCTGCCGCGCGCGCGCGCCGGTCTGCGGCCGTGGCGCCGCCGATCAACAGCGGCATTTCGACATTCTCGAGCGCGGAAAACTCCGGAAGCAGGTGGTGGAACTGAAACACGAACCCGACGCGCTGATTTCTGAACGCCACGCGCGCCTCGTCATCCATGGTGTCGATGCGCACGCCGCCGATCTCGAGCGTGCCGGCGTCGAGCGAGTCGAGGCCGCCGAGCACGTGCAGCATGGTGCTCTTGCCGACGCCCGAGGCGCCGACGATCGCGATCATCTCGCCGGCCGCAACCTGTAGCTCCGCTCCGCGGAGCACTTCTACTTTCCCCCGAGCGGTGCGGTAGGACTTGGTGATCGAGGTTGCCGTGAGGAATGCCATCGCTATTGGTACCGCAGCGCCTCGGCCGGATCGAGCTGGCCGGCGCGGCGCGCCGGATAGATCGTCGCCACCCAGCACACGATCACCGCCGACACGAGTACGAGCGCCGCGTCGGTCGGCTCGACACGAAACGGCACGTGCGTAATCTGGTAGACGTCGCCGGGCAGCTTCAGCCACTGATATCGATCCGCGAGAAAACTCACCCCGAGGCCGAGCACGCCGCCCGCCACGGTGCCGGCGATGCCGATGATCAGCCCCTGCATCATGAAGATCAGCCGGATCGCGCCGGCCGGCGCGCCCATGGTTCTCAGGATCGCGATGTCGCGCGTCTTCTCCATCACGAGCAGCACGAGCGACGCAACGATATTGAGCGCCGCGACAAGCACGACGAGCCCGATCGTGAGGCCGATGGCCATCTTCTCGAGCCAGAGCGCCGAGTACAGCGCCTTGTTCATCTCGGTCCAGTTGTCGACCGAGTAGAGCCGGCCGAGTCGCTGCTTCACGGACTCGCCGATCTCGGCCGCCTTGAACATGTCGTGAACGCGCGCCTGCAGCAGGCTCGGTGCGTCGAGCCGCAGAAACTCGATCGCGACCGGCAGATTGATCATCGCGTAGCTCGAGTCGAGCTCGTAGAGGCCCATCTGAAACATGCCGACCACCTCGAAATTGCGGCGGCCCGTCATCTGGCCGTACGGCGTGATCGGACCGTCGGGCGTGATGAGCGTGACGTGATCGCCGACGTGGGCGCCGAGGCTGGTCGCCAGATCGACACCGAGAATGATGCCGTCGAGCTGCTCCGGCGAACGGTTCGCCAGCGCGGCGAGCGATCCCGCGCGCATCGCGGTATCAATGCCGGTGACGGTGGGCTCGCCGTTGACGTCAATGCCTTTGATCGTCACGAAACCGGATCCGCCGCCCGAGGCTTTCAACAAGCCCTTGCCGAGCACCGCAGGAGCCACGCCTGTCACACCCGGCGTTCCAAGGATCGTGGCCATGTCCTTGTCGATCGAGCCGGCCCACGGCGAGCCAACCGGATACACATAAAGATGCGCGGCTGACGAGATGATACGGTCGCGCATCTCGCGCTGCAGGCCGGTCATGAGCGCGAGCGCGATGATGAGCGCGGCCACGCCCACGGCGACGCCCAGCACTGACACGCCGCTGATCAGCGAGATGAACGCCTGTTTGCGCCGCGCCGTCAAATACCGGCGCGCGACGATCCACGCAAACTCGGAGTTTTTCATCCTTCGCTTTCGGTCTGGCCGTCGGGGCCGGCCTTCCGCATGAGCGGAAACAGGATGACGTCGCGAATTGACGGGCTGTTGGTGAGCAACATGACCAGCCGGTCGATGCCGATGCCCTCGCCGCCTGTCGGCGGCAGTCCGTACTCGAGCGCGCGGATGTAGTCCTCGTCCATCTGATGCGCTTCGGCATCACCAGCGACGCGGTCCTTCAACTGCCCTTCAAATCGCCGGCGTTGCTCGACCGGGTCGTTCAGCTCGCTGAACCCGTTCGCGATTTCGAAACCGCCCGCGTACAACTCAAATCGCTCGACCGTATCCGGATCGCCGGTCTTCTGCTTCGACAGCGGCGAGACTTCCGTCGGAAAGTCGTAGACGAACGTCGGCTGCACTAAGTCTTTCTCCCACAGCCCTTCGAAAATGGTGGTCGCGATCTTGCCGGCGCCGTGTCCAGCCTTCACTTCGAGGTGGAGCGCCTTCGCCACTCTCTCCGCGACTGACCGATCGCGCAGCGAATCGCCGGTGAGCGATCCGACGATCCCAAGATTCACGCTGCCTGACTTTTCAATCCCCAATTTCCCCCTGGCGCGCTCGGCAGCGGCGTCGCGGAGCGAGAGCCGGCGAAACGGCGCGTCAAAAGACACGACGTCGTCGCCCCATGGAAGCCGGGTTGTGCCGGCAACGTCGCGCGCAACCGCCGACAGCATCTCCTCGGTCATCGCCATGAGGTGCTGATAGTCCACGTAGGCTTCGTAGAACTCGAGCATCGTGAACTCGGGATTGTGCTGCGTCGAAATCCCTTCGTTCCGGAAGTTGCGGTTGATCTCGAAGACTTTCTCGATCCCGCCAACGGTGAGCCGCTTGAGATAGAGCTCAGGCGCGATGCGCAGATAGAGCGGCATGTCGAGCGTGTTGTGATGCGTGATGAACGGCCGCGCGAGCGCTCCGCCGGCGATCGGCTGCATCATCGGCGTTTCCACTTCGAGGAACCCGCGCTCGATCAGAAATCGGCGAATGCCCGTCACCGTGCGCGCCCGCGCTTCGAACACCTTGCGCGAGTCGGGATTGACGATGAGGTCGAGGTATCGCTGACGGTAGCGCGTCTCGACGTCCGACAAGCCGTGCCACTTCTCGGGCAACGGCAGCAGGCACTTGGCGAGGAAGTGAATCCGCGACGCGAAGATCGTCAGCTCGTTGGTCTTCGTGCGAAACACGCGGCCGTCGACGCCGATGTGGTCGCCAAAATCGAGCAGCTTGAAAATCCGGAAATCGAGCGCCGGCACCGAGTCTTCGCGCACATACACCTGGATGCGCGTAAGCCCATCCGAGAGCACGACGAAGTTCGCCTTGCCGAACGACCGCATGCTCAGGATCCGGCCCGCGGCGCTCACCGCCGGTTGCTCGGTCTCGAGCGTCGCGCCGTCCTTGGCCGAGTGCGCGTCTATGACGGCAGACACCGTGGCGTTGCGCGGAAACTGGTTCGGGTACGCGGTCACGCCGAGCGCCACAATCTCAGAAAGCTTCGTTTTTCGTTGTTCGATCTGTTCAGCTTCGCTGGACATAACTCAACTTTTTCTTAACGGGCTGGCCGCCCGCGCGGCGTCAAGCACGCCGTTAATGAACTTCACCGCGTCCTCCGACGTGAACGTGCGCGCCAGCTCCATCGCTTCGCTGATCACGATCGCCGGCGCCGTATCGGGATGATGCTTCAGCTCCCACAACCCCATCCGCAGGATCATGCGGTCGAGCACGGAGAGCCGGTCGAGGCGCCAGCCGGTCAGGTGAGGCTCGAGCGCTTTATCGAGATCGAACCGTTCGTTCGATGTGCCGTAGACCAGCTCCGACGCGAACGCCTTGACCTCGTCCGATGCCTTCGGGTCGTGCCCACGGAAATACGAGCCGATCGCCTCCGCTGCGGTGACCTGGCCGACTTCAAATAGATACAGCGTCTTCAGCGCCGCTTCGCGCGCGTGCCTGCGTGAGCTGCTCATGATCGTTCGGCGGCCCGATCGGCCGCGTGATCAAGACTCGCGTAGAGCGCAGCCATCGAGAGCGCGGCTTCGGTCGCTTCCCGGCCTTTGTTCGTGGCGCCGTCACCGGCGCGCGCCAGCGCTTCGTCGGCCGTGTTCGTCGTCAGGACGCCGAACGCGATCGGCACGCCGGTCGCCTGCGCCGCGCGCGTGATGCCGTCGGCGACGGCCTGCGCGATGAAATCAAAATGCGGCGTCTCGCCCTTGATCAAACAGCCGAGACACACGATCGCCTGCCAGTCGCCGGTTTCCGCGACGCGTTCCGCGGCCTGCGGCAGCTCGAATGCGCCGGGCACCTGGAACGTCGCCATGTCTCCCTCGGCCATGCCGGCCTCGCGCGCGCGGGCGCGTCCGCCGGCTTCGAGCCGCTCGGTGACGAACGCGTTGTAGTTGGAGACGATGAACGCGAGCTTCAAGTTACCGGCCCTTGAACTGCGCTTTGCGCTTTTCGAGGAAGGCTGTCGTGCCTTCCCGCATGTCTTCGGTTGTTGAGACGAGACCAAAGAGCGTCGCCTCGTGATCCTGCGCTTCGGGGAACGGCATGTCGAGCCCGCTCGCCACCGCGTCAAGGATGTAGCGCACGGCAACCGGCGCTTTCGAGGCGAGCGAGCGCGCAAGCTTCTTCGCCTCGTCCATCAGCTGCGCGGCGGGCACCACGCGATTGACGAGGCCGATGCGCCACGCTTCCTCGGCGCCGATCATGTCGCCGGTGAGCAGTAATTCCTGCGCGCGGCCGCGGCCGACAAGACGCGGCAACCGCTGCGACCCGGCGTATCCGGGAATCAAACCGAGATTGATTTCGGGCTGGCCGAACTTGGCCGAATCTGACGCCAGGCGGATCGTGCACGCCATCGCCAGCTCGCAACCGCCGCCAAGCGCGAAGCCATTGATGGCCGCGATCACGGGCTTCCCGAGCCGTTCGATCCGATCGAACAACGCCTGGCCGTGTCGCGCGTGATCACGCCCGCCCACCGGCGTCTGCACCGCAAGTTCATTGATGTCGGCGCCGGCCACAAACGACTTCTCGCCGGATCCCGTCAGCACGATCGCACGGACGCCGGCGTCCACGGCGGCGGCTTCAATCGCCTGTCGCAGTTCGCCGAGCGTCGCGGCGTTGAGCGCGTTCAGCACTTTCGGGCGATTCAGCGTAATGACGAGGACGCCGCTGTCATCCCCGGCCAGTTGCTCGACTACCAGATTCTCGTAGGCCATAACTTATTGATTATATAAAGGATACCGACCAGCGCCGCTCCGATCACAGCCCCATAGAAATCCGCCTGAATATCGTCCCAGGCCGCCGCCCTGCCGGGGACGAACATCTGGTGGAGCTCGTCGCTCAGCCCATAGAGCACGCTGCACCCTACGGCCAGCGCGGCTGAACGCCGATTGACACCCGACCACGACGCTCCGGCAAAACCCCGGAACATCGCGACCGACAGCATGAGATAGCCGACGCCGTGCCCGAAGCCATCCGACATCCCGTCGGGGACCGGCGCGTCGTGCAGGCTCGACAACGCGAAGATGAGCGCCATCTGCGCGAACGCAGGCCCCCACACCCACAGCCGGCGTTTCACGTTAGCGGAAGAGCGCGAACTGCAGAAGGCCGACGGCCAACCCGCCGCCGGCGAGACCCGCGAAGACCTTCGCGCCGAACTTGAGCTGGTCGGCCGGCCGCTCGCGATAGAGCACGGCGAAGACCGCGCCGATACACGCGGCGCAAAGCGCCATCACGCCAAGATGCAGAATCACGGCTTCCGTCCCGTGCCGATGTCGAAGACGTCGATCACCGCGAGCAGATTCAGCATGCCCGCGATGATGAGGAAGGTGTTGCCGTATTCGTAGGTGACGTCGGTGACGACACCGGCGCCCCAGCCGGCGAGCGCGGCCGCCATTCGCGGCAGGCCGAGTCCCCACTCGGCCGCCGCCGCGAGCCAGACGAGCGGCTCGGACCCGCCGAACGGAAAGAGGCGTCCGTTGAATGCGAGGCCGCAGGCGAACATCGCCGTGAGGACCACAAGCAGGACGATCGCCTTGCGCGGTTTGCCGTACAACGCGTGGCCGAGCCCCGGTACGAGCCAGGCCGCCAGGCAGATCGCGAACACGTTTGACCGATCGGAACTCACCAATTCACCGGCCTCACAGACTCAACTGGCCAAAATGCTTTTCGTATCGTTGCACGAATGCCTTCCAGGTGTAGTTGTGCGACGTGCCGCCGAGGTGTTCGAGCGCGTAGGTCGCAGCCACGCTGCCCATGCGGCCGCAGACTTCGTCCGATGCGCCCTCTGCGAGCCCCTTCATGAAGCCACCGCGGAAGGCGTCGCCGACGCCTGTCGGATCCGCGATCTTGTCGGGCGTCACGGCCGGAACGTCAACCTGTGGTTTTTCTTGTCGCAGAATTGAACAGCCTTTTTCGCCCTTCGTGACGACAAGCATTTGGCACTCGGCGAGGATTTCCGCTTCGCCTTTGCCCGTCTTTTGCCGGATCAGCTCGAACTCGTAATCATTCGAAATCAGCATGAATGCGCCGGACAAGCCCGACGCGAGCTCATCGCCCGACATGCGCGCGCACTGCTGGCCCGGATCGAAGATGAACTTGATCCCGAGCGTGCGGCACTCCTCGGCGTACTGCACCATGGCGACCGGGTCGTTCGGCGAGATGATCGCGAGATCGACTTTGCCGGCCGAGCGGAACGACAACTCGGCGGCGTGCGCCATCGCGCCTGTGTAAAACGACGCGATCTGGTTATTGTCCTCGTCGGTGCTGCAGAAAAACGACGCGGTGAATTTGTTCGCCACGATCTCGACCAGCGAGGTATCGATCGACGCGGCTTCGAGCCAGCGGCGGTACTCGTCGAAATCCTGGCCGGCCGTGCCCATGAGCATCGGCTTTTCGCCAAGGAGTGCGAGCGTGTACGCGATGTTGGGCGCGCAGCCGCCGCGCCGCTTGTCCATCGTGTCTACGAGAAAACTCAAACTCACGCGCTGCAGGTGGCCTTCAACGAGCTGCTCGGTGAACTTGCCTGGGAACGACATCAAATAGTCGTACGCAATCGAACCGGTAACTACCGTTCTCATTTCAGATACTTTCCGACAATCGGCGCAAGGCGCGCCTTAGTGGCGGCCGGAATGACGTCCGGCCTCGTCATGAGCGCCGCCGCCAGCGCCCGGGCGCATTCGCACGAGCGTTCGATCGGCAACTGCTCCACGGCATTGGCGATCACCAACTGCGCCGTCTTCGCATTCTGGCCGAGATTCGCGATGATCATCTCGACGGTCACCGAGTCGTGATCCGGGTGCCAGCAGTCATAGTCGGTGACGAGCGCGATCGTCGTGTAGCAGATCTCGGCTTCGCGCGCGAGCTTGGCTTCCTGCAGATTCGTCATCCCGATGATGTCGAAGCCCATCGCGCGATACGCCTTCGACTCGGCGATGGTCGAGAACTGCGGGCCTTCCATGCACACATACGTGCCGGCTCTGTGCGCCGTCGCGCCCGCCGTCATCGCCTGGCGGGCGGAATCGAACGCGATCGTCGACAGCGGCCCGCAGAACGGGTGTGCGAACGCCACATGTCCGACGAGGCCGTCGCCGAAAAACGTGCTGACGCGCCCGCGCGTCCGGTCGAAGAATTGATCGGGAATCACGAGGTCGAGCGGCTTGTAGTCCTCGCGCAGGCTGCCGACGGCGCTCGCCGACAGAATCCATTCGACGCCGATCGACTTCATCGCGAAGATGTTGGCGCGATAGTTCAGTTCGGACGGCGTGAACCGATGGCCATGGCCATGGCGCGCAAGAAACGCGACGCGCCGGCCGCGCAGCGTCGCCAGCACAAGCGGCGCCGACGGATCGCCAAACGGCGTCGACACTGCCAGCTCCTGCCGACTGGAAAGCTCGGCCATGTCGTACAGCCCGCTCCCGCCGATGATCCCGATCCTTGCGTGCTCAGCCATCTGTCCGATCAGCAATTCCCGATTCGACACTCGTCAATCCAGCTATCCGTGAATGGGTTCAACGCGCTTCCGCCCATTCTCTTCCCGGATAATTCCCGCCGCGATGACGGGGTCGTGCTCGAAGAAGATAACGTACTCGCACTCGATCGCTTCGCGCACGAACGTGCGCTTGTACGCCAGCGTGTCCATCGGATAGAGGTCGTACGCCATGATCCACGGCTCGTCGATGTGGGCCGTCGTCGGAACAAGGTCCGCCGTGAAGACCGCGGTCCTGCCGCCCGATTCGATCCGGATCAGCTGGTGGTGCATCGTATGGCCGCCGGTGCGCACGGCGGTGATGCCCGGGAGGATCTCCGTGTCGCCGTCGTTGAACGTCACGACGCCCGCATCGACAAGCGGCACGAAATTCTCGAGAAAATAGCTCGCGCGGTTCCGCTCGTGCGGATGCGTCGCGTCCTCGTACTCCGCGCGCCGGATGTAATAGCGGGCATTCGGAAACCGCGGCCCGACCGGACCGTCGCCGACTCGCGACGTGAATCCGCCGGCGTGATCGAAGTGAAGGTGCGACGCGATCACAACGTCGATGTCGGCGGCTGTCAGTCCGCGCTCGGCGAGCGAATGCGTGAGGTTGAACGCGCGATCGAAGCCGTAGATCGCAGCGTCCTTCTCGCTCATCTTGTCGCCGCAGCCGGCGTCGATGAGGATGCGCTGAGCGCGTTCCCCGCGGCCGTCGCGATGACGCTCCACAAGCAGCGGACGCATACTCATCGCGATGCGATTCTTCTCGTCGGCCGGCGCGCGCCTTTCCCAGAGCGGCTTCGGCACGACGCCGAACATCGCGCCGCCGTCGAGGCGAAAATTGCCGTCAGTGAGCGGCGTGAGCGTGAAATCGCCGATCCGAATCACAGCTGTTTGATCTCCACGAGCAGGCCGTTGGCGCTGGCGGGCTTGATGAACGCGATCCGGGAGCCGTGCGCGCCCGGCCTCGGCTGCTCATCTATCAACTCAACGCCCTTCGCCTTCAAGGCCGCGATCGTCTCGTCGATATCCTTCACGCGCAGGCAAATGTGATGCAGACCTTCGCCGCGTTTCGCGATGAACTTCGCAATCGGAGACGCCGCGTCGAGCGGCTCGACGAGCTCGAGCGTCGCGCCGCCGCTCTGAACGAAGCGCAGGCGGTGCAGGCCGACGTCTTCCTGTTCGGACGTCTCCAGGCCGAAGTGCGCACGAAAAAACTCCCGCATCCCGTTCGAGTCAGAGACCGCAATCCCCAAGTGGTCCAAAACGACGCCCGAACTAATCGAGTTAAAGTCGGGAGTTAATTGCGAACTAACTCCCGACATTAATTGCATTTGGCGCGGGTAGACAATGCCCGCCGTGAGTTCGGCGGCGGCGCGGTAGGGGTCGACATCTCTGGCGGCGATTCGATCCAGGGTTCGGTCGAATTCCCCGGGAGTGAGTGACAACTCGAGTTGACGCATGAAGCGGCGCGTGAGAATCTCGCGCAACCGCCACTCAGCGCGCGCGCGGCGGCGGACGCCGACCTTTTCACCGCTGTGAATCCGGAACTTCTCCACCGTCTCGAGCAACTCGGTGATGCCGCGGCCGGCAGTCGCTTCGGCGCGCAGCACCGGCGGCCGCCACTCCTCAACGTCGAAGATCTCCAGCGTCAACATCGACTCGATTGACGAGGCCGTACGGTCTGCGCCTTCCCGGTCGGCCTTGTTCACGACGAAGATGTCGGCGATTTCCATGATGCCGGCCTTGAGCGCCTGCACTTCGTCGCCCGTACCCGGCACGAGGACGACGATCGACACATCCGCGGTACGGACGATGTCGACTTCGTCCTGCCCGACGCCGACGGTTTCGATAATGACGATGTCGAAGCCCGCCGCATCGAGCAGCAACGCCGCCTCAGCGGTCGTCGTCGCCAGGCCGCCAAGGTGGCCGCGCGTCGCCATACTCCGGATAAACACGCCTTCGTCTTGCGCGTGCGAACCCATCCGCACGCGACCGCCGAGGATCGCGCCGCCGGTGTACGGGCTCGTCGGATCGACGGCAAGCACGGCAACCGTCTTTCCCTGTGAGCGATATTCCGCGATGATCCGATCGACGAGCGTGCTCTTGCCCGCGCCGGGAGGCCCGGTCACTCCGATCAGATGCGCGCGGCCAGTCTTCGCATAGATCTTGCCGATGAGCGCGGCGCCCTGATCGGTTTCGTTTTCGACCAGAGAAATGGCGCGTGCGAGCGCGCGGGGATCGCGCGCGAGGAGCCGGTCGGACAGCGACGCCGGCGTCGGCGGCGTCATGCCCTTCGACTCGCCTGCGGCTCGCTCAGGGCCGGCGCGGCCAGCAGCTGGCGCGCGATCACGAGCCGCTGGATCTCGCTCGTGCCTTCGCCGATCGTGCAGAGCTTGACGTCGCGGAAGTACTTCTCCGCGGGGTAATCCTTCACAAAGCCGTAGCCGCCGTGAATTTGCACGCCTTCTTCAGCGGCGCGCACGGCGATCTCGCTCGCGTAGAGCTTCGCGATGGACGACTCGAGCGACGTGCGCGGCGCGCCTTCGTCCTTCATTGAAGCGGCACGATACGTGAGCAATCGCGCGGCCTCGATCTTCGTGAAGAGATCCGCCAGCTTCCAGCGAATCGCCTGGAACTCGGCGATCGGCTTGCCGAACTGCTTGCGCTGCCTCGCGTACGACAGCGCCGCCTCGTACGCGCCTTGCGCCAAACCGACCGAGAGCGCCGCGATGCCGATGCGTCCCGCGTCGAGCACCTGCAGGGTGTTGATAAACCCCTGGCCTTCGACGCCGACGAGCGCGTCAGCGGGAACGCGGCAGTTATCGAAAATCACTTCGCTCGTGTCGCTCGCGCGCATGCCAAGCTTGTTTTCCTTCTTGCCCGCGTTGAAACCCGGCGTGCCCCTCGGCACGACGAACGCCGAAATCCCCTTCGAGCCTTTCGTGCGATCGGTGACCGCCATCGCGACGATCACGCCGCCGACGCGGCCGTGGGTGATGAACTGCTTGGAGCCGTTGATGACCCAGCCGTCGCCATCGCGAACGGCCACCGTCCGCATCGCCGCCGCGTCGCTGCCGGCGCCAGCCTCGGTCAGCCCCCACGCGCCGAGCATCTCGCCTTTGATCAGCGGAATCAGGAAGCGCTGCTTCTGCGCTTCGGAGCCATACATGAAGAGGTGCGCCGAGCAGAGGCCGTTGTGCGCGGCGACCGACAACGACACGGCCGGGCACACGCGCGCGAGCTCTTCGATCGCGATGCAGTAGTCGACCGCCGACATCGCGGCGCCGCCGACGGCCTCGGGAAACTGGATGCCCATCAAGCCGAGATCGGCCATTTTCTTCACGAGGGCCTCGGGAAACCCCTGCGCCTCGTCCCATTCCATGACATGTGGACGGATCTCCCGTTCGGCAAACTCGCGCACGGACGCGCGCAGGAGATCTTGATGAGGAGAAGGGCGGAGGTCCATCCGTGAAAATTATCTGCTGAACCGCTGTTTAACGCCACCTGCGCGCCCGATAGAACGACCATGACGCATCAGCACCTCATCACGTCCGCATTTGTGACTGCCGCCCTGCTCGCCGTGGCCACACCGGCACGCGCGGACGTCACGGCCTTCCTCGGCCGATCGTCGACGCCAGCCGGGCACGGACTCAAAGGCGCGGCCTTCGGCATCGGCCTCCTGGTGGTCGGCTTCGAAGTCGAGGGCGCGCTCCACACGGAAAACACCCTCAAAGGGATCCCCGGCCTCAAGACAGGGATGGGCAACGTCATCGTCCAGACACCGACGGGGAGCGCGCAGCTGTATGGCACGGCCGGCGGCGGGTTGTATCAAGAGACGTTGGGATCGACGAGCGAGACGAGCTTCGCGACCAACATCGGCGGCGGCGTCAAGGTCGGGTTATTCGGGCCGCTGCGTTTGCGCGCTGACTATCGCGTCATCAATCTGCGCGGCACGCCGAAATATAAGACGGTCCAACGGTTTTACGTCGGAGCCAGTCTGAAATTTTAAGCGCGCGGACCTGAAGGTCCGCGCCTACGCCGGCCTGACGTAGGTGCGGACCTTCAGG
>JBKJHW010000102.1:0-39698 GCA_046598935.1 Vicinamibacterales bacterium | reverse complement strand
GTGTGGGAAAACACCGTTCCGCGAACTGTCGTCGCCGCCGCACCCGCGACGGAAACGCCGTCGATCGTCGTCATCATTCATGGCTTCGAGCGCGACGAGACGCTGGACGCGCGCAAGGCGCTCACCGCCTTTGTCGACGCCGTGCGCGCCGCCAGCCCGGAGGCGCGCCTCGCGATCATCGGCGATGTCCAGACGCCGAAGCTCACCAGCATCACCGCGAACGCCGCGAAGCTCGACGAGGCCGCGCGCCGGTTCAACGTCAGCGGCACCAACATGGTCTTCTACGAAACCATCGTCGACGCGTCGAAAGCGCTCAGCAAGGAACCGAGCGATCGCCGCATCATCGTGGCGCTGACCAAATCGACCAAGCACGACGTCGACCATCAGACGACGGCGGCCACGGTGGCCATCCTGAAAAAATCCGGCGCGTCTTTCTGGTCGATTGACGTCACACCGGACAACGCCACGCAGATGACGAACAAAAACTCGACGAGCGAGATGGACGGGTTCGTGCTCAACGGCCCGGCGTATTCCGGCGGCGCGTCGGAGCGGATCTTCGGCACCGCGTCGCTGCCCGCGGCGGTCGGCCGGTTTGCCAGTCTGATCCTGGCGCAATATCAGGTCACGTTCGAGCGCCCGGATTTCAAGGGCGAGACCGAGCTGCGGGTCGGCGTCTCTGGCGTCGCGAGCGAAAAGGTCATCGGCCCTGGCTGGTTTGTCCGATAGGCGCCATTCTGGGCTTCATGGGAACGTTTTTGACCTAACTTTCATTCAATTAACACTTATCAATATGAAATTTACGTTATAATCACGCTTTCCCATGGAGCCCAGCCATGTCCCTGCGTGACTTTCTCGAAATCCCCTACGACAAGCTCGAAGACATGAACCTGACCACGAAAGAGGCCAGACTGAAGCGTGTGCCGGCGCACAAGATGCGCGAGAAGCACATGAAATACCTCGCGGACGAGAAGCGCATCAAAGCCGTCACGGTCTGCTTCTCGGACCTCGAAGGCCGCCTGCACGTGCTCGATTACGACAAGAAGTTTCTGCTCAAGTCGGCCGACAACCTCACGTTCGACGGCTCGTCGATCCGCGGGTTCTCACAGCAGGCCGAGTCCGACCTGCGTCTGGCGATCGACTGGCCGGCGATGTACTGGCTGCCGAGCGACGTCTTCGGACCGGGCAAGGTGCTCGTGTTCGCCGAGGTGCACGAGAAGGACGGCTCGCCGTATATCGCCGACCTGCGCTCGCGCCTCAAGGCGTTCACCGACAAGAAGTTCGCCAAGGACGGCACGGTCTTCAACGCCGCGAACGAGATCGAGGGCTTCCTCTTCAAAGGCCGCGACGCCGAGCGTCACTACCATGAGACCGGCGGCTTCGATCTGATCAGCACGGGCGGCTACTACCACTCGCTCCCGGGCGACGGCCTCCGCCTCTTCATCGACACCGCAGCAGAAGTGCAGCGCGCGATGGGCTTTGAGAACGAGAAGGACCACCCCGAAGTGGCGCCGTCGCAGTTCGAGATGAACTACAGCTACACCGAGGTGAACATCGCCGCGGATCAGATCCTGCTCTACAAACTGCTCTGCCGCCAGGTGGCGGCACGGATGGATCTCACGGCGAGCTTCCTGCCGAAGCCGATCACCGGCGTCAACGGCAGCGGTATGCACACGAACCTCTCGATCTCGAAGAACGGCAAGAACCAGTTCTGGGATCCGAAGGGTCAGGACGGCGTGTCGAAGTCGGCGTGGAGCTTCATCGATCGCATCCTCGCGAGCGGCCAGGAAATCTGCCTGGTGATGAACCCGAGCGTGAACGCGTATCGCCGCCTTGACCCGCACTACGAGGCGCCGAACCAGATCAAGGCGTCGGCCATCAACCGCGGCGCGATGATCCGCATTCCGATCGGCAACGAGAAGTCGGCTCGCGTCGAAGTCCGCTCCATCGCTCCCGACGCGAACCCCTATCTCG
The DNA here is from genome assembly GCA_046598935.1 of Vicinamibacterales bacterium. Classification (GTDB taxonomy): domain Bacteria; phylum Acidobacteriota; class Vicinamibacteria; order Vicinamibacterales; family SCN-69-37; genus SCUN01. The sequence goes on along the minus strand of JBKJHW010000102.1, from coordinate 37,727 downwards.
CGCTCTACACGCTGCTTCGCACCGGCCTCGAAGGCCCGATGGGCGACGACGACGCCGAAACGCGCCGGTCGCGGACGAAGTTCCTGCCGGACAACATCTATGACGGCATCCGTCTCTTCAAGGGCAGCAAGTTCATGGAGAGCCTGCTCGGCGAAGACGTGCACGGGCGCTACGCGGATTTGAAGCTCGCGTCAGCGGAACGGTGCCCGAAGGCGCTCGGCTCGCTGATCAAGACGTCGGAAGTGCAGTTCCACCACGAAGTCACGAACCAATATCTCTGGTCGAAGTTCTAACGCCACACTCTCGCGTCCTGACGGATTCTCCACGTCGTGGAGGTTCCGTCAGCGGCGCGCGTTTCTATTGAGGCCTCGAAGAGCGACGGCGTCGCCCACAGCTGCGGCCGGCTCAACGTGAGGTCCGTCACGAGTTCCAGATCGAGCTCGCGCAGAGTGGCCGCGTAGCGCGGGTGCGTTTTGCGAAATTCGCGCTGGGCTTCGTACACGGCCTGCAGCCACTGGCGCGCAGGCCATGACGCGTCCGGCACAAATGCGGATCGCGTTTCGGAAAACTGCACGTATCCCCAGCGCTCGGGCCGGTGCATGTCGACAACGTGCTGCGGAGACCAGACCCAGTTGTGCTCGGGCACGCCGGGTTTTGCGCGATATGACGCGCCGGCCGGCTCAGTTGTCCATTGCACGCGCGAGAAGTTGACGCGCCACTGATCGCCGTCTTTCGGAGGAGACGGGCGGCCGGCTTGTTCGGCCAGCACCTTCCACGGGAACGCGAGCTCGACGGTCCAGCTGCGGTCGGTGTCATCGGGCTTGTTCAACGTGCCGTCGAGCGAGACCGCGGAAAGAAGACCGGGAATTTCCCAACTGTCGAGCGCGACGCCGCCGGCGCGGTACGGCACAGGCAGGAAGAGATCCCAGAATGTGCCGCGCGCGTTGATCTCGAATTCGTAGTACGCGTGGCTGTCGCCGTCCGGATCGATGAACACTTCGAAATCGTTTTCGTGAAAAATCACGGCGTCGTGCCGCGTGATGTCGGCCCAGAGCGCCGGTTCGTCGAGCGTGGCGGCGACATAGAAGTACGTGCCGTCCCAGGCCATCTTCGCGCGCGTCTGCCAAGGGGTCTGTCCCTGAACTCCAGGGACTGACCCCTTGTTACCTTCGATGTCGACGAAGGTTTCAGTCCACGGCGCCGAAACCCACGCCGCGTCGTCGAGCTTCCCGTCAATCGTGAGCGGCGCGGCTGCTCGCGCGGCCACGTACCCGCGCGGCCGCGGAATTGGCGCCTGAGTGACCTGCGCACTCGGCGACACGATTATTGCGAATGCGACAACCACTCCAACCTTGGAGGACCATGGAGAGCCATGGAGGACTTGTTGTCCAAGATCTCGGAGGCTTTTGATTTTCATAAAGAAGCCCCACGGCCCACCATGGCCCTCCAAGGTTGGCGCTATGCCTTAATCGCCTTCGCGAACACATCCCAACGCGCCGGCGTCATCGCGCCGGCGTCGAAGATCGACACGCCGGACGCGCCGCCGTCAAACGCCATCCGGATCGTTCGCGCAAACTCGGCGTCCGACATCGGAGCGACATACAGCCCGCTATAGACCGGCATGCTGACCGTGCGCACGGCTTCTTCGGTGTAAGTTTTTACAAACTCGGGACCGGCTTCGTAGAACGAGTGGTAAAGCATCGGGAAGAACGCGTCGAGCGTGAAGCGGCCCCAGTCCTGACGCACCATGACGCGGGCGCGCTCCGGTCCGGGAAACACCGCTGCGGTGATCATCTTTCCGCCCTGTCGTGCCGCCGGCACGAGGTAGTCATTCACCATGTCGACGACAGCATCCAGGCGGTACTTCATCCAGGCCGCGTTCGATTCCGGGTCCGGCAGCGAGATGGGATCGACGCCATGCGCGGCCTTGAACTTCGCGCGGCTGTAGTCGGTGTAGCCGTAGTCGTACGGCGGATAGACCTTGTCCTGGACGATGCCGTACTTCGACCAGAGGCCCGACGGCAGAATCGCGTCGGGATGCCGGACGTAGTCGAGATGAATGCCGGTCAGCCCGGGAATCGACGCCAGCTCGCGCACGGTGTCGCGGACGTACTCGCGCACTTCAGGCCGGGCCGGATCAAGAAACTTGTAGTAGTTGACGTACGCGGGTTTTGTCGCCGCCGACTCGCCCTTCGCGTTCACGTTGTACCAGTCGGCATGCTTTTGCAGCACGTCCGGCACAAGACACACCATCGTCCACATCCACGCGTGGACTTCGAGGCCGGCGTCCTTCGCCAGCGGCAGCGCCATTTCGAGCCACTCGGCGCGAACCGGAAAACGTGTACTGCCGTAGAGCGCGGATGATCCGTTGAAGATCTCCGGATTGATGCCGTCGATGCCCGATGCTTTCATCAGCGCGAATTCGCGCTTCCACGTGTCGGCCGATTTTTTCGTGTCTGGCCGCATCCAGATGAAATGCTTCCGCGGTTTCTGGCCGAAGGCCGGCCACTGAACGGCCGCCGCACCCAACGCCGTGAGTCCCAGCGTCTTCAGAAGATCGCGTCTATCCATTCTTTACTTCCACTCCTTCACATAGAATCTCGGCATGGTGGACCGAAGTGTAACTTTTTATCGCTGGAACGACATGCCCCGGGAGAAGGTGACGGACCTGCTCGAGCGGCGCCTGATCACCGGCGACCGGATGATGCTCGCGCACGTGTATCTCAAGAAAGGCAGCATCGTTCCGCGCCATCAGCACGAGAACGAACAGCTGACCTACATCCTCGAGGGCGCGCTGAAGTTCTGGATCGGCGAAGACGAGAAACAGGAGCTGATCCTCCGCGCCGGCGAGGTCCTGCACATCCCGTCGATGGTGTGGCACAAAGCCGAAGCGATCGAAGACACGCTCGACGTCGACATCTTCGACCCGCCGCGGCAGGACTGGCTGGCCAAGACCGACGACTACCTCCGAAAATGAATCTGGGTAGCTGGTTAACTGGTTACCTGGCTATGTAGAAGCCAGTAATACAGAGTGCCGGCCAGGCCGATGCAGCCGCCGATGAGGAACGTCACGTCGGGCCCGACCAAGAGCCAGAGCCCGGCCGCGACGAGCGGCGCGGGGCAAAACGCAAACGAACGCAAACCCCAATAGAGTCCGATGCCCCTCGCGCGCACCTCCGGCGCGAATCCTCCGGAGATCAGCGCCTTGCGCGCCGGCTCGCCGATTTCACGCAGGCCGTTGATCACGTAGGTGATGACCAGCGCGGCGATCACCGGCACGCCGAGCGAATCGGTGAGCCTGGGAAGGAGGACCAGGCAGATCGGAAAAAGGGAGAAGAGCAGGAACGTGAGGCCGATGAATGGCTGAGGCGACTGCGAGCGATCGACGAGCTTGGCGACGGGCACGTAGGTCGCAAGCGCAGTGGCTGCCATCAACGCGAGAAGATATCCTGCTGCCGCGGCCGCTGACTTCTCGGTCCATCCATACCGCTCGACAAGCAGACTGACGACGTACAGCACGGCGAAGTCGCGCGCGAACCAGTCGCCCCATCGGATGAAGATCTCCGCGGTGAGCAACCGCCGAAGTCCCCGCGGCATCGTTTCGAGGATCTTCCGAAACGGCACTGCGACGGGCGCGGCCTTCGGCCGCATGCGGTTCGTCAGCATCAGTTGCACGATCACCGACAGCGCGAGAAACGCAATCGCCAGCGTCAGATTCAGCCAGTAGCCAACGGCGCCGATCGCCAGGCCGCCGATGACAGGGCCGATCATCTTCGGCAGCCGCTTTTGTATGCTCTGCATCGCGAACGCGATGGTGCGCCGATCTTTGCGCACTTCACTGCCGACGACCTCGAACGTCGCCGGCACTGACAGCGGCTCCCAGTTCGTCATGAGGAGCGCACCCGCCGCGATCGCCCACGGCTCGCCCGACGTCAGCATGATGGCGAACCCGGCGGCCATCGGCACTGCCGACACCGCGAGCGCCACGCGCGGGCCCAGCTTGTGCGCCAGCGTCCCTCCCGCGATGTACGCCGCGCCTTCGAGCAGGTTCTTCGCAAACGCGATGAAGCCCATGTAGACCGCGGCCGAAGCAACGGCATGCGCCGCGCCATCGGCGGCGGCTTGATCGCGAAGATGAAGGGCGAGGAAATTACTCCAGAGCTCCTCGCTGAGACCGAGACAGCCGATCACAGCAAGCACGCCGAGAGTCGCGCGATTCAGTCCAAGCCAGTCGGCTACGCCGGCGCGCCTCGGCAAGGTCAAAAGCTATCACCTTGGGGGGCCATGGAGAGCCGTGGAGAAACCCACCAGTTTGTACAGAGCCTTTGGCAAAACTGGGTTTCCCCATGGCTCTCCATGGCCCCCCAAGGTTGAAGCTCTTAGTCCAGCGGCGTGCCCTTTGGCACTTTCACGACGATCGTGCCGGCGATTTTGTCGTGCCACGCCTGCTGCTGAGGATCGCGCAGGATCCAGAGGAAGCCGATGCCGAACGCGGCCGTTGACAGCACAGCGCCGAGCGCGCGGACGAACGCGTCGACGAACTCCAGGCGCTTGCCGTCGGCGCGAATGATTCGGAGATTGCACACAATGCCGCCCAGCGTCGTCCCCTGCCACGCCCAGAACAGCGCGCAGTAGGCAAAGAACATCATCGGGAAGTACGGCTCGTCGTCGAACGTCCGGTTGCTGTTGACGACGATGGACGTCACGATCGCGATCAGGATCAAGTCGACCGCCAGAGCCGCGAGCCGATCGAGAAAGCCGGCGCGCGGATGCGCGCGAAGGTCGCCGGCAGCGTAGACCGGCGCCGCTGCAGCGGCGAACGGCGGCACGGTCTGCTGAAGCGGCTGATCGAGCGGCGACGGCGCGCCGAAATCGACAGACTGATATTCCATGGGCGCGGCCGGAATGCCGGTCGACACCGCCGGTGCGGGCGGGATGTTTTCGCTCACCTTCCCCGGCTTCGGCGGTTTCGGTGGTCTGGCCGGGCGCTCGCGGCGCAAGCCACCGAGGAAATTGATCGTCGCGGCGCCGAGGCCGAACACGCCGATCATCGCCCACGTGACGATGCCGACGACCGGCACCATATAGAGGAGGCTGATCGCGACGAACCCGACGCCGACGTACTGCATCGCCTGCAGCCGCGTTTCAGGCTCCGTGCCGTGCGTGAAGATCGTGCGGCCGATCCATCGCAGCACACCGACCTTGCCTGTGATCCAGGCGATCACCACCGCGCAGAGGAAGAACGGGATGATCGCGATGCCGATGATGGTGGCGGCCAGCAGCGCGCAGACGGGCCCGGCCAGCAGCAGCACGAGCAGGCCCGTCGCAAACGCGCTGAACGGCTTGGCCGCGAGCGTGGTCGCGAAGGCGCCGACAGGCTGGTGCAGCAGGACGTTGATCGCGAGCGTCAGGATGAGAAATACGAACAACACGCTCCAGACCCACCCGATACTGGGAACGATGATGCGGCCCCACAGCAGGCCCTTCGTCAGCCACGGCATGACGCTGCGCATGCTGTCGCCGAGCCACTTATTGCCGATGATCACGTGCTCGCCGCCCGGAGCGAAGGTTGGCGGTGCCGTCGTGAGACCGCCGACGACGACCAGGTCGCGGCGAATCGTCGCGCCTTCGTCGACAATCACGTTGCCTGCTGTGACGAAGACGGAGCCGCGTACGTTCGCGGTCTTTGTGAGCCGCAGCTCGCCGAACACGACTCGAAGATCCCAATCCACCAGGCCGTCGATCTGCACATTGCCGTAGATGATCGTGGCCTCGCGCACCGCGTCGTTCGGGCCGAGGTGGTAGTCCTGCATCAGACGGACGACGCCGCGATGGTAGACGTAGCCTTCTTCAATGACCTGCGCATGAACCGGCGCGCCGGCCGACAGGGCGAGCCCCATGCTCAGGGCCGCAAGACACCATCTAAATTTGTTCATAGTGCGAGGCGCCTCCCAGCGCCACATGCTTCAACATCGCGACCGCCGCCGCGGAGACCGCGCACATCGCGGTCACGTAAACGAGGGCCACGGGAACCATCGGACGCGCGGCGCTCACCGCCGCGCGCACCAACACCACGGACGGCGCATGCCACGCGGTGCGCGCGAACTCGACCGCAAGCGGCCACATCAACAACGCGACAGCGACGACCAGAAACCCGGCTCCGCTCAACGCAACCTTCCACGCGAGCGGCCATTCGAAGGCCCCGGGCGGGAGTTCGGGCGACGCGTGCGCGCTGACCCGCTGCATCACGCGCGCAGAAAACGCCGCCGGCGCGGATGGGATGGGCAGCTGCTTCAGCGCGCGGTCGACGCGGCGCTCCAGCTCAACGTCGATGTCGATGTCGAATTCAGGATCCTGCGTCATCGCTCAGGTACCCGCGGAGCGCGAGGCGCCCGCGATGAATGTCGGTCTTCACTTTGCCCAGCGAGACGCCGAGTATGCCGGCGATCTCCTGGTAACTGCGCTCTTCGAAATGAAACAGCACGAGCGGCACGCGCTGCGCATCGGGTAGCCGCCCGACCGCGGCCTCGAGCCCGGCATCGCGTTGAGCGCGCTCAATGGCAGCCGCGGGAGATTCGCTCGTGGACATCAACTGCTCAACTGGATCCACGTCAGACTCCTCTCCCTCGCGCCCCACTTCGCTGAACAGCCGCCACCGGCGGCGATACCGCGTGAGGTGGTTGAGGCTCAGGTTGGTGGCGACGGTTCGAAGCCAGCCCGGCGCCGACGCGCTCAGACTCACCTCGTCGAACCGCTCCCACGCCTTGAGAAACACCGTTTGCGCGACGTCTTCGGCATCCGCGGCCCGGCCCAGGAGCCGAAGCGCCGTGGCGAAGACCATGTCCTGATAGGCGGCGACGAACGCGTCAAATTGCGGTCGCCGGTCGTCGGTCATTAACAGGCATTACGGGAAAAACCCCGGCGGCGGCCAAAGGTTTCACGACGGGCTCACCCGGCGGGCGCGAAGGGCGGAGCGTCACTTTTCGTATTTCGTGAGTTTTCCGATGTCTTTCTGCAGCTTTTTGATGAATTCCGAGAGCTTCGTTTCGTAGGTCGCGGAGTCCGCATCAGCACTCGTCGTCGGGCCGTTCAGCTTCGGCTTCTTGGGATAGCGAACCATCACGCGGTCGCCGGCCTGGTTGAGGATGATCTCGACGCCGATGATCGAATAGGTGTCGCCGTACGGCAGATAGGGGAACGCCTTCACGCGCTTGACGAGTTCGTAGGAGGGAGACGGCTGTTTGGTGTGCCAGGCCAGGTAGTAGCGCCGGTTGCGTTCGGAGACGAGCTGGATGAATCTGCCGACGATGCGCATGTCGTCGAGCGATCGCGAGCCGGTGACCGTCTCGACCTGGTCGTAGCTGCAGCGGATCGCGCCGTCTGCATCGCAGGCGTAGGCCAGCGCCGGCTGCGTTGCCGCGTCAGGAGCCTTCTGCGGCGCCCCGGCGAGCGCGATTGCGCCGACGAGAACCCGAAGCGCAGCCTGGGGCAACATACCGTTAGCATATTGCCACGTATGAAACGCGCCGTCCTCGCCTTCGCGCTGCTGTTGCCGCCCGCCGCACTCTCCTCAACGCAGCCTCCGCCCGCTGCGAAGAACGTCGTCGTCATCACCATCGACGGTCTTCGCTGGCAGGAATTGTTCGGCGGGCCGGCGGCGGAGTACTTCAAGAAGGACTCGAAGGGTCAACCGACCGCGCTCGAGCGCGAGGCCACGGCCGGAAGTGCCGCCGAGCGCCGCACGCGGATGATGCCGTTTGTGTGGAAGACGATCGCGTCGAACGGCCAGATTTTCGGTGATCCGTCGGCCGGCAGCCTCGCGCGCGTGACGAACGGCCTCTGGTTCTCGTATCCCGGGTACAACGAAATGTTTTCCGGCGCCTCGGACCCGCGCGTCGACAGCAACAAGAAGACTGCCAATCCGAACGTCACGGTGCTTGAGTGGCTCAACAGCCGCCCGGGTTTCGCGGGCCGTGTGGCCGCGTTCGGCGCGTGGGACGTGTTGCCGTTCATCCTGAATTCCGAGCGCAGTAAAATCCCCGTCGGCTCCGGATTCTCGCCCGTCGTTCGGCCAAAGACGCCCCGCGAGCGCGAGATCAACGAGTTCGCCAAGGATCTGCCGGCGTTCTGGAACTACGGCACACTCGACGCGCCGGTGGTGTATGCGGCGATCGAATCGCTCCGCACCGCAAAGCCGCGCGTGCTCTACATCATGCTCGGCGAAGGCGACGAATGGGCGCACGAGGGACGCTACGACCTCTACCTCGACGCGACCGTCCGCGCCGACCGCTTCATCGAGCGCATCTGGAATGTGCTGCAGGGCCTCGCCGCCTACCGGGGCACCACTGCGCTCATCGTGACGACCGATCACGGCCGCGGCGCCACGACAAAAGACTGGGTGAATCACGGCACAGACGTGCCGGCCGCTGAGAACACGTGGTTCTTCGCGATGGGCGCGGGCGTGCCCGCGCGTGGCGTGCGCAGCAACGTCACGGTGACGACGTCGCAGCTGGCGGCGACGATCGGGATGTTACTGGGACAAGACTTCGGGAAAGTAAACGCAGGCGCTGCCAAGCCTCTGCCGCTGCGCTAGTCCTTGCGCAACGCGGCGAACGGACTCATCGACGCCGCTTTTCTCGCCGGCACCCAGCATGCCGCAGCGCACACCACGAGCAGCACGATCGGCACGCCGATCAGCGCCGGCAGATCTTTCGCGCCGCCGCGAATGAGATGCAGATCGACCATCACGACCACCACCGCCCCGATGACAACGCCGATCGACGCGACCCGGAAGCTGTCGATGGCGGTGTCGTAGGTCACACGCGATCGAGTGGCGCCGAGGGCGAGCCGGACGCCGATTTCGGTTGTCCGCTGCGAGACCGTGTACGCGACGACAGCGTAGACGCCGATCGCGGCCAGCAGGAGCAGCAGCGGACCGAGCACGACGAACATGCGCGCGGGAATCTTCCGGAGGATGAGATTCCGATCGATGTGTTCGGTCATCGTCCGAATGTTGTAAACCGGCAGCTCGGGATCGAGCGACGCGACGGCGGTGCGAACGGCGTCGGCGGCGGCGTTCTCCATGCCGGCGCGCGAGCGAACGTGCACTTCCCCGTTCCAGTATTTGATGTCGCGGTACGAGTAATAAATGATCGGCGTCGGCGGCTCGCCGAACGCGTCGTAGGTGGTGGTCGCCACGACGCCGGTGATCGTGTACTGCCGGTCGCGCGATTCGATCATCTTGCCAAGGGCCGGACCGCCGCCGAGATACGTTTCAACGAACGCCTCGTTGACGACGGCCTGGCGAGCCGCGGACTGATCGTCGATCGGCACGAAGTCCGTGCCCTGCCGGATCGGGATGCTGAGGGCCCCGAAGTAGCCGGGCGTCACGACATTCTGGAGCGCCTGATCGAGCCGGCCGTCAGCCCGGGCCGTGCCTTCGACACGAAACGAGCGGCTCGGAAGGCCGTGGATGTCGAGCGGCACCGCCAATGAGATCGCCGCCGCTTCAACGGCCGGGTGCTCGCGCAGTGTCGCGACGAGGCGCGACGCAAACAACCGCGCCGCCTCGTTTCGCGCGGCGTCGTCCGGTCCGGCGGTCACTTGGAGCCGGCCGTTGAGGTCGTACGCGGCGAGCAGCACGTCCTCAGTTCGAAACCCGGGGTCGATCCATTTCGTTTCGCGAAAGCTCTGGTAGAACAGCGCCGCGGCGGCCAGCACGATCACAGCCATCGCCAGCTGCGCGCCCATGAGCAGGCTGCGCAGCGAGCTTCGGGACGACATCTGCGGGCTGACGCCGAGCGCCGCAAGCGGCTCGAGGCCGGCGAGCTGCGCGGCGGGCGGCGTGCCGAAGAGCACGCCGCAGAAGAGCGCGAGCACGCCGGCGAACGCGAGCGTGCCGAGATCGATGCCTGTCTGGAATTTGATCGGGAACGCGCCGGTCATCGGGACGGCGCGAAGCGCCTCGGTGCCCCAGATCGCAATCAACACGCCGACGACGGCGCCCGCCGCGGCGAGAAGCAGATTCTCCGTGAGGATCAGTCGGACGAGCGCGATGGGCCGCGCGCCCAGCGCCAGGCGCACGCCCGCTTCCTTCTGCCGCGACATCGCGCGCGCCAGCACGAGATTCGCGGTGTTGCCGCACACCGTCAGCAGGAGCAGCAGCATGACGATCTGCAGAAACCAGAGCGCGCTCGCGAAAAATCGCTGCGGACCGCGAGGCGCGTCGAAAAACTTCAACGCCTCGGCCGTGACGTTCTGGTTGGACTTCGGGAACTCCGCCGCCAGGCCGGCCATCACGGCGACCACTTCTTCTTCCGCCTGCTCGCGCGACACGCCGTCGGCCAGACGGCCCATCACGGCGTAGCCGCGCTGGCCGCGATCGTCGAGCTCCCTCGATCCGGGGATGAGCACGGTCGCCATGGTCGCCGGCATCCACATGTCGAACGACAAACCGAGCACGGAACCCTGGAACTCTCGCGGCGCGATGCCGACCACGGTGACGGTGGCGTCGTTGACGCGCAGGGTCGATCCGATCGCGGAATGCGCGCCCGCAAAATGCGATTGCCAGTAGTCGTACGAGATCACGGCGACGGGCTCGCCGCCGGGCCGAACGGCATCGGCGGCCTGGAGAAGCCGGCCGGCGGCCGGCTTCAGATCGAGAACGGCAAAGAAATTGCCCGAGACAAGCTGGCCGTACGCGCGTTCGGTTCGACCCGGCGCGCCGACATAAAGCGGCGCCATCCGCGACGCCGTGAGCGGCTGAAAGGTTCCGATCCGATCCGTGAGATCGCGGAACTCCGCCCACGACGCGCCCGGGTACCCGCCGGTGTCCGTGACCGGCTCGATGAAGTGCAGGCTTCCGCTATTTGCGACGCCAGGCACGGGGTTGAACACGAACGTCTGGATCCACGAGAAGACGGTCGTGTTGACGCCGATGCCGGCGCCAAGCGACAAGACGACGACCGACGCCAGGACGGGCATGCGCGCGATCGTGCGGCACGCCTGCCGGACATCACGCGCGAAACTACCCACGCCCGTGCCATCCCGAAGACTTCGCCATGACGGGAATCTTACAGGGAGATGTCTGAACGTTGGTTGAACGCGACGTTTGGCCTAATATCTTGGTCATGAAACGCGCTTCTGTCTTCGCGGCGTTGGTCGCTATCGTTCCGGCTCTATCGGCTCAATCCCCACAAGTCATTCGCGTGCCGCTCGAATATCGCGCGCCCGTCGATGGCCAGCCGAAACCGAATTTCAGCATGAAGGGGATGCAGGTCACGCTCAAGGCCGTGGCCGACGGTGTCGCACTGCCTGCCGGCGCGATTCGCCCGGCGAAGATCGGCACGATGCTCGTTGGACCGGACGCGACGTCAGCGATCCCGGTTCTGGTCACCGCGACGACCGAGTACCCCAAGGACCTCTGCCTGCTCTTTGTTGATCGCAACCGCAATGGCGACTTCACCGACGATGGGGCGGCGTTGAAAGCGACGCCGGCTCAGAACGCGAAAACGAAGGCATGGTGGAGCTCCATGGACAAGAGCGAGCTCTCGGTGCCGTATTCCAGCACCGCGACCGAGAAACTCCTGGTCAGCTTCTGGATCGTTCGCGAGGACGAAGCGCCCACGCCGGATGTGCTCCGCTTCTCAACCTACTCATGGCGCTACGGCACCGCGACCGTGAACGGCACGCCGGTGCTCGTCGCGGCGATGGACGGCGACAACAACGCCGTCTACAACGGAGAAGACATGTGGAGCGTGCTCGAGGCGTCTGCCCCGGATGCAGCCAGGAACGTGCTGCTCTCCGCCGAAGCGCGCAGCACGAAGCGCATGATGTTCGTGAACCACGGCAGCAAGGAAAGCGTGCTCGAATTCCGCAGCTTCAGCCCGGACGGCCGCGCCATCGAGTTCGAGGTCGTCAACAAGCCGGTCACGAAGGCCGCCGATCGCAAGCCCGACGACATGCTCGCGCCGGAGCGCAGCCGGCCGCGCACGAAAGTCCCGCTCGAGTGGAGCCACAGCCTCGCGCCGGCGCTCGCCAAAGCGAAGACCGAGAACAAGCTGGTCTTCATCGATTTCGAAACGACGTGGTGCGGCCCGTGCAAAAGCATGGATGAGTGGATCTGGACCGACGCTGAAGTCGCGGCCGCGATGGCCGGTAAGTACATCGGCGTGAAGCTCGACGGCGACATCGAGAAAGCGATCGTCGCGAAATACAAGGTCGTTGGTTATCCAACCATGCTCGTCATTGATGCCACGGGCAAGGAAGTCTGGAGAGCCGTCGGTTACCAGTCGTCAAAAGAAATGCTCGACTTGTTTTTTAAGAACAACCAAGGCGGCAGCCCTGTGAGTTGAGCGTGTAAGGACAACGCACTTCAACACCGGCCCGCTACCGAAAGGTGGCGGGCCTTTTTTATTTCACAGGTTCACAGGTTCACAGGAGAGAGATATGAATGCGTTGGTACATCCGCATGTGGAACGAATTGACCGCGCGATCGACGCGCTTCGCGCGGAGCGGCGACGGCTTTGTGGCACGGCGCCGTCGGTCGCTTACCAGGGCGCGCCGGGCGCGTTCAGCGAAGACGCGGCGCGAGCGCTGGCCGGCGATGACGCTCTGCTCCAGCCGATGAGGACGCTCGAGGACGTGTTCGACGCGTTGTCGGCCGGCGTCGCGGAGTTTGCCGTGATCCCTGTCGAAAACTCCCTCGCCGGCGCCGTGCCGCGCGCGGCCGAGCTGATCCGGCGATCGGGTTGCCGGGTGATGGCCGAACACTCGCTCCGAATTGCGCATTCGCTGATCGCCTGCCCCGGCGCCACCATCGAAGGGATTCGTCACGTCGCTTCCCATCCGGTCGCGCTGGCCCAGTGCCGCCGGTTCCTGGCCGGGCGTCCGCACATCGCCGCGGTCGAAGCGTTTGACACGGCCGGGGCCGTGGAACTGATGATCGCGGCCGGCGATCCGGCAGGGGGCGCCATCGGGAATGCGCGGGCGGCGGGGCTTTACGGCGGCACGATCCTCCTGTCGGAGATTCAGGACCGCCCCGACAACTTCACCCGCTTCGTCGTCGTCGCCAAAGGCTAGACTGGGGCCGGAGGAAAATCTCACATGTTCCGATCAGTGATTCGTTCTGGTGTGGCGCTCGGCGCTGTGTTGTCGTTGCCGGTGCTGATGTCCGGGATTTCCGCGCACGCCGCGCAAGGCGGCCGCGCGGCCGGTCCTGGCGCTGAAGACACGCGGGCGGCGAACCAGCTCGACGTCGCCGGAAAGCCCGCGGACGCGCGGGTGATCTTTCAGCGCCTGATCGACAACGCGCCGACGCCGGCGGCAAAAGCCGCTGCGCAGCGCGGGATGGCGATGTCATACGCATTCTCCGGCGACTGCGCGAACACCGTGAAGTACGAAGAGATGGTGATGGCGTACTGGGTGACCCGCGAGAAAGAAGAACCGCAGAACGCGTTTTACCAGCAGGGCGAGATGGCGAACGAAGCCGCGCGCGTCTGCATCGATCAGGGGCAGCTCGACGTCGCCGAAGAGTTCTATCGGCGCGGTACCGAACTCGGTCTGCGGGAACCGGAACCCAGGACGCACCCGAAGAGCCTGTGGGAATACCGGCTGACGCACGCGCTCGCGCGCCTCGCGGCGCGCCGCGGCAATGCCGGCGAAGCGCGGAAGCAGGTCGCCGAAGCGCGCCGGATTCTCGACAGCGACAAGGCGATGGCGGGGCCGCAGGAGCGGTTCTTCCCCTACTTGCAGGGCTACGTGGAGCTGTATCTCAATAACTTCAACGCGGCGCTCACCCATCTCACCGCGGCACTGGCTATTCAGGGCAACGCGACCGATCCGTTTCAGCATGCGCTGCTCGGGATGACCTACGAAAAGCTCGGCCGCGCTGATGACGCGAAGGCGTCGTTCACCAAGGCCTACGACCTGGCGACAGGACACAACCCGCCGGCGGCGTTCACGCGGCCGTTCGCGGCGAAGAAGCTCGGCAAGTAGACATGTCGCGAAGGCGGCTTACTCTCGCCTCGGCGCTCGCCGTTGCGGCGTGCGGGGTCGCCTTCGCTCATCAACAGCCCGTCTTCCGATCGGCGACGCAGTTTGTCGCCGTTGATGTGGTCGTGACCGGCAAGGACGATCTGCCGGTCACGGATCTCAAGCGCGAAGATTTCGAAATTACTGAAAACGGCAGACCTCAAAGAATTTCCGAGTTCTCGTACGTTTCGATTCCCGTCGCGCATCGTGCGATCGACGCCGATGCGCCGCCGCCGCCGAGCGACGTCGCGACCAACGGCGAGTCAGCACGCGCGAGCCGGGCGATCGTGGTGTTCGTCGACGACCCGTCGCTCAGCGCTGTCATGTTCTGCGACGGATGCCCCGACGTCATGGTCGCGTTGAAGAATGCGCTGACCAGATTTTTCCAGTCGCTGTCGGCTGACGATCAGGTCGCCATCATCTGGCAGAGCCGCTCGGACATCAGCCAGGACTTCACCAACGACATTCCACGGCTCATCGCGAGCGTCAACAACCGCAAGGCGGGCATGGGCCTCATGCCGATCGGTCCGGCGTGGCGGGCGACGGTGCACTCCCTGAACTTCGCGATCAACGCGCTCGCAGGATCGAACTACGCCCGCCGATCCATTGTTTATGTGGGCGCTACGGCATGCGACCCGACCGATTTTGTGACGTTTCAGGGTGTCGAGTGCCGCGCGATGTACGACCGGGCGAAGAACGCCAACGTGCCGATCTACGCACTCGATCCACGAGTCAGTCCGCCGCAGCGTTCGGGCCAGATGATCGAGCTGGCCCTGAACACCGGCGGCCTGCACTTCATGCAGCAATCGGACCCGCTCGGCGCCGTCGATAAGATCGTGTCGGACAACGGCAGCTTCTACACGCTCGGTTTCTATCCGGAGCCGCTCGTCACTGACGGCAAGTACCACGCAATCAAAGTGAACGTGAAGCGCGACGGCGTTCGCGTGCGCTCCCGCGAGCGATATCTTGCCGACACGGCGACGAAGCCATCGTCAACTCCGACACGCGACATGACGGCGTCTCTGGGCGCCGGCCTCGACGATCCGAGCCTCCCCTTGCGTGTCACCGCCGCCCCGCTCGCGCTCAGCACTCGCGGGTGGACACGAACCCTCGTGACCATCGAACTGGCGTATCCGGCGACAAGCGCCGCCGACCTCACGTTCGATGACGAGGTCCGTATTGGCATCCTTGCGCTCTCAATGGACGCGAAGATCAAGGCCTCGTTCCAACGGCCGATTGAAATCAAGGGCAAGTGGAAACCTGGCGCGCGCGGCCTCATCGTGATCAACGAAACAATCGATTTGCCTCCGGAACAACTCGCGCTGCGTGTGGGTGTGGCGAGCCGCGTGCTCGGGCGCACGGGCACGGCGCACCTGCCGATCACAGTTCCGGACTTTCGCGACCACGACCTCACGCTGAGTTCGATCGTGCTCGGCGTTGCCGGTCAGGTCACCAGCGCCGACGCCGCCGTCGGTCTCGACCGCGTGCGCGAGCTCGTGCCGTTTCAACCGACGACGGCGCGCACGTTCAAGCCGGGCGACGCGCTGCGAATCTTTCTGACCGGCGCGTGGCGATCCTCCACGACTGCGCTGAACGTCGAGATCTCGATCACCGGCGGGCCGGAACCGCGGATCCGTCACCTCACGGCGGACGCGGCCGTGGTATCGGCCGGCGCACGACGCGCCGTCGTCGATACCGTGGTCCCTCTCGAGAAACTACCGCCCGGGGCCTATGTGCTTTCGGTCTCAGCGACCAACGGCAAGGGCAAACCTGTCACGCGGGCGATACCTCTTCAGGTAACAAGGTAAGGACGTAGGGTGACAGGCGGCCGCTACACGACTCCGAGTTCGCCGCTGACAACGCCCGAGCTGAAACGCTCGTAGCTGAACGGCGATAAATCAAAGTCCGGATCCCGCCCGGCGATGACGTCGGCGAGTATCCGTCCCGAGGCCGGTGAATGTTGAAAGCCGTGGCCGCTGAAACCGGCAATTGCGAAGAGACCGTCGATACCCGCCCGGCCGATGACAGGCATCGCGTCGGGCGTCATTTCGTACAGCCCGGCCCACGCTTTCGCGATCGACGCCTCTGACAGCGCTGGAAGCCGTCGCGCCGCGACCGGCGCAATCCGTTCGAGGACCTGCCAGTTAACCGTCGTGTCGAATCCAGGCAACTCCGACGGATCGCCCATGCCGAACAACAGATTCGCGCCTTCGCGATGAAAATAGAACGAAGTCGCGAAGTCGATGACGAGCGTCCGCGCGTCGAAGCCCCAGCCGGCGGCCGGCGGCGCGGCGATGAAAATATGCCGGCGCAGCGGCCAGATCGGAAGCGGCGCGCCGGCCATCTCGGCAATTTTCCCAGCCCACGCGCCGGCCGCGTTGACGACGACGCGGGTCTCAATCACGCCGTTGGCCGTGCGCACGCCGCAAACACCGCGCGCGTCAACGTCGATACCCGTCACTTCCGTACTCTTTCGAATCTCGACGCCGTGCCTTTTCGCCGCCGACGCAAACCCCATCGTCACGCCATTCGGATCGGAGATGCCGTCGCGGGCACAGAAGGTCGCGGCCGCAATGCCGTCGGTGACGAGCCCCGGAATCAAGCGCGCGGCTTCGGCGGCGTTCAGCCAATCAACCGCAACGCCGAGCCGCTGCTGCATCTCCCTGGCGTCTCGAAACGCGCTGACATCCGCGTCGCCTGACAAAAGAAACAGGTAGCCATCCTGGTGAAAATCGATCGGCGATCCGACGACATCGTTGAACTGCTCGAACATGCGGATGGATTCGATCGACAGCCGCACGTTCGCCTCGTGCGAAAACTGGTGGCGGACGCCGCCGGCATTGCGGCCGGTTGAGGCGGTGCCCAGCTGCGACTCGCGCTCGAGCAGCACGACGTCGGTGATGCCGAGGCGCGCGAGGTGAAAGGCGACGCTCGCGCCGATACAGCCTCCGCCCACAATCACTACGTCGGCTGAAGTCATACGCAAGTCATAAGTCAGAAGGCAGAAGGCAAAAGTGTTTGACTTCTGATTTCTGCCTTCTCACTTCTGCCTTGAACCGGGCTATACCAGCCCTTGGTCCAACATGGCATCCGCCACCTTGATAAACCCCGCGATATTCGCGCCCGTGACGTAGTTGCCTGGCGCGCCGTAGGCTTCGGCGGTCTCGAAGCAGTTCCGATGGATGTTGCGCATGATCGTGTGGAGCTTCGCGTCGACTTCTTCCCAGGTCCAGTTGATGCGGATGCTGTTCTGCGACATCTCGAGCCCCGATGTCGCGACACCGCCGGCGTTCGCGGCTTTGCCGGGCCCGTAGAGGATGCGCTCCTGCAAAAACTGGTGCACGCCGTCGAGATCGGTTGGCATGTTTGCGCCCTCCGACACGACGAAGACGCCATTCTTGAGAAGATTCGCGGCGTCGGGACCGTTGATCTCATTCTGCGTCGCGCTCGGGAATGCGCAGCTCGCTTTGTGATTCCAGAGCGGATTGTGTTTCATCTTCGGATCTGCGGGCGTGAACACGGCGCCCTTGAACTTGTCGGCGTATTCCGCAATCCGGCCGCGCCGGACGTTCTTGAGATCCATGATGAACGCCAGCTTCTCGGTCGTAATGCCGGCATCGTCGAAGATATAGCCGCTCGAGTCGGAGACGGTCACCGGTTTTGCGCCGAACGCGAGGAGCTTTTCGATCGTGTACTGCGCGACGTTTCCGCTGCCGGAGACGAGGCACGTCATGCCTTCGAGCGTCTTGTGGCGGGTCTTGAGCATCTCCGCAGCGAAATACACCGCGCCGTACCCGGTCGCCTCAGGCCGCATGAGCGACCCGCCCCAGTTGATGCCTTTGCCGGTGAGAACGCCGGTGAACTCGTTGCGCACGCGTTTGTACTGACCGAAGAGAAAACCGATCTCGCGGCCGCCGACGCCGATGTCCCCGGCCGGCACGTCGGTGTTCGGCCCGATGTGGCGGCAGAGTTCCGTCATGAAGCTCTGGCAGAACCGCATCACCTCGTCGTCGGACTTTCCCTTGGGATCAAAATCAGAGCCGCCCTTTCCGCCGCCCATCGGGAGCGTCGTCAGCGAATTCTTGAGCACTTGCTCGAACGCCAGGAATTTCAGGATGCCGAGATTCACGCTCCGGTGAAACCGCAGCCCGCCTTTGTACGGTCCGATGGCGCTGTTCATCTCGATGCGAAACCCGCGGTTGACGTGGTACTCGCCCTTGTCGTCCTGCCACGGCACTCGGAACATCACCACGCGCTCCGGCTCGATCAGGCGTTCAATAATGCGCGCGCGGCGGTATTGAGGGTGGCGCTCGAGCGCGAGCTCGAATGAATCGGCGGCTTCGAGTACGGCCTGGTGAAATTCCGGTTCGGCGGGATTCTTCGCGACAACGCCGGCCATGAGGCCGGCGACAAACGGAGACTGGGGCACGTAACGCTCCTTATGCGAAAGGCGGCGCCAGCTTATATCTTTCGGAGCCCGGTTACGTTTTTTTCGACGCCAGGTCTCGGTAGAGCTGCTGCCGCGCGGCGACCTCGGCCTCGGCCAAGTGGAGCAATTCCCGATATCGCTCAGGCGCCGCTTGCTCGACGACGCGGTAGCGCGCCTCGGCGTGCATGTACGTCTCAAGGTCCAGGGTCGGTGCGCCCGAATCCAGGACGAGCGGCGGCTGCCCGGTTTCGGCGCGGCGCGGATCGTAGCGGTAAAGCGGCCAGTGTCCGGAATCGACAGCCGCTTTCTGCTGCGTCAATCCGCACGAGAGCTCGAAGCCGTGCGCGATGCAATGACTGTAGGCAATGATCAGCGACGTGCCCGGATACGCCTCGGCTTCCTGGAACGCCTTCAGCGTCTGCGCGTCTTTCGCGCCGATCGCCACACGGGCGACGTAGACCTGCCGATACGCCATCGCCATCAGGCCGAGATCCTTTTTGGCCGTCGCCTTTCCCGATGCCGCGAACTTGGCGGACGCGCCAAGCGGCGTGGCCTTGGACTGCTGGCCGCCGGTGTTCGAGTAGACCTCGGTGTCCAGAACGAGAATGTTGACGTTGAGGCCGAGCGACAGGACGTGGTCGAGTCCGCCGAAGCCGATGTCATACGCCCAGCCGTCGCCGCCGACGATCCAGACGGATTTCTGCACGAGATAGTCGGCGATCCCGAGCAGCCGGATCGCTACCGGATCGCGAGACGATCCCAGGACGTTCCTGAGTTCGGTCACGAGGACGCGGCGGTCGCGAACATCACGCTCGCCTGGCACGGCGGGCCCGGTCAACGCGTCGGCAAGTGGCGCGCCGATCAGGCCGCGGTCGGCCAGGACGCGCGTGAGCGCGATCGCTTCGGCCTGGTGGTGATCGACGGCCAGGCGCATGCCAAGCCCGAATTCCGCGTTGTCTTCGAAGAGTGAGTTCGCCCACGCGGGGCCGCGGCCCTCGCGATTGACGGTGTACGGCGTCGTCGGCAGATTGCCGCCGAAGATCGATGAGCAGCCGGTCGCGTTGGCAATCAGCGCCCGATCGCCGAACAGCTGGGTCAGCAGCTTGATGTACGGCGTTTCGCCGCAGCCAGAGCAGGCGCCGGAGAACTCGAACAGCGGTTCGAGGAACTGCGTATGTTTGACGTCGGGCTTGATGAGAATGCGGTCGGCCTCCGGGAGATTCAGGAAGAAGCTGAAGTTCTCGCGCTCGGCGTCGCGAAGCGGGCGCTGCGGAACCAGCTCGAGCGCGCGATGCGATGGATTGGCTTTGTCTTTCGCCGGGCACACGTCGACGCACAGCGTGCAGCCGGTGCAGTCCTCAGGCGCGACCTGAATCGTGTACTTCTGGCCGCGGAAGTCGTCGCCGGCCGCCCGGAAGTCCACGAACTTGAACGTCGCCGGCGCGCCGCCGAGCGACTCGGCCGGATAGACCTTGGCGCGAATCGCCGCGTGCGGGCACACGAGCGCGCACTTGTTGCACTGGATGCACAGCGCCTCGTCCCACACCGGGATTTCTTCGGCGATGTTGCGCTTTTCCCATTTCGCTGTGCCCGTCGGCCAGGTGCCGTCCGGCGGGAACGCGCTCACCGGAAGCAGGTCGCCATGATTGGCGAGCATCGCCGCGGTCACCCGCTGCACGAACGACGGCGCGCCCTCGGGAATCGGCGCGGGCAGCGCCCGGTTCGACGTCGGCGCACGCGGCACGGCAACTTCGCGCAGGGCCGCGAGCGTCCGGTCCACCGCGGCGTAATTCGCATCGACCACAACGGAACCACGCTTGCCGTACGTGTTCTTGATCGCCTTCTTGATGTGGCTGATGGCCTGCTCGCGCGGCAACACGCCGGAGATCGCGAAGAAACACGTCTGCATGATCGTGTTGATGCGTTTCCCCATCCCGACGTCTTTCGCGACCGACGCGGCGTCGATCGCGTACACCGTCAGCCGCTTCTCGATGATCTCGTTCTGAACGGCGTGCGACAGCAGATCCCAGACCTCGTCGGGATCGCACGGCGCGTTGAGGAGCAGCGTCGCGCCGGGCTCGGCAACGGACAACACATCGTAACGATCGAGGAAATCGAACTGGTGACACGCGACGAACGTGGCGCGACGGATGAGATACGGCGCGTGGATCGGCCGGGGCCCGAATCGCAGATGCGAGATCGTCATCGCGCCGGACTTCTTCGAGTCGTACACGAAGTAACCCTGCGCGAAGTTCGGCGTATCTTCGCCGATGATCTTGATCGAGTTCTTGTTGGCGCCAACGGTGCCGTCCGCACCGAGACCGTAGAACACCGCGCGCACGACGTCTTTCTCCGCTTCGTCGAGATCGAAGTCGCCGACCGGCAATGACAATCGCGTCACGTCATCGGTGATGCCGACACTGAAATGCGGACGACGCGGCATCGTGCCGAGCTCGTCGAAGACGGCCGTCGCCATCGCCGGCGTGAACTCCTTGGAGCCGAGCCCGTACCGGCCTCCGGAAATCGCGGGCAGCGGACCCGGCCAGAGACCCGACGTGCTCGCTTCGGCGAGCGCAGCGACGATGTCGAGATACAACGGTTCGCCGAGGCTCCCGGCCTCCTTGGTGCGGTCGAGCACCGCGATCGAACGGACGGTTGCGGGAAGCGCCGCGATGAAATCGGGAATCGAGAATGGACGGTACAGGCGCACGGCAACGACGCCAACCTTGCGGCGCCCGGCGATCAACGCGGCGGCGGTGGCGCGCATTGTCTCGGCGCCGGAGCCCATGATCACGACGACGCGCTCGGCGTGCGGATCGCCGGAGTAGTCGAACGGCCGGTACGCGCGGCCGGTCAGCGCGGCGAAATCGTCCATCACGCCGCGCACGATGCCGGGGCATGCGTCGTAAAACAGATTCGCCGCTTCGCGCGCCTGGAAGAATGTGTCGGGGTTCTGCGCGGTGCCGCGAACGACCGGCCGGTCCGGCGTGAGCGCGCGGCGGCGATGCTCGGCGATCAGCTCTTCCGGCAGCATCGACCTCAGATCATCGTCGGTCAGCGACTCGATCTTGTTGACCTCGTGCGACGTGCGGAAGCCGTCGAAGAAATGCAGAAACGGCACGCGCGACCGCAGCGTGGCGGCGTGGGCGATCAGCGCGAAGTCCTGCGCTTCCTGCACGGATCCCGATGACAGCAGCGCGACGCCGGTCTGCCGGCACGCCATGACGTCGGAGTGATCGCCGAAGATCGACAGCGCGTGCGTGGCTACGGCGCGCGCGGTGACGTGCATCGCGTACGGCGTGAGCTCGCCGGCGATCTTGTAGAGGTTGGGGATCATCAGGAGCAGGCCCTGGCTCGCCGTGAAAGTGGTGGCGAGCGCTCCGGCCTGAAGGGCGCCGTGCACTGCCCCGGCCGCCCCGCCTTCGGACTGCATCTCGACGACGCGGGGGACCTGGCCCCAGACGTTCGTTCGTCCGGCCGACGACCAGTCGTCCGCCAGCTCGCCCATCGTCGTTGACGGGGTGATGGGATAGATCGCGATGACTTCGCTGGTGCGGTGCGCTACGGAGGCGGTCGCTTCGTTGCCATCGACGGTGATCCAGGTTCTGGCCATAGAGCTCCCCATTGCACCTGCCGTGCCGGATCGCTCCAGGGCGAGGTGACCGTCTTCCGGAACGGCCATTGCGAACTTTCCCGCACCGTGTCGAAATAGTCGGCGGCTGCCGTCGTATTGGAGGCAGACCGAGGGTCGAGGTACAGTTGGGCGCCGGCGTCGGGCTCACCGATGCGTCCGATCGATTCGTGCTGAAGATGATCCTCGCGTAGCGGGCCCTTGCGATCCAGGGTCAGAACGGTCCTCGTCATTTCCGGGCTGCTCGGCGCGGTCGTTGGTCTTTGTCATCCGGCGCTGCAGGACGCCGTCGAGCTCGCGCAGATCCACAGCGGCGTCGTCACGTCAGAGTCAACGCATCCGGCCGCGGCGCTCGCGATGCGGCTGTGGTCTCTTCAAGTCCAGATTCCTGCGCTGCTCCTCCATTGGGGGATGTCGGAGCGCGCTGTCTCAGGCGTCCTCAGCGCGGCGATGGGCGCCATTTCGTTCCAAGCGCTCGGATTGACAGTTTTAGTGGCGGGCGGCCGCGCGTCAACCTTCTCAACCACTTCCATCTTCTCAACCACTTCCATCGCGTGCCTGGCGCCGTGCGTCATCGCGGCGTTCGGCCTCGCGCGCGGCGGCATCACGTATCCCGTTCTGCTCTTCGGAACCGTCTACACATGGGGAGCGATCGGTCTCTCGCTGAATCTGCTCGCCGTGGCATTGTTGTCGGCAGGGTCGCTGCGGCTCGGGGCGTTTCTTCTGGCGTTGCTGCCCGCCGTCCATGCAGGCCTCGGCCTGACGACGTGCGCGGTTGTCGCGTTGTTGGCGCTGGCGAAACCGTCGCTTCGGGCAGATCTGTGGGCCTCGAAGCGCTGGTTGCTCTCAGGTGCGCTCGTCACGGCGGCGAGCTTCGGTATTCACGGGTGGCGCGCTCCAGGCGCGACGGCCGCAGACGAGGAGGCGGCGGCGTTGTTCTTCGATGCCGTGCTCACGTCGTGGGATTTTCATCGGCAATTGCTACCCGTCCGCACGATCGTGATCGCTGCCGCGTTCGCGTCAGCCGTTGTCTCGGTTCTCATCCTGTGGCGCCGATGGCTCGGATCGAGGGCCGCGTTGCTTCCGTTATTTGTCGTCACCACCGCGATCACCGGCGCGGCGCTTCACGTCGCGCACATTCTCCCAGCCGCATGGCTGCCTGACTGGATCTCGATGCTGATGCCGGGCCGTCTCGTGAACTTTGCGTTGATGTCCGGCGCGGCGCTCACAATCGGCTTGGCTGCACGTGATGGGGTGTTGTCGACCCGGGCGTTGCGGCTCATCGCCGTGTCGCTTTTCAGCATCGTCAGCGTCGTGTACCTGGCGCGCGTGATCGTGTCGGCGCCGGAGCGATGGCAAACCCAAATGCGCGTCGCCGTGAACGACGCGTTCTTCGCTCGCATTGCCGAAGGCCGCTCCGGGTTGCTCACGGCGTCGGACATCCCTGATCTTCAGCGGCGCACCCGGCGCCCCGTCGTGCTGAACGGCGCGTGGATCGACACGATCCTTTATTCTCCGGAGTCGGGCGCCGCGATCAACCGCGCGCTGATCGCGCTCTACGGTGTCGATCTCGTGAATCCGCCGGCGAACAGTCTCGAAGGGGCGGGCACGCTGCCGGAGCAAACCGGTCGAGCGTTGTGGGAGGGCCGTGCCGTCGACGAATGGCGCGAGCTTGGACGCACATGGAACTTCGATCAGATCGTGACGTACGAGGATTGGCGGTTGGCTCTCCCGAAGGCCGCGACAGGTCACGGCTACGCGCTGTTCGTGATCCCGCCGCGATAGTTACTAACGGCCTTTCTTCTGCCGTTTCGGCGGCAGCGCCTGAAGGGCTTTGGCCGCGTCTTCGAAGTGCGCGTCCACCGGTCGCGACTGGGCATCGGTCAGTTGCCGGTAGCTCTCGTACTCGCGCTCGGCTTTGGCTCGCGCCATTTCCGCGGAGATGTGCCCGGCGTGGTCCAGCAGCTCGCGTCCCGAGATCTTCAGGAACTCGTCCAGCTTCTCCACCCACTGCTTCATCGTCATCGGCCTGCGATCGAGCGCCTGAAGCTCGGCGAACTCGATGTAGAGGCTGACGATGCGGTTTAGCGTCTGCAGTTCGTCGGCGTCGAGATAGTTTTTGGCGACGGACACATCGGCGCGACGGATGACGTGGCCGGGCCGAGTGGTTCTCAGGCCCATTGTCGGCTTGGCCGCGTCAGCACGTTCGTGAATCACTTCCGCGGCGGTGTGGCCGTGCGCGGCCCAGTGCATCTTGTTCTGGACGGTGGCGAAGAACTGCGCCGACATCTCGGAACCAGGCAAGTAGTCGACACTCGTCGCGTAGATATCTAGGACCTTCTGGTAGAAGCGGCGCTCCGACGAGCGGATGTCCCGGACGCGCTCGACGAGTTCGTCGAAGTAGTCCGTCTGGCCGTGGCCAGGCGGATTCTTCAATCGTTCGTCGTCCATGGCGAAGCCCTTGACCAGGTACTCGCTCAGGCGCGCGGTGGCCCACTGGCGGAACTCGGTGCCGCGAGGGCTGCGCACCCGGTAGCCGACGGCCAGGATGGCGGGGAGGCTGTAATGAAGGACTTCGCGCGAAACCTGGCGGGCCCCCTCAAATCGAACTATTAAGTAGGGCTTAATAGTTGCCGCCTCCGTCAATTCGCCTTCTTCGTAAATCGCCTTGAGGTGCAAACTGATGTTCGGGACGGAGGTCTGGAAGAGCTCGGCGATCAGGACCTGGGTCAGCCAGATCGTCTCGTCCTCAAATCGACACTGCAGACGCGTGCGCCCGTCCTCGGTCTGGTAGAGGACGATGCTTGATCGCGGCGGCGTCTGGTCGGTCATCGAACTGACGACGATTCTACCGTCGTCGGAACAGCGCGCAACTCAGTGTGATGCCGAAGGAAAGAATCGAACTGCTGACGCTGGTCAACGAGGATCTTGTTACCGCTTGTCCATCGGCACGTACAACCGCTTGGTCGCGCCGGTGTAGATCTGGCGCGGACGCGAGATGCGCGTGTCCGGGTCTTTTCTCATCTCGAGCCACTGCGCGATCCAGCCCGGCATGCGGCCCATCGTGAACATCACCGTGAACATGTTCACCGGGATGTTCAGCGCCTTGTAGATGATCCCGGAGTAGAAGTCGACGTTCGGATAGAGCTTGTGGCTGATGAAGTAATCGTCCTTGAGCGCGATCTCTTCGAGCTGCATCGCAATCTCGAGCTGGCGGCTCTTGATACCGAGCGTGTTGAGCACGTCCATGCACGATTTCTTGAGAATGACGGCGCGCGGGTCGAAGTTCTTGTAGACGCGGTGGCCGAAACCCATCAACCGCGAGTTGTCTTTCTTGTCCTTCGCGCGGTCGACGAACTTCTGCACATCGCCGCCCTCGCCCTCGATCGCCTCGAGCATCTCGATGACCTGCTGGTTCGCGCCGCCGTGGAGCGGGCCCCACAGCGCGCTGATGCCGGCCGAGATCGACGCAAACAGATTCGCGCGCGAGCTGCCGACGACGCGCACCGTGCTCGTCGAGCAGTTCTGCTCGTGATCGGCGTGAAGAATGAGAAGGAGATCCACGGCCTTGGCGAGGACCGGGTTCACCGTGTAGTCCTCGCACGGGTTCGCGAACATCATGTGTAAAAAATTAGATGAGTAGTCGAGCCGGTTCTTCGGATACATGAACGGCTGGCCGATCGAGTGCTTGTACGAATACGCCGCGATCGTCGGCATCTTCGCGAGCAGGCGGATCACCGCTTCCTTGATGCTCTGCTCGGTCTCCGGCTGCTGGTAGAACGTCGCGAGCGCACCCACCACGGCCGCGCACACCGGCATCGGATGCGCGTCTTTCGGAAAGCCTTCGAAAAACCGGTTGAGGTCCTGGTGGACCATCGTGTGCTGCGTCAGCAGCTGCTGGAACTCCTTGAGCTGCGAGGCCGACGGCAGTTCGCCGTTGATCAGCAACCATGCGACTTCAAGAAAGGTGCTCTTCTCGGCAAGCTCTCCGATCGGGTAGCCGCGGTACTGCAGAATGCCGCGCTCGCCGTCAATGAACGTGACGCTGCTGCGGCACGAACCCGTGTTGCCGAAGCCGGGGTCGAGCGTGATGGCGCCCGTCTTGGCGCGAAGCTGCGAGATGTCGAATCCGACTTCGCCTTCCGAACCGGTCACGACCGGGAGGTCGAGGGTCTTTCCGTCGTGCGAGAGTGTTGCCATAACTCAATATTCTTTCACGATGCGACCGCGAATGAACATCCTGGGGCGCCGCTGCGTGCGATTCGCTACAGTGTAAACATGAACCTACTTTCGCTCGCCCTCATCGCCGTCACCCTCTTTGCCGGTCAGGCGGCCCCTACCCAGGCGCCGGCCCCCGCTCCCGCGCTCTCGAAGGAAGCCACGTCCCTTCAGGGCACCTGGAACGTCACACTTGCGAACGACCAGGCCGTCCCGGAAGGCGCCATGGCGTTGCAGTTCGATGGGATGAAATATGCCGTGGTCATCAACGGCGGGATCGATGAAACCGGCACGTTCAAGCTGGACGCGACCAAGACGCCCTGGACGTTCGACCTGAACATCGTCGAGGGCTCGGACGCGGGCAAGCTGCAGCTCGGCATCCTCGAAATGAAAGGTGACGCGATCCACGGGATGCTCGGCACCCCGGGCGCCGCCACGCGGCCGGCCAATTTCGATTCGGCCGACGGCGCGATCGTGTTCGTCGCGGCAAAAGTGAAAAAGTAACCCCTACGCGCCGATCCGGACGCGCGCCCGGTCGAGGGCACAGGAGAGGTGGTCAGTCGTCAGGCTGGCCGCCCATTTCACGACCCCGCCCCGCGTCGCCTGCATCGTCTCGGCCGGCGACCGGAAGGTCGGCGAGCCGTTCACCGGATTGAACTCGATCCACCCCTGCCACAGCCCCTTGGAGTTCGGCAAGGCGCAGGCTTTCGCCTTGAATCCGTTGCCGGACGGGTCAACTACGGGTTCACGAAATTCATTCAGCACGAGAGCCACAGGCACTACCTCCGAGGGGGCGACGACCCTTAGTGCAAGATGTCGGCCAGCTTTCTGGGGGTTTTCCCCTAGGGGGATGGTCCGCAGCCTCCACGAACGGTTTCAGAATCGAGTACCGACCTGCAAAACCGCCCTGTCAGCAACGGCGCGCGGGGTAGCATGCGGCCATGAAACCTCTGCACATCGCGGTCGTCGTCGCGCTCCTGACCGCTCTGCCCGTTACTGCTCAGCTAAACCGCGCAGGTTCGCACCCGCCGCTGCAAGCGGCAAACGCGGCGCTCACCGCCGCAACGGCTGACAAATTTGCGCGGTTGGCGCTGGGCTGCGTTGCGAAGGAATACCCCAACAAGATCGCGCACGTGCTCAACTCTCCGGCCGACATCAAGGCGCCGCACGAGCTGACGCCTGCTTTCTTCGGATGCTACGACTGGCACTCTGCCGTGCACGGCCACTGGCTGCTCGCGGCCCTCGCCCGCCGGTTCCCTGCGGCGCCCTTCGCGGCCGACGCCGTTGCGGCGCTCAGGAAGAACATCACCGCCGCCAACATTGCCGCCGAAGTGGCCTATCTCAACGGCCCCGGCCGCGAAACATTCGAGCGGCCGTACGGCCTGGCGTGGCTGCTGGAGCTCGCCGCCGAACTCCGCGCGTGGACTAACGACTTGTCCGCCGGAGCCTTGGCGCAGGCGGATGGGAAACAGTTGAGCGCGGCGCTCGCGCCGCTCGAACAAGTCGCCGTCGCGCGGTTCAACTCGTGGCTGCCAAAGCTGGCGTATTCGATCCGCGAGGGCGAACACGCGCAGACGGCGTTCGCGTTCGGGCTGACGCTCGACTGGGCGCGCGCCACCGGAGACACAAAAATAGAAGGCCTGCTTGTCTCCAAGATCCGGCAGTTCCACACGCGCGATCGCAATTGCCCGCTCAACTACGAACCGTCAGGCCAGGATTTTCTGTCGCCGTGTCTCGCCGAGGCCGACGTGATGCGCCGCGTGCTCGCGCCGCAGGAGTTTGCGGCGTGGCTGACGACGTTTCTGCCGGGAATTCCGTCGCGCGGCAGCGCGCTCAGTAAGACCGCTACTGCGGCCTGGCTCCCGATCGGCGTCGTGACCGATAAATCCGACGGCAAGCTCGCGCATCTCGACGGCCTGAACCTGAGCCGCGCGTGGATGCTCAACGGGATCGCCTCGGGCCTTCCACGCACGGATGCGCGGAGAGCCGCGCTTGCGGCCGCAGCGAAAGCGCATGCCGACAGCGGGCTCGCGTCTGTGACCGGTGAACATTACGAAGGCGGCCACTGGCTCGGCAGCTTCGCGACGTACCTGTTGACGCGGTAGGTCATCTCACGCGGGGAACGCGGGGGTCGCGGTGTTATCTGATCTTCGCAACGCTCAGATATTGCGTCGCAATTTTCACCCAACTGAGGTCGGTCTCGTGTAGCCGCCTTGACGCCGCGGCCATTTCGCCTCGCAGCGCCTCGTTGGCGAGCACGCGCTCGAGGTTGGCGATGAATGCGGGCGCGTTGCCGATCGGCGACAGGAGAAACGCGCCGCTCTTCCGCAGGCGATCGTCCGTAAAGCGGCCATCGAGGCCGACCACCGGCAACCCGTGCGCGACGAGCGCGGCCAGCGAGCTCCGCCGCGTCGACGCGCCGTCGTCATACACCGCCAACCCGATCGACGCCTCGGACAGGAGCTGCGACACACGACCGGCCGGAAGACCGCCGTGAATTTCAACGACATCGGGCGCCCCAAGGCCGCGCCACCACGCGCGCATTTCCTCGGCCGACCGCGCGATCCAGATCCATCGCGGACGCGGACTTTGCGCGGCGACCCAGCGCGCGAAATGGAGGACGACGTCGCGATCCAGGATGGCCGGCTGGCCGAACATGACAGCGGTTGAGCAAGCTTGCCCGCCGAAGCTCGCGCCATCATCGGCAGCCTCGGCGCGGGCGAAGGCGGGAATGCCTGTGCCGATCGGAATGATGGCCGCATCCTTTGCACCTGGAATGCCCGTCTCGGCGAGGACGCTCGCGGCATACGGCGTGGTCGCGACCAGTCGCGAACTGCGCGCGGCCACGGCCGAGAGTGCGCGTTTGCACAGCCAGCGCCAGATCGCGCGTTTGGGCGACAGCGTGGCGGGCGACCAGTACTCGTGAACGGTTGTGACGATCGGCACGCCGCGCGCGCGGAGCCGCGACAGCTTCGAGAGGAGCCTGGGCAAATCGGACGTCACCAATGCGGGCGGCGAGTACTGAAGAAAAATGCCTCGCACCTCCGCGGCCTCCGCGAACTCCGCGTGAGAAGACATCAGGCGCGCCGGCTCTATCTCGTTGATTGCCGCGGCCAGCTCAGCCGAGAAATGAGCGATGCCGTCGAACGAGCCCGTCGCCGGCGGCGCGACGATCCACCATTCGGGTTCAGCGCCGCGGCCGCGGCGCGCGGTTCCCCGCTCACTCGACAAGGTCACGGGCTAAGTGTATCGTCGGGACCTCGCCGCATGGATTTGGTTGAGATTTCCGATGGATTTGGTTGAGCTTCCCGACGCGCTCCGCGAACAACGCCAGCGCGCGTCCGAAGCTTCGGGCGGCATCTCTTCCGAGCCGATCAAGTCGCTGGTGCTTTCGCTGCTCGATCGCGAGCGAGCTTCCGGCCGCCTGCTCGACTTCGGCGCAGGGCTCGGCGAGTTGTTGACGCGGCTGCACGCCGCCGGCAACTACGCATCCCTCGCGGGCGCGGATCTCTTTCCGCGCCCTGCCAATCTGCCCGCCGGCGTCGAGTGGCATCAGCAGGATCTCAACGACACGATCACCATCACGCCGCCCTTTGATGTCCTCGTCTGTTCGGAGACGATCGAGCATCTCGAGAACCCGCGACTGACGTTGCGGACGTTGCACGGGCTGTTGAAACCTGGCGGGTTGCTTGTATTGACGATGCCGAATCAGGAATCGATTCGCTCGTATCTAGCGTTGATGCTCGTCGGGCATTTCGTGCAGTTCACCGGCCAGAGTTATCCGGCGCACATCACGGCGTTGTTGCGTATGGATTTGACGAGAATTTGCGCGGAGGCTGGTTTCACGCGGCCGGTGTTCAGCTACACCAACGAAGGCGGGTTGCCAAAGTTGCCGGTCGTCACATGGCAGACTGTTTCGCTCGGCCTGCTTCGCGGACGCCTCTTCAGCGACAACATCGCGATGGTCACGCGTCGAGCCTGACCTGGACCCATTCTCTTAACGAATTTACAAACCAGATCCGCGTCGATCGTTGCAGGTCGTCGATCGTGATCACCGCTTCGGCGACGTCACCGCGTTCGACGAGCGCGTTGCGAAAGACTCCGGCCAGGAGCCCGCACGATCGGGGCGGCGTGACTTTTCGTCCGGCGATCTCCACAACGGCGTTACCGCGTGTGAATTCGGTAATCTCGCGCGCTTCGTTCCATAGCAGGACGTCAAAAGCGCCGGGATGCTCTTGCATGTGGCGCTCGTAGACCGAGCGGGCCGTGGTCTTGTGATACAGAAATCGATCGGCGCGGTCGATCGGCGATGACGCGAGCACCGCAGGCTGCGCCGCCGCGGGTCGCGGGTCCAGGTCGACGGCTTCGGCGATGACGTCGCCGCCGCGACTCACTCGAATGCGCAGCCGCGACGGTGCGGTTGCGGCGCGGCCCTGGATGCAGGCAGCGACTGCCGACCTCACGCGGCTGAAGTCGACGTCCAATCCGAAGTACACGGCCGATTCGGCCATCCGCGCGAGGTGCTGGTCGAGACGGATCGCGGTGCCGCCTTCGATCCGCAGTGTTTCGAGCAGGTCGAACTCCGGGCGCACGACGAGGCACGCGGCCTTCGCAAACGCCTCGGCGTATTCGTCGCCGGCTTCGGAATCCCAGGTGATGCCGCCGCCGACGCCGTATTCGGCGCCGCCGTCGGATCGCGCCGTAATCGTTCGGATGGCGACGTTGAACACGGCTTCCCCACCGGGCGATGCGAAGCCGATCGCCCCGCAGTACGCGCCGCGCGGCGCGTGTTCGAGCTCAGCGATCAGGCGCATGCTGCTGGATTTCGGCGCGCCGGTGATCGATCCGGCGGGAAACAGCGCGCGGAAGACATCCGACAGCGTGACGCCGGGCCGCAGTCGAGCTTCAACGGTCGAGATCATCTGGAGCACAGACGGATAGCGGTCGACATGAAAAAGCGACGTGGCGTTGACGCTGCCGATCTCGGCGACGCGCGTGACGTCATTGCGCGCGAGGTCGACAATCATCACGTTCTCCGCGCGGTTCTTCTCCGATTTCTCCAGTGCCCCCGCACGCAGGTCATCGTCTTTGCGCCAAAGGCCGCGCGCGGCGGTGCCCTTCATTGGCTGGGTGATGATGCGGCCGTCCTGGAAGTTGGCGCGAAAGAACAGCTCGGGAGAGAGTGAAAGCAACTGCCAGTCGCCCATCTCGAGGAGCGCGCCGTAGGGCACGCGCGCGGCGCGCGCGAGCGTGTCATAGAGCGGCCGAACCGCGGACGGCGCGATCGATGCGTTCAGCCGGAAGGTGTAGTTGATCTGATAGGTATCGCCGTTGGCGATGGCTTCCCGAATTGCCGCGATGCCCTGCTGGTGCTCGGCGCGCGAAATCCCGCTCGTCCACTCGACGCCCGGCGCAGCAGCGTCAACGGCTAAAGCTGGCGCCGCAGCCGGAGCGTCGAAGACGCCGAACCACACGAGAGGCAGATCGGTCGGCGGTTGTGTGACGAGCGCAGCGTCGAACGCCGCGGCTGCTTCGTAAGCAACGAATCCGGCGACGTACTTTCCATCGGCGAGCGCCGCGTCGACGTCCGCCATCGCAGCGGCGACATCACGAAGTTCGTTCGCAATGATGAGTCGTGCGGGCGCAGAAAAAATCTGCGGCTCAACGACGCCGTTTGCGTTCACGAAATCGAAGCGCAGCTGCACGGAATCCCGCAATTGTAATTTGTCCTCGTTACAGGTGGCACACATCTTGAAGTAGTCACCGGTGTAACCGGAGGTAGATGACATGACGACATTGGTGAAGCGCTCAAGTCTTGTGCTCGGCGCAATCGGGCTCGTCGCCGCAACGGCGGTGACGACGGCTATGGTGATCGAATCTTCCACTGGGGCGTCACGTACACCCGCGGCAGCGCTGGCCACGGCGACGCCCGCGGCGCCCGCGGCGAAATACGCAGCTGCATCCAGATCCAGATTCGCGGCCCCGCTCAAAGCGGCCCCGGCGAAGTCGGTCGCGCGGTCAACTTCCGGATCGCGCTATCGCGAAGTGACGTTGCCGGCGGGCACGACCATTCGGCTGCGACTGGGCTCGGACTACTCGTCGGAGACGAGCAGTGTTGAGCAACGCGTCAACGCGACGGTCGTCTCGGGCGTCAGCGGCGACGGCTACACGGCGCTTCCGGCCGGCAGCCGCGTCTCGGGCGTTGTGTCTTCTGTTGAACGTCCCGGCAAAGTGAAGGGCCGCGGCAGCATCGGGCTGAGCTTCAGCGACGTGATCGTAGGCGGCGAGCGGTATCCGATCGCGGCGAGCTACACGCGCGTGGCGCCGGCGACCAAATCGACCGACGCGAAGAAGATCGGCATCCCGGCAGCGGGCGGCGCGATTGTCGGCGCGATCCTCGGCGGCAAGAAAGGCGCGCTGACCGGCGCGGCGATCGGCGGCGGCGCAGGCACCGCGGTCGTGCTTTCGACGCGCGGCAAAGACGCTTACATCGGGAGCGGCTCGGTGATCGGCGTCACTCTGCGGCGCGCGCTCACGGTCCGCGTGCCGCTCAGATAACATCGCTCGACCGTGAGCGACGAGAAGTTCAGCAATAGTCCGTTCGGGGCATTGAAGGGGACTGTCCCCGAACTCCAGGGACAGTCCCTTTCGCACCAGGCACCTGAAGGGACTGTCCCTTCGGTGCGGGGACAGTCCCGTTCAATCCCCCGCGCCGTCGTGCGCATGGAACGCAGCGGCCGGGGCGGCAAGGAGGTGACGGTCATCGAGCACATGGCGCTGTCGCCGAAGGAACGCGAAGACTGGTTGAAGGCGTTGAAAGCGGGACTGGGTTGTGGCGGAGTGGTCGAAGGCAACAACCTCATGCTTCAGGGAGATCAGCGCAATCGCGTGCCGAAGCTCCTCGAAGCACGAGGTGTCAAGAAAATCACGATCGGTTAAATCGAGCTTTCAGCGTTCACGCGGTCCGGTGTCGTGCCGATGACCGGGTAACGGTAGTACCGCCCCTCGTTGGCTCGAATGGCTCCGATGATCGGGAGCGCGATAGCGGCGATGCCAAGTGCGACCCACGCGAGCACGACCGCCGGAATCAGGATCACCGTAAGGAACAACACCCAGCCCGAGCAGAACAGCAGGAACACGGCAAGGTTGAGAAGCACGGCCTGTTTGGCGATGCTCGCGATGACCGGCGAGTCCTTCTTGGTCAGCCAGATCAGGATCGGCACGATGATTCCGCCGAGAGGGACGATGTAGCCGGAGAGTCCGGACAGGTGTGTCAACGCAGCCAGCGTTCGGTCTTCCGGGGCAATCGCAATGTCAGGGTCGTTCATGGATGAGCCCTCCTGGTCATTCATGACGTGCGAACGCGGGGAAGGTTCCAGCGCGCCCCCGGGGCGCCGACGCTGGTAGAATCCAGCCGCGCGCATGGCCCACGACGTCTTCATCAGCCACGCCAGTACCGACAAGGCTGTCGCTGACCTCGTGTGCGCCACGCTCGAGCAGCGAGGCGTGCGCTGCTGGATCGCGCCGCGCGACATTCAGCCCGGCGCCGATTGGGGCAGCGCGATCGTCGGGGCCATCCGCGAAAGCCGGGCGATGGTCCTGGTGTTTTCCGACGCCGCTAACGCCTCGCGGCATATCCCGCGGGAACTCGAGCGCGCCATCGATCTCCAGATACCCATTCTGCCGTTCCGGATCGAAGACGTCAGGCCGCGAGGATCTCTCGAATACAACCTCGCTGTGGTGCATTGGCTCGACGCGTCATCGCCGCCGCTCGACCTTCACGCTCGCCGCCTCGCCGACGTCGTCGCGACGATGCTCGGAGCCGTGTCCGAGACGCCGGTAGCTCCGGTGACTCCTCTCAAGGAAGCCGAATCGGCCAAGGGCGCGCGCGCAGCGTACGTTCGCGCAGCCTGGGTGGGCGCGGCCCTGCTCGGTATCGCGGGCATCTTCTTCGCGGTGAACGCTGCGCGTCGGAACAATGCGGATCCCGCGCCGATCATCGGCTCGGCGCCGGCGGAATTCCCGCAGGCCCTTCCAGGAAGCGGCTCGCCGCCGGCGACTCCCAGCGCGGCAACACCAGGCGATGCGCCGGCGACCGCGAACACCGGGTCCGAAAAAGCAGCCGACGTCGACGGTCAGGCCTACTTCAACCGGGGCATGGCGCACTACACCGAGGCCAAGTACGACCTCGCCATCGAAGACTACACGCAGGCGATCGCGCGCGACTTCAGCCCAGCCTACTCGTACAACAACCGCGGGATCGCGCTGGCTTCAAAGAAAGATTTCACCCGCGCCGCCGCTGACTACGATCGCGCGATCCAGTTGGACCCGGCGTTTGCCGATCCTTTCTGCAACCGCGCGGATCTCGCTCTGAATCTGGACAGGACCAACACCACTCCGGCGATCGCCGACTACACGCGCGCGCTGGCGATCAACCCGAAGATGGCCCGCGCGTTTCAGAATCGCGGCAGCGCCTACTACCTGCGGCAGGACTACGAGAGCGCTGTGGCGGACTATTCACGCGCGCTCGCGCTCAAGCCGGAAGACACGGAAGTACTTTCATTGCGCGGATCCGCCTCTGCTCAACGGAAGGACACCAAGGCGGCGATCACGGATTTCACCCGCCACATCGAGCTCAAACCAGACGACGCTGATCCGCTGTTTTCCCGCAGCATGGTCTATCTGATGCAGCGGGACAGTGAAAAAGCGCTTGGTGACGCCTCGGCGTACGTGGCCATAAGGCCGAACGACGCCGACGGCTATCGCGCCCGGGGCATTGCGTATTTCCAGCGGAAGCTTTTTGTGCTGGCGAAGAACGATCTCACTCATTGCCTCACTCTGAACGCCGCCGATGCATTGGCGCTGTATGCGCTGGGCGCCGTCAAGGAGCGGACCGGAGACGAAGCCGGCGGCAAGGATGACTTCGCCGCCGCGCTGAAGATCAATCCAGGGATCAGCGAGCTAATGAAGATGTTCGGGGTCGAGCGAAAATAGCTACAATCGCGCCCATCGGAGTCCGCCCGTGCCATCGATCCTGAAGAACGCGTCATTACCGGTCTGTCTGTTTCTCGCTCTTGGCGCGAGCGTCGCCCTTCGAGCCAACCTTGACCCACTGCAAGGCCGGGCCGGCGGACCCGGCGCCGCGCCCGCGGCGCCGCCGGTCGATCCGGTGCCGACGTCGGTGAGCTCGATCATGCTGAACCCCGCTCAGTACATCGGCCGCCCGGTGACGATCACCGCGTCAGTCGGCAAGCAGATCTCGGCGACGGTGTTTGTCGCCACGCAGAATCGCAACGCCGCGCAAGGCGAAGTCCTGGTCATCGCGCCGGCGCTCCAGAAGACGCCGGCTGTCGACGCCTACGTGACGATCATCGGCCCGCTCGTCGCGTTCGATCCGGCCGCCGTCGCCACGCGCCTCGCAAACTACAAGCTCGAGCTGCCCGCAGACGTCATAGAAAAATTCCGCGGCAGGCCAACCATCCTCGCGACCGCCATCGTCGCCAGCAACTTCGTGGATCTCACGAAGAAACCCGCCGGACCGATGACGCCGGACGATGAAAAGTTGAGCGCGATCATGAAACAGGTCCAGCCTGCGGCCGCGGCCCTGCGCACCGCGGCGGGCGCGAGCGACGCCGTCGCTGTCGCGACGCGCACGGCCGAGTTGAAGAAGCTCTTCATCGATACGCAGGCTGTGTTCACGGGCCGCAGCATCATGACCGCGCTGCTCTTTTCAGCCGACGCCATCAAACACCTCGACGCGGCCGCCGCCGCTGCGGCCGCCGGCAAGTGGGCAGACGTCACAACCGCCACGACAAATCTCACCCAATCCTGCACCACCTGCCACAACGCGCACCGCGAGCGGCAGGACGACGGGACGTTCAGATTGAAGATCGGATAGAAAGTTAACGGCAGTCCATCGGCGCTCGCGACGGAGTGAGCGTCGCATTCGTCACCGGCATCGGCACGCTGATCACGTGAACGTAGCCGGTAAGCGCCGTTGTGCTGACGCAATTCCCAGGGGTGAACAGCGTCGCGGCGACATCAACGGACGTGCCGCTCACGGCGGCCGCATCAACCGTGACTGGAAAACCGCTCGACGGTTTCGGGCCGGACGCGACGATCACG
Organism: Vicinamibacterales bacterium; assembly: GCA_046598935.1. Lineage (GTDB taxonomy): Bacteria > Acidobacteriota > Vicinamibacteria > Vicinamibacterales > SCN-69-37 > SCUN01. Next base: position 1,293 of record JBKJHW010000102.1, on the reverse strand, counting down.
ACTGTCGAATGCGAAAAGTCGATCGAGGGCACCAGGGATTTCGTCAGCAATTCGGCGGACATACGATCCCAGGTTGCAGCCCAATCCCCGCCATTCATCACCAAGTAAACACCTTCGCGCTCAAACGTATCAAAGCGGACGTGCGTGCGTAAGAGCGACGTAAACCGGACCGCAAGGACCGGATCAAGGGAACCGGAACACGCGATCGTTTGCGCAACGGCCACCACTAGGGCGGCGCGGGCCAGTCGGCTCGACATCTCGAGATTATGACTCCGGAAAAAAAGAAGGCGGCACGATGTTCTGCGCCGCCCTCCTGAACTAGCGGCTCCACTCGATTGCGCGGCGCCAAGCTTGTGCTGAACGAAACAGCGCCCACCCCGCTGCGCGCGCGACAATCTCCCATGAGCTCAACATCTATCGTCATTATCGCGGTCCTCGCGTCGATCGCACCAGCGACCGCCGCAGCACAGGGCCGGGCCCGCCCCGCGATTCGCTTCGCGGAGATGGATCGCAACAACGACCGCACGATAAGCCGGGCGGAATGGAACGGCAGCGATCGATCGTTCGCCGTGCACGACTGGAACGGCGACGGCGTATTGAGCGGCGAGGAAGTGCGGATCGGCGGCGCGCGGCCTGGCAGGACCGGCGATCCGACGTTCGACTCGGTGGAGCGCGAGTACCGATTTGACGACTGGACCGTGCGCGGGTTCACCAGCTTGGACCATAACCGCGACGGCCGGATCACGCGCGATGAATGGCATTTCGATCGTGAAACCTTCCGCCGCGCTGATCACGACGGCGACGGCGCCGTGTCGCGGTCGGAGTTTCTCACAGAGGATCTCGACGACGACCGGGATGACCAGTTCGATAACCTCGACGCGAACGGCGATAATCGGGTATCCCGCAACGAATGGCACGGCACGGCCGCGCGGTTCACGGCGATCGATGCCAACCGCGACGGCGTGATCACGCGGGCCGAGATGTTTGGGACGGATGTGCCGCCAGATCTCTTTTCCAGCGTGGACATCAACCGAGATCGGGTGATTACAACGGACGAATGGCATTGGTCGCGCGCGAGCTTCGACGCGCGGGATCTCGATCGCAACGGCCGCCTCACGCGCGATGAGTTCAATGGGCTGGCGCCCCAGCTGGTTCCGCAGGCAACGAGCGCCGCTTTCAAAGCCGGCCAGGCGCGCGGGCTCATCGAAGGCCGCCAGGCCGGACGCGAGGACAAACAAAACCACGGCGTGTGGGACCTCGAGGGCCAGCGCGAACTCGAGCAGGCCGACTCAG
>JBKJHW010000037.1:0-13108 GCA_046598935.1 Vicinamibacterales bacterium | reverse complement strand
ACGTTCTTCTGCAGCCGCTCCGGGTTGTTCGTCGTGAGGTCCGGGCTGATGGCTTCCCAGGTATCGCCGCGGTTCTTCGAGCGGAAGAGCAACTGCGCGCCGGCGTAGATCGTGTTGGGATCTTTCGGCGACATTGCGATCGGCGCGATCCAGTTGTAGCGGAGCGGCGGGTTGCCGGTGTTCGCGCGGCCCGGAGAAATGTCGGCGCGCACGCCGGTTTTCTGGTCCATCCGGCCCATCGATCCGAGCTCGCGTGTGTTGTAGGCCCACCGGCTGTCGGTCGGGTCGATCATGTTGTACATGCCGTCGCCCGGACCGACCGTGATCCAGTCTTCGAGCGTGACCTGGCCCCAGCGTGAGTTCACCGGGCCCTTCCACGAGTCGTGATCCTGGAAGCCGCCGTAGACGTTGTACGGATCGTCCATGTCGACGCCGATCGCGTAGGCTTCGCCGACCTTCATGTTGGGGAAGAACTGCGTTGTGCGGCCGCGGTCGAGCGAGATACTCACACCGCCGTCGCTGCACGCCATCACGCGGTCTTCGTCCTCGGCGTCCCACCACATGCAGCGGAAATCACCGAAGGTCCTGTTCATGAAGTCCATCGTCCACGTCACGCCGCCATCGCGTGTGCGGAACATGGAGTCGCTGTTGACGACGACTTCCTTGTCGTTGAACGGGTTGATTTTGATCTGGTTGAACGAGTACGGCGCTTTTCCGCCGGCGACGTTCGTCTCGCCGCTGACTTTGCGCCAGCTCTCGCCGCCGTCGTCCGTGCGGTACAACTCGTTGCCGATAATTCCCTGCGCGAGCGGGCTCGTCGAGCTCACGCTGGCGCCGGCCGGAGCCGCGGCCTTTTGATTCTGGTTCTCGAGCAGCGCGTACAGAATCTGCGGGTTCTTCTGGAAGACGTCGATGCCGATTCGGCCGATCTTGCCGCCCGGGAGGCCGTTGGTCAGGCGCGTCCACGTGTCGCCGCCGTTGTCGCTGCGGTACACGCCGCTTTCAGGGCCGCTTTCGATGATCTGCCACGGCAGCCGTTCCTTGTCGTACATCGCGGCATACAGAATGTTCGGGTTCGTGTTGTTGCCGACCATGTCGATTGCGCCGACGCCGTCGTTAATGAAGAGCGTTTTCTTCCAGGTCCGCCCACCGTCGGTGGTCTTGAACACACCTCGCTCGGCGTTCTTCGAAAACAGATGGCCCATTGCCGCAACCCAGACCGTGTTGGGGTCTTTCGGATGAATGACGATGCGGGCGATGTGATGCGAGTCGGGCAAACCCATGAGCTGCCACGTCGCGCCGGCGTCGAGCGACTTGTAGACGCCGTTGCCCGAAATCGACGAACGCGCGTTCGCCTGATCGCCCCCGCCGAACCAGACGACCTTGCTGTCGGAAGGCGCCACAGCCACCGCGCCGACGGCCGCTGCGCCGACGCTGTCGCTGATGTTCGCCCACGTCGTCCCGCCGTTGGTTGTCTTCCAGACGCCCCCGCTCCGGGCGGCCGCGTAAATCGTGTAGAGATGCTCGCGTTGCGGCGTGTCCGGAACGGCAAGCGCAGTGACCCACGCCGACGTTCGGAACGGCCCGATGTTGCGCATGGTCACGCTGTTGAGAAGATCGGCGAGCGGCGAGCTTTGTTGAGCGCTCAAGCCGACGGTGACGACGAGGACGGCCGCGAGGATCAACTTCTTCATGCGGCCGATTCTACATGCGCGGTCTGTCGATTCGACATGCGCGGTCTATGTGCAATATGGGAATCTGGCAATCTGGCCATGTCCGATCGGGCAATGGCCGATCGCCAATGGAACTGCAATCTCAGATGGTCCATCTCCAATTGGAGATCCATTGGCTATCGCCGATTAGCGATGGAACATGGCGAGATTGCCAGATTCCCACATTGCCGATGAACCGCGGTGCCTCTTGACAGGGCCGCCGCGCAACAGGAAGGATAGGGCATGACCGCGTCGCGCTGCGCCATCCGAACCCCCGGATGCCCCACTCAGATCGCCACCGGTCTCTCAACGTACAGCTGTTGCTGTTGTTGTTGTAGCTAGACGCGCGCCTCGCGCCAATCCCTAACGCGCTCTTCCTGTCCCTTCGGTTCCGCTCCAGCCGTGTGTGCGCACGGCAGCGGAGTCATTCACCGTTAACTGAGGATCGACCATGACACCGTCAGACCGTACGATCGGCATTTATTACGAACACCCGGACTGGTTCCGGCCCATGTTTTCAGAATTCGATCGTCGCGGTCTCTCGTACCGGCGGATTGCGGCCGAGGCACATTCCTACGACCCGAGCGACGGGCGCGACGAAGAGACGTTCGCGCTTGTGTTCAACCGCATGAGTCCGTCGGCGTACCTGCGCGGGCACCAGCAGGGCATCTTTCACACAGTGAGCTATCTCGAGTACCTCGAATCGAGAGGCATTCGCGTGATCAACGGCGTGCGGGCGTTTCGCAATGAAATCTCGAAGGCCTCGCAGATCACGCTTCTCCGATCGCTCGGGCTCCGGGCGCCGCGCGCGCGTGTGATCAACGCGGCGAGTCAGGCGCTCGCCGCCGCGGAAGGGCTGCGATTCCCGGTGGTGGTCAAAGCGAACATCGGCGGCAGCGGCGCGGGGATCGTGCGATACGACAGTCCGGAGGCGCTCGCCAGTGCGGCCGCTGCCGGCCAGGTTGACCTCGGCATCGACGACACCGCTCTCGTGCAGGAGTACATTCCGGCGCGCGGGGGCCATATCACGCGCGTGGAAGTGCTCGGCGGCAAGTTTCTCTACGCCATCAAGGTGTTCACGACCGGTGACACGTTCAACCTGTGCCCGGCCGATATCTGCCAGACGTCCGGAGGCGTCGAACTCGTGCGCTCGGCGTGCCCGGTGGATGCGCCGAAGAGCGGCCTGACTGTTGAAGGCTACACGCCGCCGGCCGATGTCATCGACGCGGTCGAGCGCATCGCCGCCGCGGCCGGCATTGATGTGGGCGGGATCGAATACACCATCGACGATCGCGACGGCGCGCTCTACTACTACGACATCAACGCGCTCTCGAATTTCGTGGCCGATGCCACGCGCGTTATCGGGTTCGATCCCTTCGCGCGCCTCGTGGACTATCTCGAGCAGGAGGCCGGCGTGAACGCGCTCTAGAGAGCCGGTTTATGTTGAATGTCGGAATCTGGCAATCTGGCCATGTTCTATCGGGCCATGTTCGATCGGCCAATGGATGTCGCAATCGCCGATGTGCCATCGACCATTGCCGTTCCATTACCCGTCGAACATTACCGATGGAAGATGGCGAGATTGCCAGATTCCCACATTGCCGATGAACCGGCGTGCTATGCGCGTCCCATCCACCGCAGAAGGCCGAGCGTGAGCCAGGGGATGTACGTAATCAACAGCACGCCGAGAGCCAGTATCCCGAACATCGGCAGCGTCGCCCATGTGACTTCGAGAACGGGCTTCTTGAAGCGCACTGATGCGAGCAGCAGATTGAGGCCCAGCGGCGGGTGCAGGAAGCCGAGCTCCAGGTTCGCCACGAAGATGATGCCCAGGTGCACCGCGTTGATGCCGTACAGCTCCGCGAGCGGCAGCAGCAGCGGCACGACGACGACGATGGCGGAGAAGATGTCCATCACCGTGCCGACGAGCAGCAGGAAGACGTTGAGCGCGAGCAGGAATGCCAGCGGCGAATGGATGTGCGCCTGCGTCCACTCGATCAACTGAGTTGGAATCTCGGCGTCGACCATGTAGTTCGTCAGGCCCGACGCCACGGCGAGAATCAGCAGAACGCCGCCGACGAGCGCGACGCAATCGCCCATGACCCGCACGACATCGCCCCACGTCGGGAGGTCTCGATGCACGAATCGCTGAATGAGCAGCGTGTAGAGCGCGGCCATCGGCGCTGATTCAACCAGCGTGGCGACGCCGCCGAGGAATGTGCCGAGCACGAACACCGGCAGGAACAATTCCCACTTCGCTTCCCATAGCGCCGAGCCGGCTTCCTGAAACGTAAACGGATGGCGCTTCGCCTTGGAAATGATGCCTTCGCGCATGCCCCAGAGCGCGAGCAGGCCCAGCATCAACAGGCCCGGCAGCAAACCGCCGATGAACAGGTCCTCGATCGAGACGTTCTGCGCGACGATGCCGTAGAGCATCAGCGGGAGGGAGAGCGGAAAAAGGAGACCCAGCGAGCCCGAAGCGGTCAGCAGACCGATCGAGAAACGTTCGCGATAGCCGTCCTTAAGCAGCGTCGGCAGCAGCAGGCCGCCAAGAACAAGGATGGTCACACCGGAGCCGCCGGTGAACAGCGTAAAGAATGCGCAGAGCGTCGCCGCGGCGATCGCCGTGCCGCCGGGCGCCCAGCCGAACCACGCGCGCAGCACGCGCAGCAGCCGTTCGGACGACCGGCCTTCGGCCAGGAGGAAACCGGCGAGCGTGAACAGTGGAATTGCCGCGAGGCCTGTTGACGTCGTGAGTTCTTCGGACGCTTTGATGAGAAGGACAATCGGCTTCGAGCCCGCGACGAGAAACGCAAACACCGCGACGCCGCCGAGCAGCGTGAAGATCGGCGCGCCCAGCACGCCCGCGATGATCACCAGCACCAGCCACGGCAGGAGCGACATGCCCTCGACGAGCTCCATATTCATGCTGATGTAGGCGCCGGCGACGATGCCGAGCGCGGCGATCGCGCGTCCGGCCCAGTAGGGCGACGCCTTCCACGCCAGACGAATGGCAATCAAGCCGAACGAGTACGGAATGACCAGGTCGGAGATCCAGACCGGCACACCGATCGCGATGTGTTCGCCCGCCAGGCGGTCGCTCTTGACGAGCGCGGCGCCGCCGAACGCGAAGAGCGTCGAGACCATGCTGCCGACGATGCCGGCGATGATGTGCGCGGCGTCGCCGATGCGGTTTTTCGGCAGGAACTCGCCCGTGGCGAGCGACAGCAGTTTTCCTTCGCGCGCGGCGATCGCCGCGCCGAGGAGCCCGACCCACATGGTCAGGTGCTGGGCGAAGGGCCCGGCGCCGGGGATGCCGGCGCCGAGAAACTTGCGCGAGAAAATCTCGGCCAGCGGCAGCACCATGATGCCGCCGAGCGCGAACGTGGCGAGGAGCAGTTCGGCTCGCGCCGCGGTCGCTTTCACTTATTTGCCCTTGGATTTCCGGTACGCATCGCGCGTGGCGACCGCGAGATCGTAGATGTCGGCCGGGACCATGTTGCCGCGCATCGACGCGTTGAGCTTGCCGGCCGCGGCGCGGAAGTCGGCGCTGGCCTTGGCGTCCGGCTTGATGACCGTGAGGCCGCGTGCCTGCATGGCCGTCAGCGAGTCGGCATCCTGCTTCGGACCCTCCGCGCGAATGCGCGCTTCCATCGCTTTGGCTGCGGCCATCACCTTGGCCTGGTCCGCAGGCGAGATCTTCTTCCAGGCGTCGTTCGAGATGATCGTGGCGCCGACAAACGGCGCGGCGTGGATGTCCAGCATGTACTTCGCGTCGCGGAAGATCTGGAGCGTGAGTGCGATGTACGGCGGGTACGGCGCCGTGTCGATGAGGCCCGTCGAGAGCTTGAGCTGCGCCGGGATGTCGGTCGGCAGCAGCGCCACCGGGTGGAACCCGTTCGACGCGTAGAACTGCACGAGGCGGTCGTCGCCCTTCGACGTGAACAACTTCGCCGCCTTCACATCGTCAAGCGTCCTGAGCGGCTTCTTCGAGAACATCTGCACCCAGCCGCCCGTGCCCCAGTTGAGGAGACGGTAGCCTTTGGCCTGCAGGCGCTGCTCGAGCACCGGCGAGAGCTTGTTCTGCACCGCGAGCTGCTCTTCATCGGTTTCGTAGAAGAAGGGCATCGCGAACACGTTGAAGCTTTCGTCGATCTGCGCGAGGCCGCCCGCTGTAAAGAGACCAGCCTGGAGCGTGTCCACGCCCGGGCGCATCATCTTTAATGTGGAGCCTTCATCCCCCTGGCTGCCGCCCGCGTACACCGTGAGCTTCACGCGGCCTTCGGTCTGCTGAACCCATGTGGCGCCCATGTCGAGCAGGGCCTTGTGCCACGTCGTGTTCGCCGGCGCGAGCGTCGCGAGCTTGATCGTGACGGGCGCTGCCGAAAGCAGCGCGGTGGTGGCCGCGGCGGCCGCGAGAGCGAGAGTGAAAGTGCGCTTCATGTTTGATTGGCCTGACATGTGTGAGATCTCCTGCGTCTATTTCGAAAACAATTGATCGATGTGGTCGAGCATGCCGCGCGCGCGTTTCTGCATGATCAGCGAGACCAGCCGCACGCTCGGCTGGACGTTCGGATCGAGCGCGATCGCCTGGTTCATCAGTTTCTCAAACTCAGCGCGATCCTGGTTGAAGACCGACTGGCCTTCGGCCAATTCCACGTACGGCCCGGGCAACTGGCCTTTTTGAATCCGGATCGCTTCCGCGAAATGCTTGCGCGCGCCTTCCGGCGATCCGCCGAGCTCCGCCGGCTGGCTGTCGAGCGTGATGAAGAGCTCGTGAATCGTGCCGTTGCTCCAATCCGGATCGAGCGCCAGCGCGCGGTTGGCCAGCGCGCGCACGATGGGGAAGTCGACGATGAGATCGGGCTGGTCTTTGCCGAGAGACATGCCCGAGCCCCACGACGCGGCCGTCCAATACAGGAGCTCGACGTCTTTCTTCGTCGTCTTCTTCAGCGCCTCGTCCGGATCCATCAGGAGGGCTTTGGTCATACCGGGGTAGCGCAATTCCATCGCGCGCATGCAGTAGTCCTTCGCGCGGAGATACATCTTCATCGCGCGGTCGATGCCGGCGCGTGAGGCGTTGCGATCGGTGAACTGCAGAAGCTCGGCCTCGGTCTGCACGAAGCCGTAGGAGTATGACGTGAAGCCGCTGCAGGTCGCGATCAGGAGCGGCTGGTGTTTCGGAACCGTCTCGAGGAGCGACTCGTACGTCTTGAGGGCAAATGGGATCGCGTCCCTGACCAGTTGTGGGTCGTTATCGCGCGTAAAGACATCGCCGGGTGCCGCGAGGGAGTTGGCGACGGCTTTGACCGCGACGCCTTTCAGGGAACAGCCGGACAGGCCTGCGACCAGGAGCGCAGCCGCCGAGAGGCGGAGGGTGTGGTGAAGGGTGTTGGAGAGCATCCTGATTCGCTATTGTAATTGCCAGCCCGCTAAAACACGTTGGGGACGTACATCGCCGTTGGCACGCTGGTCCGGCTGAAGTCCGCGTCGTGGTCGCGGGTCGGCAGCAGGACCGGTGGGCGCTGGATTTCGCGATACGGGATCTGGCTCAACAGATGGTGAATGCAGTTGAGCCGCGCGCGCTTCTTGTCGACCGCATCGACGACCCACCACGGCGCTTCGGGCGTGTGCGTGCGCGTGAGCATCTCTTCCTTCGCCTTGGTGTAATCGTCCCACCGCCGCCGTGATTCGAGGTCCATCGGGCTGAGCTTCCATTGCTTGAGCGGATCCTGAATCCGCATTTGAAATCGCAAATACTGTTCTTCGTCGGTGATCGAGAACCAGTACTTCACCAGCACGATGCCGGACCGGATCAGCATTTTTTCGAACTCGGGAACGGTGCGGAAAAATTCCTCGAGCTCCGAATCGCTGCAAAACCCCATGACGCGCTCGACGCCCGCGCGGTTATACCAACTGCGGTCGAACAGTACGATCTCGCCGGCCGCGGGCAGGTGGTTCGTGTACCGCTGGAAATACCACTGCGTCCGCTCGCGCTCGCTTGGGGCCGGCAACGCGGCCACCCGGCACACGCGCGGGTTCAGCCGCTGCGAAATGCGCTTGATCATGCCGCCTTTGCCGGCGGCGTCGCGGCCTTCAAAGATGACAATGACCTTGAGCTGCTGGTTAACGACCCAGTCCTGCAGCTTGATGAGCTCGCCCTGCAGCCGGAACAGTTCACGAAAATAGACCGCCCGGTCGCCCTTGCCGGGGTCGTCGCAGTCGCCGATCTCCATTTCGAGTTCTTCATCGAAGGAGTCGAGCAATTCGCTGTGCACCTTTTGGAAGATGCGCTGGGTGTCAGACTCTGTCACAGGTTTCTTCAGGTTCCACCTAAAGCAACCTTATGACAGTCCCATTACGGGAATGTCTCCTTCAGGATACCCAGCTGCCGCCGCAATCTTTCGCGCGAAAACCTTCAACATGAAGGGCCACGAAGTTCCATGAGGTAGCAATCCCCGTCCAGTACAAGGGCGCGACCCTCGAGTGCGGCTCCAGGGCAGATCTCGTGGTCGAGGACGATCTGATCGTCGAAGTGAAGAGCGTCGAAACGTTGATGCCGATCCACACCGCGCAAGTGCTCACGCACCTGCGCCTTAGCGGCGCACGGCAGGCATTGCTCCTGAACTTCGGGCAACTGACGCTGAAAGCCGGGTTAAGGAGTTTCCTGGGCAACGGGAACGAAGTTCCCGTTGAGCCTGAAGATCTCCTTCGTAGCCCTTAATGGCCCTTCATGTTGAAAGGTCTTGATCTTCCAACATCCCCAGCTGCCACATGATGAACGCCCGCTGGTCGGCGGCATCGCGAATGCGCAAATTCAACGGTTTGCCCTGCCCGTGACCGGCTTCGCGGTCGACCCAGAGGAGCACGGGCGCCGTCTCCGGATCCGACGCCGTTCCTGCCTGAAGCGCGGCGGCCATTTTGCGGGCGTGCATCGCATGCACGCGCGTGTCGTTCTCGCCGGCCGTCAGGAGTACAGCCGGATAGGCCGTGCCGGGTTTCACGTTGTGGTACGGCGAGTACTGCCGGAGGTACTCAAACTGCTCCGCGATTTCAGCCGACCCGTACTCCGGCACCCAATAGCGCGCCATCAGGAAATCCTGATACCGCAGCATGTCGAGGAGCGGCACCGCAACGATGGCCGCGCAGAAAAGGTCCGGCCGCTGCGTCAAGGCGGCGCCCGTCAGCAAGCCGCCGTTCGATCCGCCGCTGATCGCGAGCCTGTCTGAGCTCGTGTATTTGTTGGCGATCAGCCACTCGAGCGCGCAGTGGAAATCGTCGAACACGTTCTGCTTCCTGTCGAGCATCCCGCCTTCGTGCCACGCGTCGCCGTACTCGCCGCCGCCGCGCAGGTTCGGCACCGCGATCAGGCCGCCGGCGTCGAACCACTGAAACCACGTCGGCGCGAAGACCGGCGTCTCGCTGATATTGAAGCCGCCATAGGCAGTGACAATTGCCGGATTCGATCCGTCCTTCGCCATCCCCTTCTTGTGAATGACGAACATGCTGACCATCGTCGCGTCCAACGACGGGTACCAGACTTGTTCCACGTCAACCGACGAGGGATCGACCGGCACATCGGGCCGCGCCCACAATTCAGGTGATGCCGTCGGGCGCGATAGATCGATGCGGAAGATTGACGTCGGGTAGTTGAAACTCGTGAACGTGAGAAACGCTTCAGTGCGATCCTCTTCGGCCGTGACGATGGTTGCGCCGATACCTGGCTGCGTCACGGCGCCGAGCGGCCGCCCGTCCATCTCGAAAACCTCGACGATGTTGGACGCGTTTTTGAGATAAGTGACGGCAATAACGCCCTTGCCGAACGTCACGGCCTCGATCACGGCGTCGGATCGCTCGGCGACGATCGTGCGCCAATTCGCTTCCGACGGATCGCCGGCGCCGACGGCGACGACGCGTCCTCGTGGCGCGTCCTTGGTGGTCTGCAGGTACAGCGTGCCGTCGATGGCATCGCCGGAAACGTGGCCGGGCTTTCCGACCGACACCACGATCTTGTCGAGACGGCCGGTCTTCCGGAATGCTTCGAAGTCGACGAGCCACGCGTCAGTCGACTTGGTGTCGATCCAATACGTGAGAAGTAACCATTTGCCGTCACGCGAGAGCGAGCCAGCCGGTCCCCACGTCGTCGACAGCTTGTCGTTTTCTTCCTTCGTATATTGGCGAAAGAGGACTGGGTCGCTCGCGACCGGCGTGCCCATCGTGTGAAAGAGCACCTGGCCGCTGTACGGATCCTGAGCGTCTTTCAAGTTCTGGTAGACGAATCCGGAACCGTCGGGCAGCCATTGAGCCGGCTGCGTTTTGTCCGGGATTTCAAGGCCCGTGTTTTTCCGCGTGTTGACGTCGAGCACGTGGAGCGTCGTGTTCTCGTCACCGGAGCGATAGGTGCCGTACGCGACGACTTCGCCATTCTCGGACGGCGAGATCCATTCGACCGTCGTCAACCCGCTCGAATCGAGCGCCGCCGGATCGATCAGCACCTGGTCCGGGCCGTCGATTCCGTCGCGGAAATAGAACACGGGTTGATTCTCGGTGCCTTCGCGTTTTGAATAGAAGTAGCGCGAGCCGCGCCCGCCACGCCGTGAACGAACGACCGGCGCGGTGACCGCGCCGACCTGGATCAAGGGCCGCAGCGCGTCTTCAATGGGCTGACGGCCTGGCAGGCCATCGAGCACAGCTCGCGTGTGCGCGTTTTGCGCGTCCGTCCACGCCGCGACCTCCGGCGTGACCTTGCCCATCTGCGCAGGGTCGGAGTTGTCGCCCTCGAGCCAGCGATAGTGGTCGACGATTTCGACGCCGTGCAGCGTGTCGCTGACGGGCGCGATCCGTGTCGTGGGTGGGTTCATTGATGGTCGACGCATGACGCTCCGCGGTCACCCGGCTTCTGAATCGGTTATTGGCGCCGCAATTGAGGTTCATCGCGTCCTCGGCCCTGGCCTCCTTGAGTCCGTCTATCAGGGATGCTTGGCCTACGAGCTCCTGCAACGCGGAGTGCGGTTTCGACGGGAGGTTGCGATCCCCGTGCAGTACAAAGGCGCCTCGCTTGAGTGCGGATACCGCGCGGATCTCTTAGTTGAAGACGATTTAATCGTCGAAGTGAAGAGCGTCGAGGCGCTCAAAGCGGGCCTTCGGAGCTTCCTCGGCAACGGGAACGAAGTACACATCGACCTAGCCGAACGGCTGATCGATCGCTTTGCTCAGCTTCGAGAAATACTGCGGGCCGTTTTCGTCGAAGTAGAGGCAATCTTCGAGACGGATGCCAAATTCACCCGGAATAGAAATCGTCGGCTCGTTGCTGAAGCACAGACCGGGCGCGAGCGGAATCTTGTTGCCGGTGGTGAAGTTCGTCCACTCGTGGCCCTCGAGGCCGATGCCGTGGCCTGTGCGGTGCGGTGTGCCGGGCAGTTTGTAGCCGGGACCGTAGCCCATCTTCGCGAGCCCTGCGCGCACGGCGAGATCCACGTTCTCGCACGGGTCGCCGAGTTTCATCGCGGCAAATGCGATCGACTGCAGTTCCTTCTCCTGGTTCCAGACGGCGGTCTGCCGGTCGGTCGGCTTGCCCAGCACCGTGGTGCGCGTGATATCCGACGCGTAGCCTTCGCAACTCGTGCCGCCGTCGACCATCACGATCTGGCCTTCTTCGAGCGTCTGCGGCGTGATGCTGCCGTGCGGCAGGGCCGACCACTTGCCGACCTGCACTGACGCGCCGCCGCTGTAACCGAGTTTCGTGAACGCGGCCGCGATATTCGCGGACAACTCGCCCTGCGTCATTCCGGCCTTCATGGTTTGAAACGCCGCCTGGTAGGCGGCGATCGTCGCGTCGTTCGCGCGCTGCATCAGCGCGATCTCGGCTTTCGATTTGTACATCCGGCAACCGGCCGTGACCGGCGTCGCGTCGACAATCTCGAAGCCCGGCGCCGCCCTGCGCACGCCGTCGGCGATGAAGAATCGCACGCGCTCTTCCATGCCGATCCGGTGGTGCGTCACGCCGCGGTCTTTGACGATGCCGGCGATGACGGCGTAGGGGCTTTCGTGCTCGTCCCACGCGCGCACTTCGGCGCCGTAATCGGTCTTGAGCAGTTCCATCGCGCGATCGACTTCGAAGGCCGGCGAGACGTATGCGACGTCACCTTTCGCGGGAATCACAACGCCGAACGTGCGCTCGCTCTGTCCCCAGCGCATGTCGACGAAATAGAACATGCTCGGCGTGCCTTCCATGAAGATCGCGTCGATCTTCTGTTCGGCCATCAGCTTCTGGGCTTTCGCGATTCGGGATTTTCGCTCGTCGACGCTGATTGGCACGATGCCGTCGCGCATCGGCGTCAGCGCGGCAATCGCCGGGTGCACACCACTGTCGGCCGCCACGATCGAGTCGGCCGGCTTGGCCGCTTCGCGCGCGCAACCCGCGAACGCCAACGCCGAGCCGCCCATTGCCGCCGTTTTTACGAAATCACGTCTTTTCACAAACCCTCCTCAGCCACATAGCTTTTCCGAGCGCGCACAGTGTAGTTCGTTTGCGGTACGCGCACGTCGAGTTTGTGAAGCTTGTTGTCGAGAACAGCCGGTGTGAATCCGAGCAGGTACTGATGGTGCAGCTCCTGCGCGACTTCCGTCATGATCCGGTTGATCTCGTCGATCTCGGCAAAGCGCATGTAGCCGCCGCCGGTTTCTTCGACGAAATACTTCAACCCCGCATTGGCCCTGATCTGCGGCCGCGCCTCGGGCGTGCCTGTGCCGCTCATGCCGATCCAGTAGAGAATCACCCCCGCCTTCCGCGCCGCCCGCACCGCGTCGTCCATGCGGATGACACTCCAGGTGTCCTGGCCGTCGGTGATGACAAAGACCACCCGGCGGCCTTCGATGCCGTCGAGCGACTTCACGCCTTCGTCAATGGCGTCCCACAGGCGCGTGCGCATGCCGACGCGAAGGTCGAAGCTGTCGCGGATGAATTTGATGAGCACGTCGCGGTCGCCGGTGAGCGGCGGCCCCATGCGGACTTCTTCGCTGAAGCTCCCCACGCGCGCGCGGTCGCCCGGCATCAAGCGCACGATGAATTGCTCGGCCGCGGCGATGACCGCGTCGTACCGGCCAAGCATGCTCTTGCTCAAATCCAACATGATGGCCGCGGTGATCGGCACGAACTGATTGGAAAACTGCGTCAGCTCAACCTTCTTGCCCTCGTCGGTGATCTCGAACTGTTCCCTGGTGAGATCTGTGACGAACCGCCCGGCCCGGTCTGTGACGGTGGCGTAGACAGGCACGACCTTCACGCCGGCGCGAAACTGCGGCTGCTGGGCGGAAAGGTCAAGGGCAATAACCATGAAGATCGTAAAGAGCGTAAAGCCAGGCTTTTTGAAAAGCGCGCGCTTCACGACCTTCAC
>JBKJHW010000104.1:0-31954 GCA_046598935.1 Vicinamibacterales bacterium | reverse complement strand
GATGGACACGAACGGATGGCGCATGATCGTCGCCACGTCGGCGTCGCTCATGAAGTGATAGACCATGGACGCGCCGCCGCCGAGCTGGATGTCGCGCGCAGCCTCGAGCTGCGCGTCTAGCGACCCGCTGCCCGTCTTCTTTTCGGAAACCTGCTTCATCGTCAAACCATTCAGCGACGGATCGGCACGATACGTTGCGATTGCCGCCCATGAGAGATCGGCAAACCCGCGCTCTTCGAGCAGTGCCTTCATCTCGGCCTTGATTTTCGACCACGTCTCCGGATCGTTGAGACGTTTGACCACTTCGGTGCGGCCGCCCTCGAGCGCCCAGGACGGGAAGCGGATGGACAACGAAGACGACCCGGCCGTGTATGCGTATTGATCGGCCTGCACGTTCACGCCGCGTCTGCGCGCGTCGTCGATCAGTTTCAAGGCGATGTTGCTCGCGCCCCATCGCTTCGGGCTGTCGACCTTCAGATGGGATATTTCAAGGCGCGCGTTCGTCAGCTCCGCGATGTTGATGCTCTCGCGGATGGCTTCCTCGAGCGCGGTGCCCTCGTTGCGCATGTGCGTCGCGTACAAGCCGCCTTCGTTCGCGGCGACGCGCATCAGCTCCGTGATTTCGTTCGTCTTCGCGTAGGTGCCCGGAATGTACTGAAGGCCCGTAGAGAAACCGACGGCGCCGTCGGCCATCGCCTTGAAGACGAGTGACTTCATCCTGGCGATCTCGTCGATTGTCGGCACACGATCAGCGCTGCCCATCACCGACTGGCGCACGGTGTTGTGACCGACCAGCGTCGCAAAGTTGACCGAGACGCCTTTGTTTCTGATTTCGTCGAGTTCGGCGCCCACGTCGAGCGCTGAGCTTCCGCAGTTTCCGGCCACGATCGTCGTCACGCCCATCTGGGCGAAATTCTCCGCAAGCGGCCGCGACGCGATGTCGTCCGCGTGCGTGTGCACGTCGATGAATCCCGGCGTGACAACGAAGCCTGACGCGTCGATGACGGTTGTCGAAGGGCCGGAACTAACGTTCCGGCCTACAGACGGTCCGACGGCAACGATGCGGCCGTCGCGAACGGCGATGTCAGCCACACTACCGGTTGCGCCGGTGCCGTCGATGACGCGGCCGTTGAGGATGACGAGGTCGACGGGTGCCTGAGCGCTGAGAACAATTGTCGCAGCGATAGAGAGAGCGATTGCGCTCACAAAGCGGCGGAGTTGGGGACCACTCCGCCCTACGCAAACCAATTCGCTACCGGTGATCACGCGCGTTCGCCGATTTGTCCGGCGGCCACCTGGTTGCGCGAGTTGCCGCCGGTCATCGCGCTCACGATCGCGCCGATCAGCGCGACAGCAACGGCGCCGATGACGTTGTACCAAAGGAATGAGAGATGGGCGCGGTCAGGCCCGTTCCACTGCGCCACCAGCGCGACCGTCGCGAGGCCGCCGAGCAATCCGAAGAATGCGCCGTGGCCGTTCGCGTGTTTGAAGCCCAGCGCCAGGATGAATACACCCAGCAGCGAGCCATAAAAATAGGAACCGAACTCGTTCACGACTTCGATCAGCGAACCGAGGTTCGCCGCGTAGACCGCGACAACGCACGTGAAGACGCCCCAGCCGGCGGTCGCCCAGCGCGAGGCCACGAGGGTCTCATGATCGGTGGCCTGCGGCCTGAGATGCCGGCGATAAAAATCAATCACGCTCGCCGTCGCCAGCGCGTTGAGCTCGGCGGCAATGCTCGACATCGCCGCAGCGAAAATTGCGGCGATCAAGAGGCCCACCAGCCCCATCGGCAGATACGTGAAGATGAACGTCGGGAAGATGTAGTTGACGTCGGTGCGTTTGACGTCGCCGAACACACCCTTGACGATCGAGAGCGCCCGTCGCCGCACATCCCGGACGTCGGTGTCCGCCGTCGTAAACGCTGCGCGCGCGGTCGCCACCTCCGCATCACTGCCCTTCGTCGCCCGCGCAAATTCCGTCGCCGCGACGTTGCGAGCCATGGCTTTCTGGTCGTACTCCTGCTGCAGCGCCTGATACTCGCCCGCCCTGTCGCTCGCCATGACCTTGGCCGAGTCCAGCGGGTTGAACAAGAGCGGCGCTCGATGAAACAGGAAGAACACAAACACCAGCACGCCCATCATCAGGATGAGAACCTGAAGAGGAATCTTCACGAACGCACTCATCAGAAGCGAATGCCGGCCTTCGTCGACCGACTTGGCCGTGAGATAGCGCTGCACCTGGCTCTGATCGCAGCCGAAGTACGACAGCATCAGAAACAATCCGCCGATCATGCCGGACCAAAACGTGTAGGTGTTGCTGAGGCTGAAGCTGAAATCGATCGCTTTCATCTTGCCCGCAGCGCCCGCCACCGTCAGCGCCGCCGTCGTCGAAACGCCTTCCGGCAATCCCATCAACAGCACGATCACCGCGGCGAGCACGCCGCCGACGATGATCGCCATTTGCTTCACGTCGGTCCACGCAACGGCCTGCACGCCGCCGAGCACGGTGTAGATGACTGTCGGAATGCCAATGAGAAGAACCGTGTTCGTCAGATTCCAGCCAAGCACGATTGAAAGCACGAGCGCCGGCGCCGCGATGATGACGCCGCACGACATGCCGCGCTGAACGAGGAACGCCATCGACGCGAGCGTGCGTGTCTTCAAATCGAATCGCCGTTCGAGGTATTCGTAGGCCGTGAACACGCCCGAGCGGTAGAAGAACGGCACGAGCGTCAGCGAGAGAATGATCATCGCCAGCGGCAAGCCGAAGTAGAACTGAATGAAGCGCATGCCGTCGTTGTAGCCCTGGCCTGTGGTGCCGACGAGCGTGATCGCGCTCAACTGCGTGGCCATCACCGACAATCCAACAACCCACCACGGCAGGCTGCGGCCCGCGCGAAGGTATCCGTCCAGTTCGTTGGTGTGCTTGCTTGCTTTGAGGCCGTCCCACACGACCCAGACGAGATAGACGATAACGACGACCCAGTCGAGCCAGCGCATTACGCGAACACCCGCTGCATCCAGTACAACGCGCCGATCGTAATGACTTCGACAATGACGACGAGCACGTAGATGCGCGTCATGTCGGTTTCAATCTCCTGTGAAGCGGCGGGGCGAGGCGGGTCAGCCATGCGCGCCAGTATAGAATCGTTTCCAGAAAATCATGATGGTGCGCGCGCGAGAGGCTCGGGACCGGCGGCCTGCGATCGCGCTCGTCACCGATCCGGAAATCGTCGCCCGTCATCTCGAAGACGCCGCGCATTTTCCGGGCGGCCATGCCCAGGCGCTCGCGCGCCCGTCGACAGAAGGCGAGGTCGCGGCCTTGCTCTCCGGCTCGCCGGCCGTGCTGGCAATCGGCGCGCAGTCGTCGCTCACCGGCGGCGCGACTCCGCACGGCGGCTTCATTCTTTCGACAGAGCGTCTCAACCAGATCAATTTGTGCGCCGACGGCCTCGTTCGCGCCGGCGCCGGCGTTGTCCTCTCCGACTTGCAGGATGTTCTGGCCCGGTCGCGCCGCTGGTATCCGCCCGTGCCGACGTTCACCGGTGCCTTCGTCGGCGGCGTCGTCGCCACCAACGCCGCGGGCGCAGCGACGTTCAAGTACGGCGCGACCAGACCGTGGGTCGAAGGCTTGACCGTTGTCCTCGCGTGCGGATGCGTGCTCGACCTCGAGCGAGGCGCAGCGATCACGACGCGCGCGGAAGGCTGGACGATCGCGTGCGCGCATGGCGAGCGCCACGTTACGCCGGGGTCGTATCGCCTCCCCGCCGTCGCGAAGTGCTCGGCCGGCTATTTCGCCGCGGATCCGATGGACCTGATCGATCTCTTTATCGGATCGGAGGGCACACTCGGCGTGATCACGGACGTGACTCTGAGAACGATGGCAGAACCGCCGGCGCTTGCGATGGCGGTTGTCACGACGACGTCGGAGCAGGCGGCGCTGGCGTTGACGGGCGAGCTGCGCGCCGAGGCGCAGCGCACGTGGGCGGCGGGCGCCGGCGGCGGCACTGATCCCGGCGTTCCTGGTCTTGATATTTCGGCGATAGAACACATGGATCGCCGCTCGATCGAGATCGTCCGCGAAGACGCGGCAGATCGCCGGAGCGAAGTGTTGCTGCCGGCGGACGCCGAAGTCGTGCTGTTCGTGCACATCGAGCTACAGGCTGGATCGTCGGCGGAGGCGCTATATGAAGAAGTCGCGTCGGCGCTCGGACCGATGGCGCCGGATACGCCGATGACGCGGCTATGCCGGTTGCTCGACCGGCATGGCGTGCTCGAGCGTGCGGAGCTGGCGATGCCCGGCGACAGGGCACGGCTGGATCAGTTGCTGGCGCTCCGCGAAGCCGCGCCGACGGGTGTGAATCGGCGCATCGGCATTGCCAAGCGCGACATCGACGCGCGCATCGAAAAAACCGCGGCCGACATCATCGTGCCGTTCGAATCGCTGAACGAGATGATGCGAATCTACCGGGAAGGCTACGCACAGCGCGGGCTCGACTTCGCGATCTGGGGTCATATCTCCGACGGGAACCTCCACCCGAATGTTTTGCCGCAGAGTTACGCCGACGTCGCGGCGGGCAAGGATGCGATTCTCGAATTTGGACGCGCGGCCGCGCGGCTCGGCGGTTGCCCCTTGGCTGAACACGGCGTCGGGCGCAACGCGACCAAACAGCGGCTCCTGGCTGAAATGTACGGCCCTGCCGGCATCGGCGAGATGCGCGCGATCCGTGCCGCTCTCGACCCGGGCGGCGTCCTCGCCGCGGGCGTCCTCTTTTCCTAACCGCCGGTCTCAGCCGGCTTTGCCTGACGCGCCGGTTCAGGCACAATCCCCTCATGCGTAAATTTGGCTCCCTGGTCGCATTGGCGATGGCGGCGGCGACGCTGTCTCTCGATCTCGCGGCCGCGCCGCAGAGCGCGCCGAAACACGACAAGTCGCTCGACGCAGTGGTGGCCAAGGCGACTGCGTACGTCGCGGATTATCGCGACCAGCTCACGTACGTGATGGCGACCGAACGATCGAAGCAGACACTGACCGGCACGTATGCGCCGGGCGGCAGCATCGAGGAAACGCTCGCGAGCGACGTGTATTTCGTTTACATCCCGGCCGACAGGGTCTGGATGGCCGTGCGCGATGTCGAGACGCTCGACGGCAAAGCCATCAAGGAACGCGACAACGTGCGCGAGCTCCTCAACAGCGGCCAGGTCGGCGCCGCTCGCGCCCTCAAGGATCGCAACGCGCGCTACAACCTCGGCACCATCCTGCGCAATTTCAACGAGCCGACCCTGAGCCTGCTCGTTGTCGACGAGCAGCATCGCCGCCGGTTCGCCTTCGAACGCCGGAGCTCACGCGGCGCGACGACGACCGTCTCGTTTGTCGAGTACTCGACGCCGACACTCATCATCGACACTGGCGGGAAGCCGGCGTACTCATCCGGCGAGCTCACGCTCGACACGGCCACCGGCCGCATCGAGCGCGCGAAACTTCAGGTCAGGCTGAGCGGCGGCATTGACGCCATCCTCACAACCACCTACAAGCTCGAACCGAAATTGAAGATGTGGGTGCCGTCCAAATTCGACGAGCTGTACACGCTCCGCGGCCGCCGGCCTGAGAAGATCACGGTGGCGTCGACCTACAGCGACTTCAGCCGGTTCGACGTCTCGGTTCGTATCAAGTGAGACGGGGTGCTCCGATCGCCGGGGCCTGGCTTGCGCTGGGCGCGGCGGGACTCGGGCTCCTCCACGCGCAGACGGCTGCGCCGCCCTCGAAGGTCAACCTCTCGGCCAAAGCGGTTTCCGCCGCCGCCGCCGCGTATGTTGACGCCTACAACCCCAGGATGCAGAACGTGCTCGCCGACGAAGTCGCCGTGCAGCGCGTCTTCGGCGCGGACGGCGCCGAGATCGGCACGCGCATCACGCGCGCGGATTTCTTCCTGACGTACGTACCCGCCGACGCCACCTGGATCGCGGTGCGCGACGTACGCGATGTGGACGGCGCAGCCGTCGACGACCCGGACAATATCCGCGTGCTGATGGACCGCGCGCCGCTCTGGCGGATGGGTTCTGTCATTACCGAGAAGAACTCGCGATTCAACATCGGCAACATCACGCGGACATTCAACGAGCCGACGCTGGTGCTGCTGACGCTCGCAAAGAAACATCGCGATCGGTTCAAGTTCAACCGCGCTTCGGAAGGCGCCGGGCCGCGCGTGACGCTCGCCTTCAAAGAAGAAGACCGGCCGACGCTCGTATCGGGAACCAATGGCGTTCAGGTCTACAGCAGCGGCGAAATCCTCGTCGACGCCGCGACCGGGCGCGTCGAGCAGACGGTCGTGCGATTTGTGCTCGGCGACATCAGCGCGCGCATCGAGACGACGTACCGGGAAGACCCGAAATTGAAACTCTGGGTGCCGTCCGTGATGCGCGAAGAATACGCGGTCACAGCGAAGGGCTTCGAGCAAACGGTGCGTTGCGTGTCGACGTACACGAATTACCGGAAGTTCGAGACCAGCGCGATCATTAAATAGACGGTTCTCTTTCCCGTCATCGCGTGAGCAGCGCCCAAAAGGCCTTCGCCGAAAACACCCGATTGGGGATTGAGTCCTCGGCCAGCACCTTCGTCAGGTGCTTCAGCACGAATGGGCTCCGGTTTGCGCGGTGTGCGACCAGATCGGCAAACACCGGCACCCGCATCCAACGCTCGGCAGTCTGATACGCCTGAAAGCGGCGAATGTATCGCCGGTGCATTTCGACGCGATAGGCGTCACCCACGCCGGGCAGGTCGCGCGAATTCGCCGCCGCCAGCTCCGCGACCAGCATGCCGCTTTCCATCGATTTGCCGATCCCTTCTCCGGTCAGCCCATACGTCGTCCCGGCCGCATCACCGACGATGGCCAGGCCGCGGCGGCCGAGCGAACTGCCGCTGAGCCCGGTTCGCAAGGGTGCGCCGGCGTAGCGGTCGATCGCCTTCATCGGCCCGAGCATTTTTCCAAGCAGGCCTTTCCCCGACATCAGGTGATCCAGCCGTGCTCGCAGATTCAGTTTGCGCTCGCGAAGGCGCGAGGCGTCGAAGACGCCGACGCCGATATTGAAGACGTTCTCCGGACCAGGGAACGCCCACGCGTAGCCGGGAAGAAGATCTTTCTCGAGTGAAATATAGAGACGATCGCTCGCGCCGCCGGCGGCCGTGTGCACGGCGTACGTCCGGATCGCGTATCCAGACGCCGACGTCCGCGCCGACGAGTCAAACTTCTTCAACACCGCGCCGTCGGCGCCGGTCGCGAGCACGGTCAGCGGCGCGCGGATCTCTTCTTCTATTCCGGGGCGGCCGGCATGCTCAACGACCACGCCCGAGACCGCCGAGCCGTCGTCAATCGGCCGTTTGACGCTGACCTGGCGAAACGTTGCGCCGGCTTCGAGCGCGTCTTCGAACATCACCTGGTCGAATGCGCGGCGGCGCAGCACCCGGTACTCGCCGCGAATCGGCACGCTGATGCCGCGCGGAGAAATCACTTCGAGAAGTTCAAGCGCGCGCGCCTGTTCGCCGATGCGTTCCCACGCGCCTGAATCGCGCAGCGCGGCAATCGAATCCGGAATCAGCGCGTCGCCGCAGGTCTTGTCGCGCGGAAACGCGGCTTTGTCGCAGAGCGCCACGCGGAGCCCCGCGCGCGCGAGCATCCGCGCGGCCGTCGATCCCGCAGGACCGGCGCCGGCGATGACGACGTCGTAGCTAATGGTCAATGGTCAGTGGTCAGTGGTCAATGGAGGGCAGCCGGAGTGACCGCGACTGAGAGGGGTCTTCATTGGCCATTGACCATTGGCCACTGAGTTAGCTTTGCCGGATCCACTTGAGCATTTCGCGGAACGTGGCGCCCTTGCCCTGCATGAGCACGCCGACGCGGAAGATGCGGCTGGCGGCCCAGACGAACGCGACCGTTGTCAGCAGCGTGATCGCGAGCGACAGCGCCGGCTGCCAGAGCGGCGGCGTGGGCTGCATCGCCATCCGCAGCATCATGATGAACGGCGCGGTGGTCGGAAAGAACGACAGCCCGAGCGCGACGTTGGACTCCGGCGCCCTCAGTACCGCGAACGAACCGATGTAGCCGACCATGAGCAGCATCATCACCGGCTGCATCATGCTCTGCGCGTCCTTCAGATCCGAGCACGCCGAGCCGATCGCGAGAAACATCGAGCCGAACATCAGCACGCAGCAGACGAGGAAGATCACAAACCAGCCCATGAGCGCGGGCTGCACCAGCTCGGCGCGGCCGGAATAAATCAGGAAGTAGCCGGCGCCGAGGAAGTACACGAGCGCCAGGAGCACGGCGACCGCGGTGACGCCGAAGAGTTTTCCCAGCAGAAGCTCGAACGGCGACACCGACGCGACGAGCACCTCGCTGATGCGCGACATCTTTTCTTCGATGACGGCGTTGAGCAGCTGCGGCGCCGATGACATCACCGACAGAAACATGATGAAGAGCACGGCAAACGGCGCGACAAACGTCGTCAGCGGGTCGCTCTCCTTCGCTTGCTCCACCGATCCGTCCGCCTTCTTCGTGAGAAGCCCCATCGTCTGAACATCGGCACGTGCGCTGAGTTTTTTCACGAGGGCCTGGTCGACGCCGGCGGCGTTGAAGCGGCGTCGCGTGATTTCCTCGTTGAGCGTCGTCTGCAGCCAATCGGGCAGCCGGTCGTAGGACGGCGTCTCTGTGTAGTACTGAATCTCCGGCGCTTTCTCGACGTTGGGATCGACGACCGCGGCTGGGATTTCGACGAACGCGAAGAGCTCCTTGTTTTTGACCCGATCCGAGAGCGCCAGTTTGAGCGCTTCGATGTCGGCCGGCGGCGTCACCGCCTCCGGCGTGAAGTGCGGTCCCGTACGGGCCTCGCCATCGCCGTTCTTCTCGTTGAATGCCGCCGCCGCCGTCTGCAGGGGCTCGGCCAGCACGCCGGAGTGATCGATGACGACGAACTTGTGGTCGTCCTGATCCGAATGTTTCTCGGCGTAGATCTGAAACCCGATCGCGCCGGCCGTGATGATCGGCATCAACAGCAGGCCGATCAAGAACGCCTTCGTTTTGACGAGGATCAGGAATTCCGTTTGCGCGACAACGAGGATGCGATTCATTAGTCGGCTCCCGACACAGGCCGCTTGAGATCTTCGGCGGTTGGATTGGCGATGCGCACGAAGATGTCGTGCAGCGACGGCCGCGTGAGTTCGAAGTGCTCGACGGCCGTTTTTTGCACGAGCGCCTGGAGAAACTTCTGCGGATCGGACTTGAGCCGCAGTTCCTGGTAGTTTCCGAAGTCATTAATAGATTCGATCGACTCGGCGTCGCCGATCGACGCGATGGTGGCGATGGTGGCCCGCCCGCCGGGGACTTTCACGCGGACGGTGTCGTGCCCGTACGTCGACTGGATCTCGTCGAGCGTGCCGTCGAGGACCTTGTTGCCTTTGAAGATCATGAAGATGCGGTCGCACATGCGCTCGGCGGCGCCCATGTCGTGCGTCGAGAAGACAATCGTTGTGCCCTGCTTGCGCAAATCGAGGACGGCGTCTTTGAGCGCGTCGGCGTTGACCGGGTCGAGGCCGGAGAACGGCTCGTCGAGAATCAGCAGCCTGGGCGACGAGACGATCGCGGAGATGAACTGTGTTTTCTGCGCCATGCCTTTCGACAGCGCTTCGATTTTCTTGTTGGCCCAGTCGGTCAGCTGAAAGCGGTCCAGCCAGGTATTGATCACCGGGTCCAATTCCTTGAGCGACTTGCCTTTGAGCTGCCCGTAGTAGCGCAGCAGGCGCCG
Source organism: Vicinamibacterales bacterium (assembly GCA_046598935.1). Taxonomy (GTDB): domain Bacteria; phylum Acidobacteriota; class Vicinamibacteria; order Vicinamibacterales; family SCN-69-37; genus SCUN01. The sequence continues at coordinate 22,154 of JBKJHW010000104.1, read as the reverse complement.
CACTTCCATTTTCTTATAGAGGCCGCGCTCTTCGGGGAGGTAGCCGACGTTGTCGCGGGCGGTGGCGGAGCTGTGCTGGCCGAACACGGCGACGTGGCCCGAGTCGGGCAGCAGGATATTCATGATCATCCGCAGCGTCGTCGTTTTTCCCGATCCGTTCGGTCCGATGAAGCCGTAGATCGAGCCTTCGGGGACCGACAGCGAGACGCCGTTGACGGCCGTGAAGTCGCCGAAGCGTTTGGTGACGTTTTCGATTTCGATTGCAGCCATAGACGGGTCCTAGCTTAGGAGAGACTTCGAAATAATTGACACTTTGTGAAATTTTTCACATCATTATGAGTCCCAACGTGCGTGCCCGAGCCCGGCGTTTCAGATAGGCTATGGGCGCGATTCCGCTATGAGCCAGATTTTTCCAAAGAGCGCCAACGCCACCGCCCGAATGAGCCTCGCCGGGGTGCTGACCCTTGTCCTGTTTCTGGGCTGGGTGGTCTTCACTTTGATGCGGTCGTCCTGGGCGACCAAGCAGAACGAGTTCGTTGAGCAGCCGATCCAGTTCAGCCACGCACATCATGTGGGTGGCGTCGGTCTCGACTGCCGATATTGCCATACGTCAGTTGAGAAATCCTCGTTCGCCGGCATACCCCCCACCAAGACCTGCATGAACTGCCATTCCCAGCTCTGGAGCAACGCTCAGATCCTGGAGCCTGTGCGGGCATCGTTCCGAAATGAAACGCCTTTGATGTGGACTAGGGTTAATGACCTGCCTGATTTCGTCTATTTCAATCACCAGATCCATGTGAAGCAGGGCGTCGGATGCGTGACCTGCCACGGCCCGGTCGACAAGATGCCGCTCATGTATCAGGCGCAGCCCCTCCTGATGGAGTGGTGCCTCGACTGCCATAAGGCTCCAGAGAAGTACCTCCGGCCGCGGTCTGAGGTGTTCAACATGGCGTATGCCGCGCCGGAGAATCAACTCGAGCTCGGCACGAAGCTCAAGGCTGAATACAAGATCGCGGATCCCAAGCACATGACCAGCTGCTCGGTCTGCCACCGCTAAGGGCGCGGGATAAACACGATGGATTTTGCTCAGATTCGCAACCGTTTGGCAGGTCTCGAAGGGAAATCGTACTGGCGCAGCCTCGAAGAGCTCGCCGACACGAAGGAATTCGGCGACTACATGCACCGGGAGTTCCCGTCGCAGGCGTCGGAATTCTCTGATCCGGCGGGCCGCCGGACCTTCCTGAAATTGATGGGCGCTTCCCTCGCGCTCGCGGGCGTCGGCGCGTGCACGCGCCAGCCTGAAGAAAAGCTCTTTCCGTACGTTCGTCAGCCGGAAGAACTCATTCCCGGCCGTCCGCTCTTTTACGCCACGGCGATGCCGCTCGGCGGCTACGCCTATCCGCTGCTGGCCGAAAATCACATGGGTCGGCCGACGAAGCTCGAAGGCAACCCGGAACATCCGTCGAGCCTCGGCGCGACGGACATCTTCAGCCAGGCGTCGGTCCTTAATCTTTACGATCCGGACCGTTCCCGCACGATCAAAGGCAACGGCGAGATCCGCACGTGGTCCGGGTTCCTCGCGGGTATCCAGGGCGCGATGACGGCGCAGCGCGCTGTTGACGGCGCTGGTCTCCGCATCCTCACCGAGCCGATTTCTTCGCCGTCGATCGTCGCCCAGATCAGCGAGCTCATGGGCTCGCTTCCGGGCGCCAAATGGCACCAGTGGGATCCGGTCTTCGGCACGCTGCAGGGCGGATCGACCGGCTTCTCTGCCATCTACGACTTCAAGGCCGCCGACGTCGTCGTGTGTCTCGACGAGGATTTTCTCGGACAGGGCGCAAGCCAGGTCCGGTACTCGAAGGATTTCGGTTCGCGCCGCCGCATCGGCACGCCGAATGACGAGCAAAACCGGCTGTACGTCGCCGAGCCGATTCCGACGATCACGGGCACCAAGGCCGAGCATCGTCTCGCGGTTCGCGCGCAAGATATTTACGCGCTTGCGGCGGCGATTGCAGCCGCAACGGGTGCGCCGGGTGCTGCGGGTGCGGCTGGTGCCGCGGGTGCCGGGTTAGCGGGTGCGGCTGAATTTGTGAAAGCGGCGGCCGCTGATCTTCTCGCGCATCGCGGCAAGTCACTGGTCGTCACCGGCGATCATCAGCCTGCCGCCGTGCAGCATCTTGCGCGTGCGATCAACGACGCGCTCGGCAACACGGGCGCGACGGTGCGTTACATGGCGCCGATCGTGGCGTCACCGACCGACGGCGCGCAATCGATCACCGAGCTTGTCGGCGAAATGTACGCGGGCAAGGTCGATCTCGTCGTGATCTTCGACGCGAACCCGGTTTTCACCGCGCCTGGCGATCTCAATTTCAAGGACGCGCTCAACAAGGTGGGGATGCGCGTTCACGTTGGCACGCACTTCGACGACACCGCCGAGCTCTGCCACTGGCATGTGCCGGGCGCGCACTATCTCGAGAGCTGGGGCGACGCGAAGTCGTTCGACGGCATCGTCTCGCTGATTCAGCCGCTCATCGCGCCGATTTACGACGGCAAGCAGATGATCGAAGTGCTGGCCGCGATGAACGGAAATCTCGGCAAGCCGGCGTCGGAGTTGGTGAAGGAGTACTGGAGCGCCTCGCTGGGAACAGAAAGCGCTTGGCGGAAGGCGCTCCACGATGGCTTCTTCTCAGGTGCCTCAGGTGCTGCTGGTGCGGCCGGTGCCGCAGGTGCCGGGTCAGCAGGTGCACCAGCGAACCTGGCACCGGCGGCACCAGCCGCACCGGTCGCACCCGCGGCATCAGTGAGCGGATTCGAAGTGGTGTTCCGCCCGGATCCGTGTGTCCTTGACGGCCGTTTCGGAAATAACGGCTGGTTACAAGAAATGCCCAAACCGCTGAGTAAGTTGACGTGGGACAACGTCGCGTATGTCGGCGTTCGGACCGCGGAAAAGCTCGGCGTGAAAAACGAGGACGTGATCGAGATCGCATCGAACGGCCGCAGCGTGAAGATCCCGGTCTGGATCATGCCGGGCACCGCCGACGACACGATCGGCGTGCATTTCGGCTACGGCCAGAAGAAGCTCGGCCGCGTGGCCAACGGCGTCGGCCACGACGTGTTCCCGCTTCGCACCTCATCGGCGCCATGGTTTGTCGGCGGCGCCGAAGTCACGAAGACCGGCGACACCTACGTGCTCGCGTCCACGCAGACGCACTTCAACATGGAAGGCCGCAATACCGTTCGCGTGGTGACCGCCGAGGAATACAAGGCGCACCCGCACGAGGCCGTCCACAAGCTCGGGCCGCACGTGCCGGACAAGGACATGACCCTCTACACGCCGTTCGAATACAACGGCAACAAGTGGGGCATGGCGATCGATCTCAACTCGTGCACCGGCTGCGGCGTGTGCGTCATGGCGTGCGTCGCCGAAAACAACATCCCGGTCATCGGCAAGGACCAGGTCAAGCGCGCCCGCGAGATGCACTGGATCCGCGTCGACACGTACTTCGAAGGCTCGCTCGAGAACCCGGGCATGTACAGCCAGCCGGTGACGTGCATGCAGTGCGAAAATGCGCCCTGCGAGCAGGTCTGCCCGGTCGGCGCGACCGTCCACAGCGACGAAGGCCTGAACGACATGGTCTACAACCGCTGTGTCGGCACGCGTTACTGCTCGAACAACTGCCCGTACAAGGTCCGCCGCTTCAACTTCCTGCTGTATCAAGACTTCAACACGGAAGAAATCAAGGCGCAGCGCAACCCGGACGTCACGATCCGCAGCCGCGGCGTGATGGAAAAGTGCACCTACTGCACGCAGCGCATCAGCCACGCGCGCATCGACGCGAAAACCGAGGGCCGCGACATGAAGGACGGCGACGTCATCACCGCGTGCCAGCAGGCCTGCCCGTCGGACGCGATCGTCTTCGGCAACCTGAACGATCCGGACAGCCAGGTGTCGAAACTCAAGTTGCAGGACCGCAACTACGGCCTGCTCGAAGATCTCAACACGCGTCCACGGACGACGTATCTCGCGGTCGTGCGGAATGCGAACCCGGCGTTGGATAAAGCGTAGCGCGCATGGAAAAAAACAGCTTTCCCGAGAACGATTTCCGCGCGCCGGTCCCCGTCCTTGGCGCCGGGCAGACGAACACGTCGCTCACCGACAAGCTGACGTCGATCGTCTTCACGAACTACACGCCGAAGGCGTGGTTCGCGTTCATGGGCGTGGGCTTCATGCTCGTGATGGGCCTCCTGCTCTCACTGACCTGGCTTCTACTCAAGGGCATCGGCATCTGGGGCAACAACGTGCCCGTCGGCTGGGCCTTTGACATCATCAACTTCGTCTGGTGGATCGGCATCGGCCACGCCGGCACGCTGATTTCCGCGATTCTGCTGCTCTTCCGGCAGGACTGGCGCATGTCGATCAGCCGCTCGGCCGAAGCGATGACGATCTTCGCCGTCATCTGCGCGGCCATGTTCCCGATTTTCCATACCGGCCGTCCGTGGCTCGCGGTCTACTGGCTGCTGCCGTATCCCAACACGATGTCGCTGTGGCCGAACTTCCGCAGCCCGCTCATCTGGGACGTCTTCGCCGTCTCGACCTACGCGATCGTCTCGATCGTGTTCTGGTTCACGGGTCTCATTCCCGACCTCGCGACATTCCGCGACCGCGCGACGCAGGTCTGGCAGAAGCGCATCTACGGCATCCTCGCGCTCGGCTGGCGCGGCTCCGCCAAGCACTGGTACCGCTACGAGAACGCGTCGCTCCTGCTCGCCGGTCTCTCGGCGCCGCTCGTGCTGTCCGTCCACACGGTCGTCAGCTTCGACTTCGCGGTCGCCGTCCTTCCGGGCTGGCACGCCACGATCTTCCCGCCGTACTTCGTTGCCGGCGCCGTCTACGCCGGCTTCGCGATGGTGCTCACGCTGCTGATCCCGTTGCGCAAGATGTACGGGCTCGAAGAGATCATCACCCTGCACCACATCGAGAACATGGCGAAGATCATGCTCGTGACGGGCATGATCGTCGTCTACGGCTACGCCTGCGAAGCGTTCTTCGGCTGGTACAGCGGCAACGGCTACGAGCGGTTCATGCTGATGAACCGCGTCCTGACGGGCCCGATGGCGTGGAGCTATTGGATGCTCCTCGTCTGCAACTTCATCGTGCCGCAGCTCATGTGGTCCAAGAAATTCCGCCGCCACCTCGGCGTCGTGTTCCTCGTCTGCATGTTCGTCAACGTCGGCATGTGGCTCGAGCGCTTCGTCATCATCGTCACGAGCCTCCACCGCGACTTCCTGCCGTCGTCCTGGCAGATGTACTACCCGACGGTCTGGGATTTCATGACGTTCTTCGGCACGGTCGGCCTCTTCCTCACGCTCATGTTTCTCTTCGTGCGCGTGATGCCGATGATCTCGATCTTTGAAGTGAAAACGCTGCTCCCGGGCGCCCATCCGAAGCCGACGGCGCCGAGCGACGGAGGTTCGCACTAATGTCACACGGCCCCGCCACTCCGGAACGCTACGGCCTGCTCGCCGAGTTCGAAACGGCGCAGCAGCTGCTCGACGCCGCGCATGAAACGCGCAAGGCCGGCTACACAAAGACCGACGCCTTTTCACCGGCGCCGATCCACGGGCTCGCCGAGGCGCTCGGCTTCGAAGAACACATCATCCCGAAGGTCGTGCTCGGCGGCGGCATCCTGGGCCTCATCGGCGGCTACGGCCTCCAATACTGGTCGTCGGTCATCGCGATGCCTCAGAACATCGGCGGCCGGCCGTACCACTCGTGGGTGGCATTCATTCCGCCGGCCTACGAAACGACGATTCTGCTCGCGGCCCTCTCGTGCTTCGGCAGCCTGATTTTTCTCTGCGGGCTCCCGCGCCCGTATCACCCGGTCTTCAACGCGCCGCGTTTCTCAATGGCCACGTCCGACCGCTTCTTCTTACTCGTCAAGGCGAATGATCCTCAGTTTTCCCTCGAAGGCACTCAGACGTTCCTCCAGGGTCTCCACGCAACGGAGGTCGTCAGTGTTGACGAATAACGGTAACGGCAAGTCAAAAGGCAAAAGGCAGAAGTCAGAAATGCGGTGGCGCTCCGCGCTACTTTTGACTTTTGCCTTCTCACTTCTGACTTCCGCGGCGTGCAGACAAGACATGCATGACGCCCCGCGGTACGATCCGCTGGAGTCCAGCGCCGTGTTCCAAAAAGGCAGCTCCGCCCAGCCGCTGGTACTGGGCACTGTCGCGCGCGGTCACTTCAACGACAACCCGGCGCTGTACGAAGGCAAAATCGACGGCCAGGCGGCGACGACGTTCCCGTTCAAGATCGACGCCGACGCACTCGATCGCGGCGAAGACCGGTACAACATCTACTGTGCGCCGTGCCACAGCAAAACCGGCAACGGCAACGGCATGGTTGTCGAGCGCGGCTACCGCCAGGCCGCGACCTTCCACTCCGACAGGCTTCGTGAATCGCAGCCCGGCTACCTCTTCGACGTCATCACCAACGGCTTCGGCGTGATGCCGGATTACAAAGCCCAGATCACAGTGGAAGACCGGTGGAAAATCATCGCCTACGTTCGCGCGCTCCAGCTCAGCCAGCACGCGACGACAGCCGATGTGCCCGCCAGCGAAGTCGGCAAACTGGATCGCCCGGCTTCCGGGCAATTGCCCGGCGGTGCTAAAGACGCGAAGGAAGCCGGCCACAAGGCCGGCGGAGGTCACGAATGAGCGGACATCTAGACGACGCGACGCTGCTGACGCGGCCGACCGGCGTCATCGACGCGATGACCAGAAAGGCCTTTATTTTCGGTCTCGCGGGCGCGGTTGCCACAGTGGCCGGCTATTTCTTCCATCACGAGACGTTCTGGCAGTCGTACCTGATCGGCTACATGTTCTGGCTGAACATCACGCTCGGGTCGCTCGGGTTGTTGATGGTTCAGCACCTCACCGGCGGCGCGTGGGGCATCGTCTCGCGGCGCGTGCTGGAATCGTCGGTGCGCAATCTCCCGGTGATGGCGATCCTGTTCATCCCGATCGTGCTGAATATGTCGCACCTCTTCCACTGGGCGACGCCTGAAGGCGCCGCCGATCCGCTCATCCAGCTCAAAGCGGCGTACCTCAACAAACCGTTCTTCATCATCCGGGCCGTGGCGTACTTCGCGATCTGGATGGGCCTGGGCTTCACGCTCGCCGGCTGGTCGGCCAGGCAGGACATCGACGCGCCGGCGATTCCGGGCCCTGAAGACCGCAAGTTCCGCATGGTTTCCGGCCCGGGCATCGTGCTCTTCATGATCACCGTCACGCTCATGTCGGTCGACTGGATGATGTCGCTCGATCCGCACTGGACGTCGACGATTTACGGCGTGCTGTTTGTCGGCAGCTCCGGACTGACGACGCTCGCGTTCACGATCGTGATTCTCGCGCGCTTGTCGGAAGCCAAGCCGCTATCCGAGATGATGTCGGCGGACCGCTTCCACGACTTCGGCAAGCTGATGTACGCGTTCGTGCTGCTGTGGGCCTACTTCAGCGTCTCGCAGCTGATCATCATCTGGTCGGCCAACCTGCCGGAAGAAATTACGTACTACCTCGTGCGCTGGTCCGGCGCGTGGGGCTGGATGAGCATTGCGGTCGTCCTCGGTCACTTCGTGATTCCGTTCGTGTTCTTGCTCTCCCGCCGCATCAAGCGCAAGCCGAAGCTGGCCGCGCGCGTGGCGCTCTTCATCCTCGCGATGCGCGCGGTGGAAATCACATGGCTGATCGCGCCGATGGTGCGTCACGGCGAGCACGCCGGCGGCCCCAACTGGGTCGACTTCGCGGCCGTCGCCGGCCTCGCGCTGGTCTGGCTCCCGATGTTTTTCCGCAACCTCCGCGCCCAGGCGGTGGTGCCGGTTCACGATCCATATCTGAAGGGCGCGTTCTCAAATGGCGGACACTAACTCCCACTCGAACCCCCAGGTGAACAACGAAGCGTTCATCGAGAGCGACGGCGTCAGCTATCGCGGCATCGTCGTGTTCGTGGTCATCCTCGCGGTGACGACGTTCATCTGCCAGGGCATTGTCGTCGGCATGTTCAAGTACATGGACGCCGCGGCTGTGAAGTCGAGCCCTGCGCGCTCGGCCTTGGCGGCCCCGACCGGTACGATGCCGCCGCTGCCGAACCTGCTCCTCGACGAACCGGCGGCTCTGCGCGGCTTTCGATCCCACGAAGACGAAGTTCTTGAAACGTACGCGTGGGCTGATAAGAACGCGGGCATCGTGCGGCTTCCGATTCACCGTGCGAAAGAACTAATGCTCGAGCGCGGTTTCCCGGTCGCCGGAGAAATGCCCGTTGCCGCCGCGAAGGCAGAAGTCAAAAAGGCAGAAGTCAAAAAATAGATGAATCTTCGACGCTCGTTCTCGCTCGTGCTTCCGGTTGCGCTCACGCTCGCCTGCGCGCTGGCCGGCACGCGCGCGTACGCGCAGCCGTCGGGGCCGTTGATGGCACCGCCGCCGGGGAAAGCGGCGCTCGAGCGCATTCCGCTCCTCAAAGACGTCGACATCATTCAGAAGCTGGGCGACACGTTGCCGCTCGATCTGCCGTTCGTCGATGAACACGGCAAGGACGTCACGCTCGGCAAGTTCTTCGGCACGCGTCCGGTTGTGCTCGCGCTTGTGTATTACGAGTGCCCGATGCTCTGCACGCAGGTGCTGAACGGCATTTACAGCTCGATGGAAGCGCTGCCGTTTACGACCGGCAAGGAATTCGATCTCCTCGTCGTCAGCTTCGACGCGGCGGACACGCCTGAGCTTGCCATGAAGAAAAAGGCCGCGTACTTCGAGCGGTATCGGCGTCCCGGTTCGGACGCCGGCATGCACTATCTGACGGGCCGCCAGGAATCGATCACGGCGCTCACGAAGGCGGTCGGCTTCAAGTACGTCTACGACGAGTCGATCAAGCAGTTCGCGCACCCGGCCGCGGTGACGGTGCTCTCGAAGACCGGGCAGATCTCGCAGTATCTCTACGGCATCGAGTTCGCCCCGCGGGATCTGCGCTTGTCGCTGATCGATGCCGGCGACGGCAAGGTCGGCACGGCCGTCGACCAGATCATGCTGTATTGCTATCACTACGATCCGGCGACCGGAAAATACGGCGTCGCGATCATGGCGCTGGTCCGGGCCGGCGCCATTCTTACCGTCGTAATCCTGGGAATCTCCATCTTCCGCAACGTGCGGCGCCCGCAGAGGACACGCTAGATGTCGAGCACGTTGCCCCTTTTTCCGCCGTCCGCTTCGACCGTCGCGTCGGATGTCGACTACCTTTACTTCTTCATCCTGGCTGTCTCCGTGTTCTTCGCCGTGGGCGTGTCGGTTGCGGTCGTCGGGTTCGCGATTAAATACCGCCGCAAGTATCCGGCCGAAATCGGCGCCGACATTCACGGGTCGCTCACGCTCGAGCTCATCTGGACGTTCATCCCGTTCGTGCTCGCCATGGTCATGTTCGTGTGGGGCGCGCAGGTCTTCTTCACGCTCTCAAAACCTCCGGCCGACGCGATGGAGATCTTCATCGTGGGCAAGCAGTGGATGTGGAAAGCTCAGCATCCGGACGGCATGCGCGAGATCAACTCGCTGCACGTGCCGATCGGCCGCCCCGTGCGGCTGACGATGGGCTCGGAAGACGTGATTCACGACTTCTCGATCCCGGCCTTCCGCGTGAAGATGGACGTCGTCCCGGGCAAGCTGACGACGATGTGGTTCACGGCGACGAAAGTCGGCGAATACCACCTCTTCTGCGCGGAGTATTGCGGCACCAAGCATTCGGGCATGGTGGGCACGATCACCGCGATGGAGCCGCACGATTACGAGGCGTGGCTCGCCGGCGGACGCTCGACCGGATCGGCCGTGCAGAACGGCGAACGTCTCTTCTCGGAATTGGCCTGCAGCACGTGCCACAAACCGGATACCACCGGCCGGGGCCCGTGGCTCGGCGGCGTGTTCGGCAGCACGGTCACGCTCAACGACGGCCGGAAAATCGTGGCCGACGAGAACTACCTGCGCGAATCAGTCATGAGCCCGAGCGCGAAAGTCGTGCAGGGCTTCGGGCCGCCATCGATCATGCCGACGTTCCAAGGCATGGTGAGTGAAGAGAATCTGCTCCAGCTCATTGCATATGTGAAAACGTTGAAGCCGGTTGAACCGGCCGCGGCGAAGAAGTAGGACGGGCGATGTCGAACGAAGCGGTTGTGCATAAGGAAGAATCCGGTGACGGCCACGAGAGCTATCTCGGGGCTCCGTACGGGCTCGCGTCGTGGCTCCTCACCAAGGACCACAAGCGCATTGCGATCCTGTACCTGATCTCCATCACGATCTTCTTTGCCGTGGGCGGCGCGTTCGCGGCGATGATTCGCGCGGAACTTGTCACGCCGCAGGGCGACCTGCTGTCATCGGATCTCTACAACAAGGTCTTCACGCTGCACGGCGTCGTGATGATCTTTTTCTTTCTGATCCCGTCCATCCCGGCCGTGCTCGGCAACTTCCTGCTGCCGATCATGATCGGCGCGAAAGACCTGGCGTTTCCCAGGATCAATCTGCTCAGCTGGTACATCTACGTGGTGGGCGCGACGATCACGCTCGCGGCTGTCTTCGCCGGCGGCGTCGACACAGGCTGGACGTTCTACACGCCGTACAGCTCGATGTCTTCGACAACGGCCGTGACCACGGCCGCGCTCGGCGTCTTCGTGACCGGGTTCTCGTCGATCCTGACGGGCTTCAACTTCATCGTCACGCTGCACCGCATGCGCGCGCCGGGCATGACGTGGTTCCGCCTGCCGCTCTTCATCTGGGCGCAGTACGCGACCTCGATCGTGATGATTCTCGGCACGCCGGTCATCGCGATCACCGTCCTGCTGATCGCGGCTGAGCGCACGCTGCACCTCGGCATCTTCGACCCGAAGCTGGGCGGCGATCCGGTTCTCTTCCAGCATCTCTTCTGGTTCTACTCGCATCCGGCTGTCTACATCATGATTCTGCCGGGCATGGGCGTCGTGTCCGAGCTGGTCGCGGCCATGTCGCGCAAGCAGATCTTCGGCTACAGCTTCGTGGCGTTCTCGTCGCTCGCGATCGCGATCATCGGCTTTCTGGTCTGGGGCCATCATCTCTTCGTCAGCAGCCAGTCGATCTACGCGGGGCTCGTGTTCTCGATCATCACGATGCTCGTCGCCGTGCCGTCGGCCGTCAAAACGTTCAACTGGACGGCGACGATGTACAAGGGCGCGATTTCGTGGGAATCGCCGACGTTCTGGATTTTCGGCTTCATGGGCCTCTTTCTCATCGGCGGCCTCACCGGACTCTTTCTCGGCGCGATGGGTCTCGACATCCACCTCACCGACACCTACTTCGTCGTCGCGCACTTTCACTACATCATGGTGGGCGGCGGCGTGATGGCGTTCCTTGGCGGCCTGCACTTCTGGTGGCCGAAGATGACGGGCCGGATGTACAACGAAACGGCCGGCAAGATCGCCGCGATGCTGGTGTTCTTCGGCTTCAACGCGACGTTCTTCCCGCAGTTCGTCGTCGGCTACATGGGCATGCCGCGCAGGTACCACGCGTACCCGGCGGAGTTCCAGTTCTTCAATATTCTGTCGAGCGCGGGCGCGGGTCTGCTCGCGGTCGGCTACACCATGATCTTCGTTTACCTGATTTACTCGCTCGTCAAGGGCCCGAAGGCGCCGGCTAATCCGTGGGGCGCGACCGGTCTTGAGTGGGAAATTCCGTCGCCGCCGATCACGCATAACTTCGCCGTGATGCCGGTGGTCACAAGGGAAGCGTATGACTATCAGCACGCCCCGGCGCCGCAGCGCGAGGTGAAATAGCGATGTCCGCCACGTCTTCAGTTACGAGCGCGCATTCACCTGCGAGCGCGCAGCCATCTTCGAGCGCGCAGCCATCGAAGCGTCACCCGAAGCTGCAAGAGCACTTCTACAACATGGACCAGCAGCTCGAGGCGTCAACCCTCGGGATGTGGGTGTTCCTCGTGACAGAAGTGATGTTCTTCGGCGGCTTGTTCGTGGCGTACATCGTGTACCGCTGGATGTACCCGACCGCATGGGTGACGGCAAGCCACGAGCTCAACTGGCAGCTCGGCGGCCTCAACACCGTCGTCCTCATCTTCAGCTCGCTGACGATGGCGCTCGCGGTGCGGGCGGCCATGCTCGGCAACAAGAACCAGCAAATCATCAACCTCGTGTTGACGATGATCCTGGGCACCGTCTTTCTGGTGGTCAAGTACTTCGAGTACGCGGCGAAGTTCGAGCATCACCTGGTGCCCGGTCCGCACTTCAACCCGGCGTTCGAGCAAGGCGTCCAGCTCTTTTTCTCGCTGTACTTCATGATGACCGGCATTCACGCGGCTCACATGGTGATCGGGCTCGGGATCATGACGTTCATCCTGATCAACGCCGTGCGGAATCAGTACAACGCGGAGTATTACGGGCCGGTCGAAGTCGCGGGCCTTTACTGGCACTTCGTCGACATCGTCTGGATCTTCCTGTTCCCGCTGCTCTACCTGCTGGGGCGAGAGGCGGCTTAGCATCATGTCCATTCATGCTTCGAATCAAGAAGTGAAGCACGCGAATCATCACGTTCCGTCGATCCAGATGTGCCTCAGCGTCTTCGCGGCGCTGCTGGTGTTCACCGGCATTACGGTGTGGGTCGCCGGCCTCGATCTCGGCGTGCTCAACACACCGGTCGCGCTCGGCATCGCCGTGACCAAGGGCACGCTGGTCATCCTCTTCTTCATGGGCGTGCGGCACAACACGCCGCTCACGAAGACCGTGGCGGTCTCGGGCTTCGTGTGGCTGATCATCCTGTTCGGCATCACCATGAGCGATTACCTGACGCGCTCCTGGCTCGGAGTTCCGGGGCGATAACCCGCGCGTCAGAAGTCACAAGTCAAACGTCAGAAGTCACAAGACTCGAGGGCGGCCCGCTTCGCGGCCGCCTTCTTTTTTGCGTATTAGCGAACCTTCTGGTCCGCGTTCGCCACTTACCGCTAACTGTCCGCCACTGGCCGATTGCCATGGGCGGACCTGAGTTGGTTTCCGTCACAGTGACTGCATATACTAGGCGCTTCGCTTTTTGATCGCCTTCGGGGGTTTTGAGACGTGACTGACTTGAAAGATGACCTGGCGGCTTTGCGCATCGATCGCTCGCCCGAACGGGAATCGAACATGGGCTGGGTCAAGTGGGTGCTGCTGCTCGTCCTGGTCGTCGGAGCGGGCTGGGGCGGCTACAAGTTCTTCACCCGCGAGCGGCCCGTTGAGGTTCAGGTTGCGTCCGTTTCGGAACGCGCCGTGGGAACGCAGGCCGCGGTGCTCAACGCCGCCGGCTACGTGACCGCACGCCGCCGGGCGACAGTCTCGTCGAAGATCACGGGCAAAGTGGTCGAGGTGAACGTCGAGGAAGGCATGGCCGTGAAAGAGGGCCAGGTCCTCGCTCGGCTCGACGATCTTGCATTTCGCGCGGCGCTCGCGCTCGCGAAGGCCAATCTCACATCAACGGAACGGTCGCTCAAAGAAGACGAAGTGCGGCTCGCCAATGCGCGCGTCACGCTGGGCCGGAAACAGCAGCTCGTCGACGGCGGCTTCGCGATGAAGTCCGAAGTGGACGACGCGAAGCTGCAGGTGGATGCGCTCGACGCGCGCCTCGACGTTCAGAAACAGGTAATCGAAGTCGCGAAACGCCAGATCGATCTCGAGCAGACGAATCTCGACAACACGGTGATCCGCGCGCCGTTCAGCGGCATCGCGATTTCGAAAGACGCCCAGCCAGGCGAGATGGTGTCGCCGGTGTCGGCCGGCGGCGGTTTCACCCGGACGGGCATCTGCACCATCGTCGACATGCGCTCGCTTGAAGTCGAGGTGGACGTGAACGAAAGCTACATCGGCCGCGTGAAAGCGGGCCAGGGTGTCAGCGCCATTCTCGACGCCTACCAGGACTGGCCGATCCCAGCGCACGTGATCACAGTGGTGCCGACGGCCGATCGCCAGAAGGCCACCGTGCTCGTGCGCATTGGATTCAAGGCGCAAGCCGGTGGACCGGCGGGAAGTCTCGATCCCAGGATCCTTCCGGACATGGGCGTGAAGGTCACGTTTCTTCGCGATCCCAAGGACAGCGACACGCCGGCGATTTCAACGCGCCCGGCGCTGCTTGTGCCGAAAGCCGCCGTCGTCACCGTCAACGGCACGACGTCGGTGTTCGTGGTGAATGGCGATCGCGTCGAGAAGAGAACGGTCAAAGCTGGGGGCAACGACGGCGACCGCGTTGAAATCATTGGCGATATCAGCGCGGGCAACCGCGTCGTGCTGACGCCGCCGCCCGGCCTTCAGGCCGGCGCGTTAGTGATTGTGAAGTAGTCAAGGAGCCGAGATGAGCGAGATTCTGGTTACCGTCACCGATGTCCACAAATTCTTCACGCGCGGCTCCGAGCGCATCGACGTGCTGCAGGGTGCGAACCTTCAGGTCGCCAAGGGCGATTTCCTCGCCCTGATGGGCCCGTCGGGCTCCGGCAAGACGACGCTGCTTAACCTGATCGGCGGGCTTGACCAGCCGAGCTCCGGCGCCATCGACGTCGCGGGCGCGCGTATCGACAAGCTGTCGGGCGGCGCGCTCTCGAAGTGGCGCGCGCGCAACATCGGCTTCGTCTTTCAGCTCTACAACCTGCTGCCGGTTCTCACGGCTCAGAAGAACGTCGAGCTTCCCCTGCTGCTGACCAATCTCGGCGCGAGCGAGCGGCGCACGCGCGCAGAAATCGCGCTCAAGCTCGTCGGCCTCGGCGATCGCGCGAAGCATCTCCCGCGCCAGCTCTCAGGCGGCCAGGAGCAGCGCGTCGGCATCGCCCGCGCCATCGTCACCGATCCGACGCTGCTGCTCTGCGACGAGCCGACCGGCGACCTCGACCGCAAGGCCGGCGACGAAGTTCTCGACCTGCTGCAGACGCTGAACAAGGAACACAGCAAGACCATCATCATGGTCACGCACGACCCGCGCGCCGCTCTGCGCGCCACGCGCACGATCCATCTCGACAAGGGCCAGTTGATGCGGGAAGAGACGGTGCACGCATGAAACACCTGCCGCTCGTCTGGCGGAATCTGTTCCGCAAGAAGACCCGCACGTTCTTCACGCTGATGACGATCATCGTGTCGTTTGTGCTCTTCGCGTTCCTCATGGCCGTGCGCGGCGCCTTTTCGATGGGCGTCGAAGTCGCCAGCGCCGAGCGCCTGATGCTGATGCACAAGGTCAGCCTGCTGCAGCTGCTGCCGATCTCGTACGAATCGCAGATCCGCTCCACGCCCGGCGTTGAGCTGGCGACCCACAGCACGTGGTTCGGCGGCACGTACCAGGAAAAGACGGCGCCGTTTGCCATCATGGCGGTCGATCCCGAGCCGTTCATGAAGGTGTTCCCGGAGTTTAAGGTGAGCCCCGACGAAGTGAAAAACTGGCTGGCCGACCGGCAAGGCGTGATCATCGGCCGCGACACGGCGACGCGCATGAACCTGAAGGTCGGCGATCGGCTGCCGATCAACGGCACGATCTGGCGGCCGAAGCAGGGCGACACGTGGTTCTTCAATATCTCCGGGATCTATGACGGCGAACCGACCGTGGACAAGACCACGATGTACTTCCGCTACGACTATCTCGATGAGAATCGGCGCGGCGCGTTCGGCCAGGTCGGCTGGTACGCGATCAAGATCGCCGATCCGAATCGCTCCACGGAAATCGCGCGCGCGATCGATCTGCAGTTCGAGAACTCCTCGGCGGAAACGAAGACGTCGCCCGAGAAAGCCTGGATGCAGGGCTTCGCGAATCAGATCGGCGACATCGGCTTCATGATGGCGCTGATCCTCACGGCCGTGCTCTTCATCATGCTCATCGTGACCGCGAACACGATGGCGCAATCGGTCCGCGAGCGGACGATGGAGCTGGCGGTGTTGAAGACACTCGGCTTTTCCAACGGCCTCGTGCTCACCATGGTGCTCTTCGAATCCATCGTCATGGCGATCGTCGGCGGCGCGCTCGGCCTCGGTCTGGGCTGGCTTGCGGTCACCACGGTCGGCGGGTTCGCCACGGCGTTCCTGCCGGTGTTCGCCATCGGCGCCAGGGATCTGATCCTCGGCGCCGTGCTGTGTCTCACGCTTGGCACGCTGTCCGGCCTGATGCCGGCGACGTCGGCGATGCGGTTGCGCATTACCGACGCATTGCGGAGGAACTAGATCATGTTCAAGTGGATAACCCAGACTGTCGCCGTCACGATGCTCAGCATTCGCACGATTCCGCAGCGATTCGGATCGTCGGCCGTCGCGCTCATCGGCATCGCGGGCGTCGTGATCGTTTTTGTCGCGGTACTCTCGATCGGCGAGGGCTTCAGAATTTCGATGTCCGATGCGGGCGCGCCCGATCGCGTCATCGTGATGCGCAAGGGCGCCGACTCGGAGATGACGAGCGGCCTCGGCGGGCCTGCCACCGACATCATCAAACAGGCGCCCGGCATCAAGCTCGAGGCCAACAAGCCCGTCGCCTCGGCCGAGCTGTACGTGATCATCGACCGCGACAAGCGTTCGACGGGCACGCCGGCCAACGTGCCGCTGCGCGGCGTGGAGCCGACGGTGCTGCAGGTGCGCGACGAAGTGACGATCACCGAAGGCCGCATGTTCACATTCGGCACGAACGAGACCATCGTCGGCAAGAGCGCCGTCGGACAGTTCAGCGGGCTGGATCTGAACTCCGAGATCAAATCAGGGCAGCTTACGCTGAAGGTCGTCGGCATCTTCGAGTCAGGCGGCACGGCGTCGGAAACCGAGCTGTGGGCAGACTCCAAGCTGATCCAGAACGTGTACCGCCGAGGCAACTCGTACCAATCGGTACTGATCAAGATGGACTCGCCGGACTCGTTCGACCGGCTGAAGGACTGGCTGTCGACCAACAAAGAGCTGGAAGTGCAGGCGCATCGCGAAAGCGCGTACTACGCGGCGCAGTCGGTGATGATGACGCAGCTCATCACGTCGATCGGCTACACGATCGCCATCCTCATGAGCCTCGGCGCGATCTTCGGCGCCATCCTGACGATGTATACGGCGGTGTCGACGCGCACGCGCGAGATCGCGACGCTGCGCGCGCTCGGGTTCAACACGGTATCGGTCCTGATCTCGGTACTCGGCGAATCGCTCGTGCTCGCAACCATCGGCGGCGTGGCCGGCGGCCTGCTCGCGTACGGCGCCTTCAACGGATACCAAACGGCGACGATGAACTTCCAGACGTTCAGCCAGGTGGCGTTCGCGTTCCGCGTCACACCGTCGCTGCTGATTCAGGCGCTCATCATGGCCATCGTAATGGGCTTCTTTGGCGGAGTCTTTCCCGCGATCCGGGCCGCGCGACTGCCAATTCCGTCGGCACTTCGAGAGCTCTGACACCAATGTTTTTCCCATGGCCTCCAAGGTGAATAGCTCATAAACTCACGCCATGCGTTCGCGCGGCCTGACGGGCCTGATCGTGCTGGCCGTAATCCTGCTCTTCGCGGTCCCGTCCTTCTCGATCTACTACACCGATTGGCTCTGGTTCCACGAGCTGGGCTACCCGGACATCTTCGTGAAGTCGCTGAAGACGCAGGGCGTGGTGTTCATCGCGACGTTCCTGATCGCGTACGGGTTCATCTACGGCAACGCGCTCATCGCGCGCTTCCCGCCGAACGAACAGCGGCTCGCGCGCGCCGCCGCGCTCGTGCTTTCGGTGATGCTGGCGGTGTCATCGGCCAGCAACTGGATGATGTGGATCTCGTTCTTCAAGGCCGTGCCGTTCGGCATCCGGGATCCGCTGCTCGGCCACGACGTGTCGTTCTACGTGTTCCGGCTGCCGGTCTTCGACGCGATCCGCCAGCAGACGCTGCTCCTCACGATGGCGACACTTGTCGGCGCGGCGTTCTTCTATTTGATGGGCAGCAACGTCGGCGCGACACCGCGGTACGGCATCGCCTTCTGGCCCACGCTCAAGCTCAGTGATCGCGCGCGACGCCATCTTTCCTGGCTCGGCTCGCTCGCCCTTGGGCTCATGGCGTGGGGCGCCTGGCTCGATATCCCGCGCACCCTGATTACCGCGGCGTCCGGCGACTCGAGCGCGGTCGCATTCGGCGCCTCCTACGCCGACGTGCAAGGCACGATTCCCGTCCTTCGGCTGCAGCTCGTGATCCTCAGCCTCGGCAGCGTGCTCGCCTTCTGGAACGGCATCGCGTCGCAGCGCTGGCCCATTCCGCTCGCGCTCGCCACCTACGTCGTCGCTGTTCTTGGCGGCACCGTCTACACCGGCTTCATTCAATCGTTCGTCGTCACGCCCAACGAGCAGGAAAAGGAACAGCCGTACATCCTGCACAATATTGCCGCGACGCGCGCGGCCTTCGCGGTCAACAACGTGGACGAACGCGAGTTGACCGGCGACGCCGAGTTGACGGCCAGGGATATCGTCAACAACGCCGAGACGATCGAGAACGTGCGGCTGTGGGATCACGTGCCGCTGCTGCAGACATTTGCGCAGATCCAGGAGATCCGCACGTATTACGACTTCGTCTCGGTCGACAACGACCGCTACAAGATCAATGGCAAGCAGCGGCAGGTCATGCTGTCCGCGCGCGAGATCAACCCGTCATCGCTGCCGAATCAGTCGTGGGTCAACAACCGGCTGAGCTTCACGCATGGATATGGGCTGACGCTCGGCCCGGTGAACAAGGTCACGACCGAAGGCCTGCCGGTGCTCTTCGTGCAGAACATCCCGCCGGTGTCGACGGTCGATCTGCCGATCACGGAGCCGAGCATTTACTTCGGCGAGGAATCGAGCAACTACGTGCTCGTGAAGTCGAATACGCCGGAGTTCCATTACCCGTCCGGCGACGACAACGTCACGACCACGTACCAGGGCACGGGCGGCGTGCCCGTGGGCAGCCGCATGCGGAGGCTCCTGCTCGCAGTGCGCTTTGCGAGCATGGAGATCCTGGTTTCGAGCCAGTTGCGCCCGGACAGCCGGATCATGTTCCACCGCAAGATCACCGAGCGCGTGAAGGAGATCGTGCCGTTCATCGAGTTCGACAGCGATCCGTATCTGGTGATCGATGAGGGCCGGCTGTTCTGGATGATGGATGGCTACACGGCAACGTCCCGGTATCCGTACTCCGCGACGATCCTCAACGGGTCGAACCAGCGAATCAACTACATCCGCAACTCGGTGAAGGCCGTCGTCGATGCATACAACGGCACGACGACGTTCTACCTGGCGGAGCCGCTGGACCCGCTGGCGCTCACGATCGCGAACGTGTTTCCGAAGCTGTTCCATCCGATGAGCGACATGCCCGCCGGCCTGCGCGCGCACGTGCGCTACCCCGAAGATATCTTCGCGATGCAGTCGGCGGTGTACGCGACGTACCACATGACGAATCCTGCGGTCTTCTACAACAAGGAAGACCAGTGGCAGGTGCCGACGGTCGATACTGCGGAGCGCGCGGCGCAGCCGATCCAGCCGTACTACACCATCATGAAACTGCCGGGCGAGCAGCGCTCGGAGTTCATCCAGATGCTGCCGTTCACGCCGCGGCTCAAGGACAACCTCGCGGCGTGGATGGTCGCGCGAAGTGATGGGGAGCACTACGGGCAGATCCGCGCCTACAGATTTCCGAAGCAGACGGTGGTGTACGGCCCCAGGCAGATCGCCGCCAAGATCAACCAGGACCAGGTGATCTCGCCGCAGATCACGCTGTGGAATCAGCAGGGCTCGACGGTGACGTTCGGCACGCTGCTGGTCATCCCGATCGAGGAGTCGCTGCTCTACGTGCGGCCGCTCTATCTCGGGTCATCCACGAAACGTATTCCGCAGCTCAAGCGCGTGATCGTGTCGTACGGCAATCAGATCGTCATGGCCGAGACGCTGACACGGGCGCTGGTTCAGATCTTCGGCTCGTCGATTGCCTCGTCATTCGAACCCGACCAGCTGGATTCGACGATGACGTCTGTGGTCGAAACATCGACGGGCGCTCCGGGGACACCGGCGGCATCCCCGCTCGCATCGAACCTCACGCTGGCTCAACTCGCTGATGAGTTGTCGACCGCGATCGAACGTCAGGACCGGGCGCTCACAGACGGTGACTGGGCGCGGTTCGGCGACGAACAGCGAAAAATTCGCGAGATCGTCACGCGGATGAAAACGATTAAATAACGCGCGTCGCGTCGAACACCGCGAGAATCGCTGCTGCTGAACGGTCGATGTCGGCGTCGGTCGTCGACCAATTGGCAACTGAAACCCGCATCGCCGACATGCCGTGCCACGTGGTGCCGCCGAGCCAGCACGTGCCTTCCAGTTGAACTCCCGCGATCACATCTTTCGTCAATTGATCGGCATCGCGCCCGTCGGACTCGAATCGCACCAGCACTTGATTGAGCACGACGTCGTTGAGGATCCGGACCGTGGGGTGTCGCGAAAGGTTCGCGGCCATTCGCGCAGCCAGGCGGCAGTTGCGCTCGATCAGATCGCCAAGACCGCCGGTTCCGAGCGACCGCAGAGCCGCGTAGACGGGCACGGCGCGGCCGCGTCGCGACTCTTCCGGCGTGAACTCATGCGGATCGCGCTCGACGTCCGTGGCCTGAATGTACGCGGCGGCAAGCGACATCGCGCTGCGGTGCGCTTCCGGGTGATTCGTGAACACCAGGCCGCAGTCATATGGCACGTTCAGCCATTTGTGCGCGTCGCTCGCGACGGAATCGGCGCGGTCGATGCCCTTAACCAGATGCGCACGGGCCGGGCTCGCGGCAGCCCAAAGGCCGAACGCGCCGTCGACGTGGAGCCAGGGTCTTGCCGGTTCCGCGTTCCTCGTTCCGGGTTCCACGTTCTTCTGGTGCGCAGCGACGATGTCGGCGATCTCCTCAATGGGATCGAAGGCGCCGGTGTTCACGTTGCCGGCCTGCGCGCAGATGATGCAGGGGCCCGTGACCGCCGCGAGCGCCTGCTTCAGCGCGTCCGCGCGCATGCGGCCCTGCTCGTCAGTCGGAATCCGAACGGCATTGCCCGCGCCGAATCCGAGCAGCCGCAGCGCCATGAAGACCGTGTAATGCGATTCGTCCGACGTGATGATGGTAACGGGCGGAGCGCCGTGCAGCCCGCGCGCCTCGACATCCCAGCCGGCGTCGCGCAGCACTCGATGCCGAGCCGCGGCGAGCGCCGTGAAATTCGCCATCTGACAGCCGGTGACAAATCCCACGCTCGCATCACTTCTCAGTCCGGCAATCTGCTTCAACCAGTCGCCGGCGATCTCCTCGACGACCGACACAATCGGCGACAACGCGTAAATGCCGCAGTTCTGATCCCACGCCGACACCAGCCAGTCCGCGGCCACGGCGGCAGGCAGGGATCCGCCGACGACGAAGCCGAAGTATCGGGGGCCGGCGGTCGCGATTGTTCCGGCCAGTCCGGCCGCCGCAAGTCCGTCGATCACGTCGTCGGGCGGCTCGCCTGCTTTCGTGAGGGCGACACCCAGCGCCGCCCTCAGCTCAGCGCTTGTGGCCGTCGCTTTGACGAGTCTCTCATCAACGCGGTCCAGATATTCGACCGCGTGCGACGCGGCGAGGCCGAGAACGTCACTATCTCTTTCGATCATTACTTTCTCCGGCTGACAGCTTCTTTCGCCAATAACGCGCCAGGCCGGCCCACGAGAAGTCGAAGCGGCCCGCGCGCGCGTAGGCAGCGGCTTCGTCCGCGTTGGTCGACCGCGCAATCTCCTCGGTCACGACTTTCATGAACCGCTCGGCGCGTTCGTCATCTGTCAATTCAAGGCGCAGCGTCGCCTGCACCTTGCCGCTCCAGTCGTCCATGCGTTTCCACATGTCCTGGAAATGCACGCGGGGGGAAGCCTGCGGTCCGAAGTGCGTGAGAAACAGCACATCGGGATTCCACGACAGAATCCGCTGCGTGCTCGTGCGCCAGGCCTCCAGATCGATGTCCGGCGGCGGTGTGGGAGGCAAGACGATACGGCCGCTCGGCCGGCAGATGCCGGCCGTGTCACCGACAAACGCGATCTTCGCGCTGCGTACAAAGAAGCTGATGTGATGCCATGCGTGACCCGGCGTGTAAGCGATGTCGACTTCGTGGCCGGCGACTTCCAT